>JBAZUP010000002.1:0-148913 GCA_041661385.1 Patescibacteria group bacterium
GATATTTTAGTTTGCTGAGTTTGGTAATGCCGCGGATCATGGAGGCGATATCCGGCCCAAAATCTTTTTCTATTTCTTCAATCGTTACCGCTGTGTCTTCGGGTACATCGTGTAAAAGCGCGGCCGCCACAATTGAAACATCGATACGCATTAAAGTTAAAATATATGCGGTTGCGAGGGGGTGAATAATATATGGTTCACCAGATTTTCTGGTTTGACCGAGGTGGGCGCGTTCCGCAGTTTCATATGCAAACTTAACCACTTCTATATCAGTAGGGCTTACGTAGTGTTTCAAACCTTCAATAATGTTGTTAATTGTCAGGTTTGGGGGAATGATTATTCGTTCGGGCATAAAAAAACGGGTTATTTTTAATTATAACCCGTCCTTTGATGCTTGGCAAACCGTTTAAACATCTGGTGCCGCTTTTGAGAAGCCACATTCTTTATTACTGCAGTTAATGGTGTTTTTTGCACCAAAAGTTAAGGCAGATTTACAATTTGGACAAAATTCGCCGTTGGGTTTATTCCAGAGGGCAAAGTCACAATTTGGGTAGTTATTACAGCCGTAAAACATTTTTCCGCGCTTGCTGCGTCTTTCAACGACATCACCAGTTCCACATTTCGGGCATTTCATGTCTAATTTAACATCAATATTTTTTATTGTTTTACATTTCGGATAAGCCGAACAGCCGAGGAACGCGCCAAACCGTCCCATTCGACGCATCATCGGTTCGCCGCAATTTGGACATTTTTCATCGGTTGGCACCGGTGCTGCCGCCGCGCCGCGCGTATCGCCCGGCAAGGGTTTGGTATTTTTACATTCTGGGTATCCGGTACAGGCAAAAAATTTACCAAATCGGCCAAATTTAATTACCATCGGTTTTCCGCACTTGTTACAAACCTCATCAGATTTTTCTTCCGTAATATCTTTTTTATTTATTTGTTCATCTTTGGCATCTAGGTTTTCTTTGAAGGGGTGGTAGAAAGAGGAGATGATTGGTTGCCAATCTTTTTCGCCGCGCGCAATCGCATCGAGATTTTCTTCCATGAGCGCGGTAAATTCGTAGTCGACAATTTGCGGGAAGTGTTCAACCAAAAGATCATTCACGAGATAGGCAATCTCTTTCGGCAATAAACGCTTTCTTTCGTCGCGTTCAATGTAACCGCGGTCTTCAATGGTCGCGATGGTTGGAGCGTAGGTGGAAGGTCGGCCAATGCCGTATTCTTCAAGAATTTTTACCAAGGTTGCATCGGAATAACGGGCCGGCGGTTCGGTAAAATGTTGTTCTGGACGAAGTTCTTTGCAGTCTACTTTTTCATTTTCCTTCAAATTTGGCAAAATAGTTTCTTTGCTCTTGTCCGGAAATAATTTTAAGAAGCCGTCGAAAACAATGGTTTGGCCGGTCGCGTGGAAGTTGTATTTGTTGTCGCTTTCAATATCAACGCTAAGCGAATCTAGTTCGGCGGTGGCCATTTGGGTGGCAACGGCGCGGCGCCAGATTAAATTATAAAGTTTGTATTGGTTGCGATCAAGAAAATCTTGTATTTCATCTGGCATCCGGCTGGCTTCGGTAGGGCGAATTGCTTCGTGCGCTTCTTGGGCACCTTTGCTTTTATTTTTGAAAGCGCGTGGTGCATCAATTTGATATTCTTTGCCAAATTTTTCTCCAATTATTTGTTTGGCATCGCCGAGAAATTTTTCCGACAGGTTTACCGCATCGGTACGCATGTAGGTAATAAGACCGACCGATCCTTCGGAGCCAATATCCACACCTTCGTAAAGCTGTTGAGCTAGGCGCATGGTTTGCTTAGCCGAAAATCCAAGTACGTGGTTGGCTTCTTGCTGTAGGGTAGAAGTAGTAAAAGGAGGAAGGGGGGAGCGGGAAGTTTGTTTTTTTTCAACGCTAGTTATTTTGTAAGTAGATTTTTGAAGTGATTTTACAATCTCATCTATTTGGGGTTGGTTATTCAAATCCAGTTTATCCAATTTTTTTCCGTTGATGCTGTTTAGCTTTGCGAGAAATTCTTCTTTTTCAGTTGTTGAAAACAATCCTTCCAGGGACCAGTATTCATCTGGCTTAAAGGCTTTTATTTCGCGTTCACGTTCAACCACAAGGCGCACTGCTACCGATTGAACACGACCGGCGGAAAGACCTTTGGTAACTTTGCGCCACAAAAATGGTGATAAGTTATAACCTACTAAGCGGTCAAGTATTCGGCGAGCCTGTTGGGCATCGACCAAATGTAAATCAAGATGGCGCGGATTTTCAATCGCGTGTAAAATCGCCGACTTAGTAATTTCATGAAAAGTAATGCGTTTGGCTTCTTTTGGGTCGATGCCAAGAATATGAGCGAGGTGCCAAGAGATAGCTTCTCCTTCACGGTCCTCATCAGTTGCGAATAATATTTCGCCGGTTTTTTTAGCGGCAGTTTTTAGTTCGAGAACTGTTTTAGCTTTTTCTTTGCTAACCACATATTGAGGGGTAAAGCCATTTTCTACATCAATGCCGATTTTGCTTTTTGGCAAATCACGCAAATGACCATAAGAAGACTTGATAATGTAATCTTTACCAAGAAACTTAGCAATGGTTTTAGCTTTGGTGGGGGACTCGACAATGACTAGTTTTTTCATAGGCTATGGGTTTAAACAGAAGATATGTTGATTCTTCCATTCATTATATATAGTCGCCTTAGAGATTACCTCAAGGGCACGAATTTGTCAATTTTTGGGCCAAATTAGCGCTTTTAACGCAAAACATAGGTCATTCCACCGTTGTTCACGACTTTTCCGCTCATTTCAAGAATTGTCAGGGTTCCCATCACTTTACTGCTCTCAAGACCGGATTCTTTGATGATTTCATCAACGTGTTTAGGGCCGGTTTCAAGCAATGAAAATATTGATGCTTCTTGGGGGTTGGTTGGTATGGTTGGTTTGTTTTTGGTAACACCCGAATTGCGAAAATTGGTTTGTATTTCGAGGGCCTCCAAAATATCGGAAGCTTCAGTAACTAGAATTGCGCCCTTTTTTAAAAGTTTATTACCGCCCGCTCCTTGGATCGAAGTTACCGGATGTGGAACTGCGAAAATATCGCGGTTGTAATCAAGACAGCGTTCGGCGGTAATAAGGGCGCCGCTCGATAGAGGCGCCTCGGTAATAATTGTGCCCATGGTAAGCCCGGCAATAATTCGATTGCGGGCGGGGAAAGAATATTGGGTCGGTTCAAAATTTGGCGGATATTCGGAAATAATAGCGCCGCCATTTTCAATAATTCTTTCAGCAAGCGGTTGGTGAGCGCTTGGGTAAACATGGCGCCGATCCACTCCGGAGCCGAGCACGGCGACGGTGATACCATTTTTAGCAAGAGTTGCTTCGTGAGCAATGCCATCAATGCCAAGAGCAAGCCCGCTCACAATCACGACACCATTTTCAGCAAGCTCACTAGAAATATCTCGGGTAATTTGTTTGCCGTAAATACTACAGCGCCTGGTGCCGACAACGCTTACTGATGGTTTATTTGAATCTGGCAAATTGCCGCGAAAAAAAAGAACCGGCGGCGGGTCGGTAATTTCTTTAAGCAGTATTGGATAGGTATCGTCAAAAATAGAAACAGTTTGGATTTTGGAGCTGGCAAGATCTTCAGTTATTTTTTCGACGCTTATTTTTTCTCGCCAAATCATGAATTCGTGCGCGATTGTTTCGCTAAAACCTACCTGCACTAAATCATCTAACTCAGCAAAAAAAGCGGTTTGAGGATCAGAAAAACGGGTCAGGAGGTTACGAGCCCGTACATAAGTTATTTTGGGGAAGTAGCAGATAGCGGCTGCGTAATTCATGTCCTCCTTGGTTTAAACGAATTCTTTTATTTCGACGGTAACATTATCAAGTACTTTGTTTAGTTTTTTTGTTTCATCGGATGAAAATCGGCGCAAGACAAAATCGGCAGTATCAAGAATTATTTCATCTTCCGGCTCAATGCCAATGCGGAGTCGGCGAAAATCTTTGGTACCGATTTTTTCAATAATTGATTTTACGCCATTGTGTCCGGCATCGCCCCGCCCGACTTGAACACGGGTTTCGCCGAGAACAATGTCTTTATCATCATGAATTACAATAAGATTGTCGATTGTTGTTTTGAAAAAACTCAGAGCGGCTGCTACTGACACACCCGAATCATTCATAAAAGTTTCCGGTTTTAGAAGTACTACTATGGTGCGGCCGATTTTCCCTTTTGAAACTGCAGCATGCAATTTTTTGTTGACAGAAAAATTCGGTAAATCAAAAGCGCTTTGGATTCGGTCAATCGCCATAAAACCTACATTGTGACGGGTTTTTTCGTAGTTTATTCCTGGATTTCCGAGGCCAACAATTATTTTCATAGGCAAATGCTAAGTAGACATGTGATGTTTAAGCTTGGTCATTTTCATGACAATCGGCGTCGCAAAAAAACCAAATTCTTCACGCAAGCGGTTGTTTAGATAATGAACATAGGAAATGTGAAGGGAAGTGTTGGATTTGATAAGAAGTTCAAACATTGGGGGGTTGAAACCAATTTGTGACATGGAAATTACGCGCGGATGTCGAACGCCGCGATCTTTGGTCGGAAGGCGTTTTTTTGTAACTCGTTTCAAAAAATCCGCGAGCACTTCATCGGAAATAACAATTTGACGCCCCTCCCAGGCTTGTTTGATTAAAGGAAAAATTTGGTGAACTCGGTATTCAGTTTTGGAGCTGGTGAAAACGATCGGCGCAAAACTGAGGTGGGGGAAAGAAGCGTAAATATCTTTTTTAACATTATTTCTAAACTCGTCGCTGTTGTCTTGGGCGAGATCCCATTTGTTAATTACGATAATTACACTGCGAGTGTGTTCGCGCAAAAGTCCGGCCAGCTGTTGGTCTTGATCGGTAACCGGTTCAGTCGCGTCAAGCACTAATAGTACTACATCACATTTATTGATGGTTGCGATACTTTTGGCGATACCAAGGCGTTCTAGTTCGCCGCTGACTTTTGCTTTTCGTCTGATACCGGCCGTATCTACAAATTGAATAAAGGTGCTTCCTTCGGAAACTAAAATGTCATGAGGTTCACGGGTAGTATGGGCGAGTGGGTTTACAATTACTCTTTCTTCGCCGATAAGTTTATTAAACAAAGAAGACTTACCGACATTTGGCCGGCCCATGATGGCAACTTTGATTGGTTTTTCTTCGTCGTATTTTTTTGGGCGGCGTTTGGCTTTGCCAAGACCTTTATAGACAAGATCTAAGAGATCGCCAAGATTCGCTCCGCTAGTTGCGGAAATAGGCAGGGGTACGCCAAGGCCGAGCTTGCGCCATTCACGGTCATGAACTTTGTTGTGAGATTGAACTCCGTCAGCTTTGTTAGCGACGAAAATTAGGGGTTTGTTTTTTGCTTTGGTGCGGAGGCGTTTGGCAATTTCAACTTCTTGGGGAAGAAGTCCGTTTTCAATATCGGTTACGAAAACAATCAGATCTGCCTCAGCGATAGCGAGTTCGGTTTGTTTAATAATATCATCTTCGAGTGGTACATCTTCGGAAAAAGTAAGACCACCGGTATCAACCAGGCGAAATTGTTTGCCGCGCCAAGAAGCAACGGCGATGTTGCGGGTGCGGGTGGTGCCGGGAATATCCGAAACCATTGCTAGGTTCTGTTCAATGATTTTATTGAACAAAGTCGATTTGCCGACATTGACCCGGCCGACGAGCGCAACTACTGGTAAATTTTTTTCAACTATTTTTGCGGGAGTGGACATATTATTCTTTAGTATCAGTGCCGAGAATTATAAGTATATCGGCGTCTTTATTATATTTCATACCAGTTTCGTCTTCTGGGGTTTTTGGATTGTCATAAGAATCTGCGAGCCATTCCGGTAGGGTATTGGTGTTTGCGGCTTTGAGCAGACTAGATAAACCTGCTACAGAACTAGCGTTTACCTGATTATTCAGGATATATATGACAGTTCTTTCAATTGGCCTTTTTAGGCTGTTACCGACCATAATAACCTCAAATCCTTTATCTTGCAACTTTTTCTGGATTCTAGCAGCGAGGCCTGGGATCCAAGTACCATTTTCTACTTCGATTTTTAAATTGGCTGAGGAAGTGGCAGCTACTGGAGAAGAGTGGATTGGTTCTGAAACAGTTGTTGGAATATTCGAGGCGATTGGTACATTGTCGCCAGGTGTTGAAAAAATGTTGGCAATCGCAGAGTTAATAGAATCAAAGTTGCCAGTTTTAGGGGAGAGAATAAAAGCGCCATTTTCACCGGTCGTATTTATTAAATATCCGCCTGGCGCGCTATCAAGTACTAGGCGACGGCTGCCGGAAATATCATTCGCGAATGAAGCGAGATAGGCCATTTCAGCAAAATTAAAATTGGTGTTGACGTGAGATGCGAGTGAAGAATATATTTCTTGAAGCCGGTTTGGGTTTGCGTAGGTGCCAAGGGAAAGCATTTTTTCTTTGAGTGCTTCTAAAATAAGTTGTTGACGACGAGCTCTCGCAAAGTCCGATCCTTCACCGTTGTTGCCATGACGCGAGCGAGCGTATTTTAACGCGTCATCACCGTTCATGGTTTGAACGCCGGAAACAAAGCTGATAGTTTGGAATGAAAAATTTTTTCCTGGGTAGGCCGAGTCCGTAAAAGAATTTGGTACGTTTACGGTAATTCCGCCGACGCTGTTGATTATGTCTTCAAAGGCGGTAAAATCAACCCGAATATAATAGGGAATTTTGATGTTAAAATTTTCTTCAAAAACTTTTCTGGCATAATCTCCGCCCGCGCCCGGTTGTTCGGCTTCGCCAAAAGCATCAGCACCATTAATCTTGCGCCAGCCGTGATTGCCTACCTTTGCTGCCAGATCCCGTGGTACTGAGATAAGCGCGATTTCGTTAGTGCTAGGTTTGATGCTAACAATAATGTTTGTATCGCTTAAGTATGGTCCGTCGTGGCCGGGCCCGCCAACACCGAGCAAGAGAATGTTAATTCGATCTTCGTTTTGACCGATCAGAATATTGTTGGGGCGAAAGATAAAATTTTTAACAGTGTCAAAAAAACCGATTTTACGCGGAGTGAGAGTGGTGGTAATATCCGTTTCCCGACTTTTTACTATATTACGTATGAGTAAAGAGCCGATAATTAGGGAAACGACAATAAAAACCCAAAAAAAGACGGATCGTCTTTTTTCTATTTTTTCCACCGGTACTTTCTGTTGTTCCGGCTGGAGAGAATTAAGCATGTTTATAGGTCGGCGTTCCATAGTCACTAATCATTCGGAGAGCATTTCTATTGATCATT
The DNA here is from genome assembly GCA_041661385.1 of Patescibacteria group bacterium. Lineage (GTDB taxonomy): Bacteria > Patescibacteriota > Patescibacteriia > Magasanikbacterales > GWA2-37-8 > JAKANM01. Next base: position 7,312 of record JBAZUP010000002.1, read on the forward strand.
GTATCATGAAGCCGAATAATTTTCAATCTTGATTTCTTAAGTTTTTAATGATATGATGTTAGCGATAGGAGAGAAGTGAAAAATCCTGCTGAAACGGATGATTAGCTCAGCTGGTTAGAGCGTTGCATTCACATTGCAAAGGCCACTGGTTCAAATCCAGTATCATCCACGCTTGTTAAAAATATGCCCAAAGATCTCACAAAAGAAACAGTAAATACCGGTAATGTTGTTTTTGAATGGCTGATAAAAGAATACGAAGAATATGACCGCAGTAAACGCTGGTACATTTTTGCTTTATTGTTTGGGGTGCTACTCGTGGTGTACGCGCTATTTACGGCAAATTATTTGTTTGCGTTAGTAATTATTTTATTCGGTATTGTTCTTTATTTGCATGAGATGCAACCACCCCTAGAAGTATATTTTGCAATTACCGAAACAGGCATTATTATTGGAAAAAGATTTTATCGCTTTAGTGAGCTTTTGGGGTTTTGGATTATTTATAATCCGGCCGGAAATGTAAAAAATTTATATTTTCGAATGAAAAATGTTGTAAAGTTTCGAATGAAAATTCCACTTCTTGATTATGACCCGCGCCCGATCCGTGATTATATAAAACAATTTTTGTCGGAAGAAACCGAGCACGAAGAAGAGCCACTTTCCGATCGATTAGCCAGATTATTGAAAATTCACTAGTGTTAAACAATCATCCCTTGAATTTCGGCCGTAGGTATGTTATACTTGGCCCGCCTGCAACGCTTTGCGTAGCAATGCGGGCAGGCCCCAGTTTAAGGATGATGTTTTTTTAACGTCAAAATGCGCTCATCGTTCAATGGATAGGACATTGGCCTGCGAAGCCGAAAATTTAGGTTCGACTCCTAATGAGCGCACAAATAACAAACACCCCATTTCTGGGGTGTTTGTTATTTGTTGACCAGGAGTCGAACCAAGGGGTGGCGGGGAAAGTATTTCCCCGCATTGCTGAGGAAGGCTCACGGAAACCCGAAGGTTTTCGTGAGAGGAGCGAAGCGACGAGTTCGATTTCCTAATGAGCGCACAAATAATAAACACCCCAAAATGGGGTGTTTATTATTATTCTTGTGTTATAATACCGCCCGTATGAATTTGGATACCTCGATTAGCAGTTTAAACAAAGTAGGAAAGACCACCAGTCTGAAACTGCACCGACTGGGTATTTTTAATGTTCAGGACTTACTTAATCACTTTCCATTTCGCTACGAAGACTACAGCCGCGTCACGGAAATAAATAATTTGAAAGAAGGTGAGTCAGTAACGATAAAAGGGGTGATTGAACTTATCGCCAACCGCCGGGTCCGCAATCGTCGGTTTATTACCGAAGCTTTGGTCAACGACGAAAGCGGCAGTATCCGGGTTGTTTGGTTCAATCAGCCATTTTTAATAAAAAATTTACATTCCGGCGATCAGGTTTTTTTATCGGGTACCGTGAAGCGCGACATGCTCGGTCCGCAGTTTGTAAGTCCTGCCTATGAAAAAGCCGGCAAAACCTCTATTCACACCGGGCGCCTCGTACCGATGTATCCTTTGACCGAAGGAGTCACTCAAAAACAATTACGTTTTTTGGTTGAACAGAGCATGCCGGCAGCGGTCGCAATCCAGGATTGGTTGCCGGAAGAAATAAAAACTGAAAACAATTTGGTTTCTTTGAATGCGGCAATAAGGGAAGTCCACTTTCCACAAAATAATGAAGAAATAAAAATTGCGACCGAACGATTAAAATTTGATGAATTATTTTTGGTTCAGTTGCGTTCCGAGCTTTTACGTTTAAAAAAGGGAATAATTGAAGCGCCCAAACTTACTTTTCACGAGGAAGAAATAAAGAAATTTGTGGCCGGCTTGCCGTTTGCTTTAACCAAAGATCAAAAGGTGGCGGCTTGGGAAATTTTGCAAAATATTGCTGGGCGGGAACCGATGAACCGATTGCTTTCCGGTGACGTCGGTTCAGGAAAGACTGTGGTCGCAGCAATGGCTTTGTATAATACCGTACTTTCTGGTTTTCAGGGAATTATGATGGCACCAACCGAAATATTAGCCACCCAACACTTTGCCTCAATAAAAAAATTATTACCAAATAATTCAGTTGCGCTTTTTACCCGCTCTAGTCATTTGTTTTACGAAAACAATCAGCAAGTTGAATTGTCAAAAAAAGATTTGACGGAAGTTATTCATGGTGGAAAAGCACAGATAGTTTTAGGTACGCACGCCTTGCTTTCCGAAGGGGTGGAGTTTGGCAAAGCCGGATTAGTTATTGTCGATGAACAGCATCGGTTTGGAGTTGCTCAGCGTAAGGAAATAAAAGAAAAACCCACCTCCGCTAAAGCTTCGGAGGACAGGGGCAAAAGCGCACATTTCCTTAGCATGACTGCAACACCAATCCCGAGGTCGCTCGCCCTGTTGCTTTATGGCGACCTAGATATTTCGCAAATTAAAGAATTGCCGCCCGGCCGTAAACCGGTAATGACAAAATTGGTAGAAGCGCGGAAAAGAGAGGCGGCTTATGGTTTTATAAAAAAAGAAGTTACCAAAGGACGCCAGGTGTTCGTAGTGTGTCCGCTCATTGAAAACGCGACGCCGCTCGATGAAAAAAAGTCAGTCCTTAGCGAGTACAAAAAATTATCGGAGAAAATATTTCCTGAATTGCGAGTTGCCTATTTACACGGCAGACTGCCGGCTAAATCTAAACCGGGAGGCGAACGCAGTAAGGAAGAAATAATGGCGGATTTTAAGGAGGGTAAAATTGATATTTTAGTTTCCACCTCGGTAATTGAAGTGGGAGTAGATGTGCCAAACGCGAGCATTATGATGATTGAGGGGGCAGAACGGTTTGGCCTCGCTCAATTGCATCAATTTCGCGGCCGGGTCGGCCGGGGGGCGGAGCAATCATATTGTTTTTTATTTGTCGAAACCGAAACGCAAAAATCCAAAGAACGTTTACAATATTTTGAAGCGCACCAAAATGGGTTTGAACTCGCGGAGAAAGATTTAGAACTCCGAGGGCCGGGTGAGGTGTATGGCACTTCGCAGAGCGGCATGACGCAACTCCGACTCGCAAAAATTACCGATGTTGACCTGATAAAAAAAGCCCGGACCGCGGCCCAGGCAATTGTAAAACGTCTTTCGGAATTTCCTTTACTTGAAAAAAGAATTAAAGATTGGGAAACCACTTTCCATCTAGAGTAGATTTAAGTATGTTTAATTATTTCCTGGATATTTTTGATGTCCAGGATTTTTATCTTAGCTGATGTAATTTTGTTTTTTCCGGAGTTGGTCAAAATTCTTTTTAATCCGAGTTGTTCGCATTCTTTAATTCTTCGTTCGGAATGAGCGATAGTTCGGACTTCGCCACCGAGGCCCACTTCGCCAAACACGCAAAGATCAGCGCCAAGCGCTTTGTCTTTGTAGGCGCTCGCAATCGCGAGCGAAATCGCTAGGTCTGCCGCCGGTTCATCGGCCGTAAGTCCACCGGCAATATTAATATGGACATCATATCCTTCGAGCTGTAATCCGGCACGCTTTTGAAGAACGGCGATTAGAACATGTAATCGATTCAAATCAAATCCACTGGATTTGCGGGTTGGATAGCCAAAAGCAGTTTTAGTGACCAGGGCCTGAACCTCGATGAGGAGCGGGCGAGAGCCTTCAATGAGACAGGTGAGCACATTGCCGGGTTGGTTTTCACCGCGTTCCGATAAAAAAGCTGCGGAAGGATTTTTAACTTCAACTAATCCGTTGTGTTCCATTTGAAAAACGCCAATTTCGTCTGTTGAACCAAAACGATTTTTTACCGTGCGGAGAATGCGATAAAGGTGGTGGCGGTCGCCTTCAAGATAAATAACTGTGTCTACCAAGTGTTCTAAAGTTTTTGGCCCCGCAACCGATCCTTCTTTAGTCACATGACCCACGATAATAGTCGCAGTTTTGGTCGACTTAAGTGATTCAAGTAATTTTGAGGCGGTGGCGCGGATTTGAGTGGGGGAACCGGCTTCACCTTCAGCGTCCGATGAAAAAAGAGTTTGAATGGAATCAATAATCGCTACCGTTGGTTTTTTTTCAAGAATAGTCGCAATAATTCTTTCTACATTTGTTTCATTCAGTAGTTCTAATGTGGGAGATGTAATTTTTAGTCGATCGGCTCGGAGTTTAATTTGTGAAACCGATTCTTCTCCGGAAATCAAAAGACTGCTCGGGCAAGCGGCCGCGAGCTGGATGGTAAGAGTGGATTTGCCGATACCCGGTTCGCCGCCAATCAGAATTAGACTGCCCGGTACTAGTCCGCCGCCAAGGACCCGATCTAGTTCGCCGATTGAAGTAGAAACACGCTTGATAGACTCACCTTGGATTTGGGAAAGGGTGGTAGTTTTTGCGGCGGCTACTTTGGTTACCGCCGAAGGAGATTTAGTCCCGGAATTTTCGGTGCTTTCAGCGATCGTTCCCCATTTTCCACATTCTAAACAGCGTCCGGCCCAGCGTACATATTGAGCGTCGCAGTTGCTACAAATATAAGTTGGAGAATTTTTTGACATAGCTATAACTATTTGTGAACGTACCAAAAACCAGCATTATTTTCTAGCTGTGCGTCAGTCATGTTTACTATCGCAGTAGCACTGGTTCCAGCCGGATCATTTACAGATACCAATCCGTTTGCGTCAATTTGAGTAAGAACCATATAGTGACCCCCGTAAGTTCTAGTGGTTCCATCATTTTTTTGTCCGGTACATTGTTTGCATAAAAAAATTATTGGTGATCCACTTGCGAGCAGTTCGTATGCTTTTGCTTTGCTTACTGAGGCACCTGAAAATGTGGGCCAAGGACTTTGGTCAAGTTTTGAAATAGTTAAGCCAATATTCGTACCGATATTGCATATTCTTCCGAAGTCTGGTTGGCCGGCAAACTTTGCTGTTTCAGCCGGTGAAACAGTTATTCCGTAGGAAGCCAATACCATTGCTAAAGAAGTTGGGCCACAGCCAGCCGCCTGAATATTAGTACAGCAGACAGTTGATTCTTTTGTGGTTTCGACACTATCTGCTACCGGATCGCAAACTTTTTCCAATGATCCATAAATATTCGCACCCCATTGTGAATCATATTGTTTAAAAATGGGCACACCATTTCGTCCAGTTTCAGTTGTGCCACTAGCTAAGCTTTCCTTAATAACATCAATATTAGGTAATGGTTTAATATATTGAACTTTTAAAATTTTAAATTGAACCAAATCTGGATTAATAGTATAAAGTAGAGCATAAGAACTCCAAAGAATAAATAATCCTGTTATAGCTTTGGTAATATTTTGGATGCCGGTATTTCTATCTTCACCTCCGCCCGACATGGTGATTCTAAAGCCGTTTAGAATTATAACGATAACTGCGATCATGCTGGCTGCGGTGACAGCAAATTTGTAACCACCTACAAAGTATTCCGCAAGATAAGGAATATTTACAAATCCGTCGGCATCTAGACTTGCTTTAGAGAAATCAACATAAGGAATTGAAATATTTAATTTTGGCTTGGTAAAATTTACGGTACGGCCCAAGACTGTTCCGTTTTGAAAAGCCTGAAGCGCGCGATTATCGAACCAGCATTTTTGATTTATACATTTTGCAATGCCAGCAAAAAGCGCTTTTGCTCCACAGTCGTTGTCGCTCGTACAAGTGACATTTTGAGAAATAAGGTCTTTGGTAGAGTTATCTCCTGTACAATTATTGCCAATATAATAAATGCATTCGGAAAGCATGGATGAATTTACCGTCGTATTATTATGAACAGAACAATCTTGTTGGGAAGTAGCGCCGCTTGGAAAGCTGCAAGTTTGAATCTGTGCCGATGTATCGTTTATATTAACATCAAGACACTGGCACGATCCAGCTAAAACCGGCCAAGGGAAAAACAAAAAAGCGAAAACTGTTAAAGTTAAACTAGCGAAAATTCTGCGCATAGGATTATTCTGCGATCAACGAATTTAGTAACTCATTTAGGTCAAAATCTTGAATGGTACTGATTTTTTTATTATTTATAAAAATTAGCGGTGGTTTACCAAGTTTTAATTGGATTGCTTCTTCAGTATCTTTGTTTACCGCTGTTTTTGCTTTTTCACCATTCGCGCACGTCCACCACATATTGATATTTAATTCAGCGCTGGCAGCCGCGGCGCGTAGACCGCTTTCTTTAATATTGTTTCCAGCAAGTAGAGCGTTCATAAACTGGGGGAGTTTTTTTTGTTGGTGGGCGCACCAAGCGGCTTTGTTAGGTAAAGCATTATCACCAAAGAGTCCCGCGACGGGAGTGTGTTTCAAAAATAACTGAGCTTTGGTTGGGTTTGAATTTACAAAATCAGCCAAAGTTTGGTAAAGCTTTCTCGATTTTGAATCATTAAAATCAAGATAAGTTACAATCCATAGTTCTCCGGCGCCAAGGACGCGATTTTCTTGAGAAACTTTGAGTGGGGTTGCTGTTTCTGCAACGATTGGTTCGGCGATAGTTTTAGTGGAAATTGAAAGAGTTTTTTTAATTTCAAAAGCAAGGAAAATAGAAATTAATAAAATAATAATTCCGAGACCGGTGAAAAGTTTTTTTTGATTTGAGAACATAATGTTTATAAACCAACTTCAAAAGCTCCGGTCAAATGGTGATCGGAAAAAATAATTTTATTTGTTGCGGCGTTGAAGGAGATAGTGTCGATGGTATAATTTTTTTCGAGTGCAATGGGCGTGCGAATGCCGGTTCGCAGATCAATGCGATATAAATCGTCCGGAGTGTCCGCGGCAATCGCGGGGGACATACCGGCGCCTTCCGGCAAGTCGCGTGGTACGCCGCATACCACGGTAGAATCATTCATAAAGGTGCACTTGTTGGCCCAGGTGTTCAGCTGAAGCATTTGTCGGCTTGAACCGATATTGTCACCATAAGAATTAACTACCCACAATTCAGGTTTAAAATTACTTCGGGCGCTATCGACGCTATAAAGTAATTTTTGTCCGGAAGGAGACCACTGTGATGCAAAATCGAGACCTTCCACAACAATCGATTTAAAATTTTCTCCATTGAGTCCAACAAATAAAACTTCGCGGCGATCGGCTCCCTGAGGTTCACCGGTTTGAGAAAAAGCGACGGTTTGTTTAGAAGGCGACCAATCCATGGTTACACGATTGGCATTTTCACCGAGCGGTTCAATTAATTTTGTTCCGGTGCCGTCATCATTCATAGTGATAAGCCAGCGATTTTCTGGCGCGAGACCGAGGCTCTTGGCTGCTATTTCATTTCCGTCTGGAGAGAAAGTGAAGTCTTCCCAATGTTTTGGTAAAGAAACTTGTTTGTCGGTTTCAAAATTATAGATTATTTTTGAACCATCCGGATATTCTAGGACCGCTTTGTCTGTTGCTTTGCTCCAAGTAACATTTTTAACATTATAAAAGACCTGACTTGATAATTCGCGCACGCTTCCGTCCGGGCCAATGCCGTAAAATTTTCCATCGGAGCCATTTTGGTATCGAACGCTGCCAGCGGTAGCTACGGAAGGAAACAAAGCAAAATCTTTTGTTAGAACAGTTTCTTTTTCCGGGCGATAATAGTTACTTCCGGTTGGTCCTGGTATAACATTTGCGGTAGGTAGTCCGCCGGTTTCAGTTTCGGTTCCTCCAGTACCCACAGTAGAAGTTCGGTTGCCGGCTGGGTTGAAACGGTTGTCTCCGGTTCGTTGTCCGCCGGTTGGGGGTTGATTATTTCCTGTTCCAACTTCAGATTTTTTAAAAACAGAATATAGCGCCCAGCCAATCGCAATGGTAATAAAAATTAATCCGCCGATTAAAACCAATCTTTTGACAAGTGGAGACATAGTTTAAAAATTAAGCAGCTTTTTGGCCAGCCGTTGGCTCATTCGCCGCCGGCAAATTATTAAATTGAGCTTGTTGAACTAAAGATTCTTCTTGGGCCTCTTGCCGTTGTTGTTCATCCTGAGCTGCCATCAGATATTGTTTCAAAGCCTTACTAACTTGTTTTGTTGCTTTGGAGACAACTTTCGACAAACGGGCTAGGGGTACTTTTTCCTGAAAAACCATGAAGATTAATAACCAAAATGGCGCAATGAGTATCATGATTAAAGGGCCCACGATAAAAATTGGTAAGGATGCGGTAAAGGCTTCCACCCAGGTTATGGTTGCATCGGCAATGGCCGCGCCAGATTTGGCAATTTTTAAACGACGATCGAGTTTTTTTAAAATTTTAATTCTTCCTCCCAAATCGGAAACCTTAAAGGCGGACAAACTTCCTCCGATCCCGGGAATAGTTTTTAAAATTGCTGCTGTATCACCAGAAAAAAGATCGCCTTTTATTTTGCCGGATGAGTCGTTAAGGCCGGCATTTGCAGATTGTCTCAGCATGGCTTGGTTTTGGGCCTGCTGTCTTTGAATTTGTTGTTGATTGGCAATCTCCGCTTCTTGTCCTTCCGGCACTTTATTCGGTTCGCCGCCCGTGCCACTTGGCTTATCAACAATAATATCCGCTTTGTGGATTGCGGGGTTTTGCCAGCTCGCCATTTCGGTGGCAATATCATCCTGCTGACGCGGGTTGCCAGCAGGTGGAGGGGAACTCAGATTACTTTCGTCTTCAAAGTTATCCTTTTCTGGCCCCTCATCCAAATTGTATTCTCCATCCTCCGACATATTACTTCACCGATAAATTATTATCAGTTACGGAAAGCGTATAACGCTTTTTTATTTTTTTACCAAGAATAATGTCTGACATTAGATTTTCCACTCGCTCGCGCACAAAGCGTCGTACCGCTCTCGCGCCGCTGCCTGTTTCTGGCAATTGGGAGATGACCCATTCAAGGACTTTTTCATCTGAGGTAAGCGAGGTGCTGTAATTAGTGAGTTGTTCGTTGAATTTTTTTATTTCAAGATCTGCTAAACGGGTCAGGGTCTCACGTGAAAGCGGTTTGAAGAATACTATTTTATCAAGGCGGTTGATTACTTCTGGTGAAAAATATTCTTTTAATTTTTCAGTTGCTCGTTCCTGAACATCTTTACTGTCCGTTGAATCCTTGCCGAAGCCGAAGGAAGTTTTTTTGAGATCAGCGGCGCCGTAGGAGGTGGTGAGAATAATTATTGAGTGTCGCAAAGAAACGGTTTTTCCTGTTGAGTCGGTTATTTCACCGTTTTCTAACATTTGCAAAAGCAGTTTTACGATATCGCGATGCGCTTTATCAATTTCATCAAATAGTATTACGCAGTGCGGGTTCATTTTAATTTTGTCGGTAAATTGGTTGCCTTCTTTAAAACCGATATATCCTGCCGGCGAGCCGAGTAGTTTTGAAACGCCAAAGCTTTCGTTGAATTCGCTCATGTCTAGTTTGATAAATGATTCACGACTCGAATAAAGTGTTTTGGCTAAAATTTTTGCTAGTTCGGTTTTGCCGACTCCGCTTTCACCCACGAACATAAAAGAAGCGAGCGGCCGTTCGGGGTGGGAGAGTCCAAGTTTCGCTTGTCGAACTTGCCGGCTGACATCTTTCAAAGCTTCGTCTTGTCCGACAATATGTTCGGCAAGCATTTTTTCCAGATTATCTAGTGATGATGAATCGTCGAGAAGCAGGTCGCTTGGTTTGGTGCCGATAATTTTAGCGACTTGCAGTAAAATATCTTTTTCAGTAACAACTCCGATTAACTCAATTTTTTTATTTTTGCTTTCCAAAGCAGTTTTTTTGAGTTCAGCGCGGAGTTTGTCTTCTTCTTTTTTCATTTTTACCGCTTCATCAAATTTATCTTCTCTTGCTGCCGCTTCTTTTGCCGCCACGACAATTTCTATTTTCTGTTCAAGGCGTGAAAGTTTACTGTCGCGCGCCGAGCTTTTTACACCGAGGCGCTTTGCTGCGGCAGTTTCGTCTAATAAATCGATTGCTTTGTCTGGTAAAAATTTGTTGGTGATATAGCGTTCAGAAAGTCGCACTGCGGCCTCAACTGCTTCATCGCTAAAACCAACCTTATGATAAAGTTCGTAGTTTTGTTTTATTCCTTTTAAAATTTTTATCGCATCTTCGGTGTTTGGTTCTTTGGCATAAACCGTTTGAAATCGGCGTTCCAAGGCGGCGTCGTGCTCGATATATTTTTTAAATTCTGCCGGAGTAGTCGCGCCTATACAGCGGAGTAGTCCGCGAGATAGTGCGGGTTTCAAAATATTTGCCGCGTCCATGGTGCCTTGGTTCGATCCGGCGCCGACAATATTATGAATCTCGTCGATAAATAAAATAATATTTGGATTGCTGGTAGCTTCTTCAATAACTTGCCGAAGGCGGGCTTCAAATTCACCTCGGTAAATAGTGCCGGCGATAAGCATGCTCATGTCGAGCGTATAGATTTTTTTATTTAACAGGATATCCGGCACTTTGCCTTCGAGAATTTTTTTAGCTAAACCTTCGACGATTGCAGTTTTGCCCACACCTGGTTCGCCAAGAAGCAGGGGGTTGTTTTTTGTGCGTCGGCAAAGAATTTGAATCACGCGTTCAATTTCGTTGTCTCTGCCAATGACCGGATCAATATTTTTTTGTACCGCCTGATTGGTGAGGTTCGTGCCAAAAAATTCTAAAACCGATTCTTTTTTCTTGTTTACTTTGGGCGGAGTCGTAGAAAGCGGAGCAATTTCTTCTTCAAGATTAATATTTTTTTCAACATTGTCTTCAATTTTTTTCGCCACTTCTGTTATTTCAGTAAGGTGAGGGAAGTGAGTCGCATTAGAAAGCACCGTATCAAGTTGTTTCAGCAATTCTTCCATGTCAACAGCGTTTACTTGCAGCACATCGACAATCAGGGGGTCTTCGGCTTCGACAAGAGCACTAAATAAATGCTCGGTGCCGATATAATTATGATTATTGTCTTGGGCAATGGCCATGGCTTTCTCTAAAATCGTTTTAGTGATTGGAGAAAGTGGAGTCAGAGTTTGTTCTTTTACGGTGCGGGGTGGAGTATGGAGTAAATCGGTTTTGCGCACCGGCAAACTAAGCAGGGCTTGCTCAATAGTTTTAGGTGTAATTTTTAGGCGATTAATAATTTCGGCTGCGACGGAACCATGTTCGCCAGAGACAGCAAAAAAGAGGTGGATTGGTTCAACCTCTAAATTTTTTAATTCGGCCGCAAGATGAATACTGCGGGCAAGAACATCTCGCAGGTGAGAGGAAAATCGGTCAAGTAAATTCATATTTTGATTTGGGATTTACCCCCTTGAAATTTTCCTTAAATATGTATAGAATATTGCTGAATTATCGTCTTTATTGTACACTAATGGAGATTCTGAGTCAAAGAGAATATATTATGTTATTTAGTCCAGAAATTTTTAAAGCTTACGACATTCGCGGCCTCGTCAAAGGGCAACTTTCGGAAGAACTTGCTTACCGGGTGGGACGCGCTTTTATTACTTTTTTACGCTCCGGCGGTGACCTTAGTGACGGGCAAGCGGTGGTAGTTGGCCGTGATATGCGTGAAAGTAGTCCGATTTTGGCCGACGCAATCATGAAAGGTATTCAGGATGAAGGAGTAGACGTGGTAAATATCGGTCTTAGTACTACGCCGCTTTTTAATTTTGCCTGCGCGAATTTTCCTGAATATGCCGGTGGAATTATGGTTACTGCAAGTCATAACCCTTCCGAATATAATGGTTTTAAAATGACCCTCGGCAACGCTTTGCCCGTCGGAAAAAACAACGGCATGGAAGCAATTCGAGACTTGGTGGAAAAAAATGATTTTATAGGTCAGGAAAAAAAGGGTTTGATTACCACACGTGATGTTTTTAGCGAATATTTAGAAAGAATTTTTGAGTTAGTTCGCCCCGAAGGAATTAAGCCGCTCAAAATAGTTATTGATGCCGGCAATGGCATGGCGAGTGCCACCTTTCCAAGAATGCTTAAACATTTACCGGTTGAAGTGACTTATCTTTATCTTGAGCCGGATGGAACTTTTCCAAACCATGAAGCAAATCCGCTTAAAAGTGAAACCTTAAAAGAACTTCAAAAAAGAGTTGTTTTGACGGGCGCAAATTTTGGTTTTGCGCTTGATGGCGATGCTGATCGTATTGGTCTCGTTGATGAAAAAGGTAATGTGGTTGATCCGTCAATTGTCGGCGCTATCGTCGGTCTCGAAGTTTTGCGTTCACACGAAGGTGACGCCCATATGCTGTATGATTTGCGTTCTAGCATGGTAGTAAAGGAAGTTTGGGAAAAGGCCGGCGCCACAACTGAAATGTGTATGGTTGGACATGCTTTAATTAAAAAAATGATGTCAGTAAAGAAGGCGGATTTTGCCAGCGAACTTTCCCAGCACTTATATTATGCCGACATCTATAATCTTGAATCCACAGATTTGTCGCTACTGTATATTTTGCAGCTGCTTTCACGCGAAGGCCGGTCACTTAGTCAATTGATTCGCCCTTATCAGAAATATTTTCATTCCGGTGAAGTTAATTTTGTTGTGGAAGATAAAAATGATATTATATCAGCAGTGAAAAAAATGTATGAATCTGACGCGGATCAAGTTTCTCATCTCGATGGTCTGTGGCTTAAAATGCCGTGGGGGATTATTAGTCTCCGCAGTAGTAATACCGAGCCGGTGCTTCGACTTAATCTTGAAGCGACTACACGCGAAGCGCTTGACTCTGAACTTTCAAGAATTAAGAAGTTAATAAGCTCCTCGTAATGAGGAGTTTTTTATAATAATTTAAATTGCTCTTTTTAAGGGAGGAAGAAAAAAGTTTACGCGTCGTTGACAACTTAACCAGGGAGGCACCAATGCTTAGCGTCGCTTCGACCAGAAGAGAAGACAAGACAATCGCCATTTACGAGCGTGCGAAAGCCGGTATGGTGGCAATTCTATCCGGTTCTCCGGGTATCGCAAATTACGCATCGATTTGCGCCACCACGCATCTCATGATCAATTGTTCCGGTGATTGGTTGAAAGTTTTGGACAACAGCATATTCAAATTGCTTGAGTATGAAGAGCGCGTGGCGGTTTTGCCGCTTGCTCTTGGTGAAGGTATTTTGCAGGGGTGCGCCGATAATCGGCGCATGAAAAAGTTGTGTGACGAACTTGATCCGGACCAATTTAATTCGCCGGCCTGCCGGGTGTTTACATATCTCTCAGCCCTGCTTGTCGGCTCCATCGTCATCCGACCCTATTACACCTCAGAACGGGGTGAAACGGATGGGTGGCTTCGTCATGCCCTCAAGGTCAACATGCCAGACTGTTCTCCGGAAATATATCGTTCCGAACTTGCCAAGTTCGAACCATTTTTCCGGAATCCGGATACTTTCCTTGTTCCTGGGGAGGATCCGGATGAAACCGTTGTCATGAATACTTTGGTTGCTGTTCAGACAGCGCGTCTGCGGCCCGAGTGGGAGCAGCAAAAGGCATTTCGCGAACGCGTTAGAACGGCCGAAATTTTTACGGCCATTTGTCAGCGCGGAGGGCGCGCAAACTAATTGTTTTTGCTCGTTTTTCCGCAAAAATGAGCCAAAACCCGCCAGTCCGCTGGCGGGTTTCTTATTTGGCTTGAATAAGCCAAATTATACCATTGACAAAAGTGCAAAAAAGGAGTATAATGTTATGTTTTGATAATTAGGGGTAGAAGTCACTTTTTCCTCTGATTATCGAAGCAAAACGCTTTCGAGAAGTAGGCTTGTCCTACGCAGTTCTTTCCAACCCAAACCAGGAGAAACGATGTCCACGTCCCATGTTTATTTGAACATTTTTCTCGTTGTCATGTTCTTTGGTAGCCTTGCTACCGCGGTCCTCTTCCGGAGCCGTTTTACGCGCTTGCTCAGCATCGCGATCATGTTGTCGGTTATCGTGATCGTTTTCACTGTTCGTCACGAAGACGAGCATGACCTGCTTTCCAAGTTTCAGGCTACGAGCTTCGGAACTCTAGATATTGATGAGGTCGCGAGATCCGCGTCCGACTGCCATAGCGGCAAGCTCGCGAAGGGCACCAATCGGTGCGCTCCTGATCAATTTCGAGTTTGCCTGAGCAGTGCCGGAGTTCCGGTTACTTTCTGGGCGGGTTCAAGATTTAGCGGAACGCGTCTAACGGGTTCCGACAAGTGCGTGCTTAGCGATCCAAGCTCAGGGGAGACGGCCGCGACCGGCGTCGGTGAAATGTTCGGCTCTTGCCGGCAGTTTACTTTTTGGGAGCTAGACGGTGTTCCCTGTTGGTGGCGTGCCCCCAATTATCTCGCGACATGGGATCGCGGCAGAATCTATTAAGTAATAGAAAAATGGTTTGGCACGAGTTCTCCGAAGCTCGCCGCCTTACCACTTTGTTTGCAAAAAAATTGCAGATAAAGTGGTGGCGAGCTTCTAAATAATTTAAAAAACCACCCATTTGGGTGGTTTTTTATTTGTAAAATTTAAACCGTCATCTCCCGGAGTTTTTTAATTCTTTCGTCAAGTGGAGGATGTGTGGAAAAAGCATTGGCCCAATTTTTTCCAGAGAACGGGCTCGCAAGAAAGAGGTGAGCGGTCGCTTGTGAGGCTTTTTGCATTGGTAAATTATCTTGCTTGATTTTTTCAAGCGCATTTGCAAGCCCCTCGGGAAAGCGGGTGAGTAGTGAGCCGGAGGCATCGGCGAGATATTCGCGGCGCCTTGAAATTGCGAGTTTAATCATTTCGGCAATAACCGGAGAAAGGATTGCAAGCACGATTCCAACAATCATAAAGATTGCCATAATTTGACCACCGCCTTCGCTGTCACTGCGGCGGCGCGAACCCCAAAATCGGCTGCGTAAAAATATTTGCGCCATTATTGAAATTGCTCCAACTAGCACCGCGACCAAAGTCATAAAGCGAATGTCGTAATTTTGGATATGTGAAAGTTCGTGGGCGATTACTCCTTCTAGTTCTTCATTTTCCAGTTTTTGAATTGCGCCGGTGGTAATGGCAATAGAAGCCAATTCCGGTTTCCGTCCGGTCGCAAAAGCATTGATGGCCGGGTCGTCGATAATATAGATTTTTGGAATTGGAGCGCCGGAGGCAATGCAAAGATTTTCTACCAGGCGATAAACATATTTATTTTCTTCTTCAGAAATGGGCCGGGCACCGCTCGTCCAAAGAGCGATTTTATCACCTTGAAAATACGAAATGCTGGTAGAAAAAAAAGAAAAAATTATTGCAAACCAGACTCCCGCATAGGTGGTGTCGCCTTGCGCCATACTAAAGACATAGCTAAGGCCAATGATTATCACAATAAAAATCATCATTAAAATTACGGATTTTCTTTTGTTGGCGGCGATTTCAGTATACATATTATTTGGCAGCAGTGGTTGCAAAAAATTTCGGTACAAAATCTTTGGTTTGATGTGGCGGAAGTCCGCGTAAAATCGGAGTAAAGGTTACTGAACATCTTTTTTGTATCATACCCTTACTTCTTCCTTTAAAGCTACAGTTGAATAAATAAGTGGTAATTATTTCACCCCGGGAATTTTCTATTTCAACTTTTTCAAAATTAGTATAGCGCAAGCTGGCTGCTACAGGCATTTGGCGGGAATTAATTTTGAGATAATCGGTAAAAACCTTAACAATTTCTTCTACTGACATTTTACAGCCGCTTTGTTCTTTTAACTCTTCAAATATTTGTTCGGCGGTTAAAGAATAATCCAATTCTTTTTTTTCAGGCTCAGCACTTTCAGGATTTTTTGGTATCCGGTATTCATCAGAAAAAAGCGGATGTGGTTCATCATTTTCCATCATCGTTCTTACTTCTTCAACAAACTTGCTGTGTTTTTTTGCCTGTTTAGGATTTTCTTTTTTTTCCGCAACATCCGGGTCAGCTGATTCGGAATTAAGATTAACTTTTTCTGCTATCTGGTTGTGAATATAGTCCCGCTCCTTTTTGGTAAGCAGATGATCGTGTTTGATCAACTCCATGATTTGATTAAAACGATCCATTTTGACTTGGCGATTAATTTTTGAAGTATTTTCTAAATCAACTTTGAAAAAATAGGTTTCAATAAACCGGTCAATGCGTTTATCAAATTTATCGGCAAGTTCATCTGATTCTATTGCCGCTTTGCCGATTTCTTTTGATTTTTCAGGGTTATATCCCGAATTATTCTCAGGCATAATTTAGAACTTGACTTGGACGTTTTGTTTTTCTTCTGCTACCGCGGTGAAGAAATCAAAGGCGGTAAAATGAAGAACGTTTGCAAAAATATTGGTTGGAAAAACCTGAATCTTGGTGTTGAAGTCGCGGACATTGCCGTTGTAAAAGCGGCGAGCAGCTTGAATTTTATTTTCCGTGTCGGAAATTTCATCTTGAAGCTGAAGAAAGTTATTGCTAGCTTTGAGTTCCGGGTAGTTTTCACTGACTGCAAAAATGGTTTTAAGAGTGGAAGAAAGCTGGTTTTCGGCCTGTTCTTTTTCGGCGACAGTTGCCTTGGGGTTATTGCTCGCGGTCATGGCAGCGGTACGGGCTTCGGCGAGCTTTACCAGGGTTTCCCGTTCATGAGTCATGTAGCCTTTTACAGTTTCGACCAGATTTGGAATCAGGTCGTAGCGTCTTTTGAGCTGAACATCAATATCACTGCTTGCTTCGCTGACTCGATTTTTACTTTGGATTAGATCATTATATACGTAAATTACGTAGATAACGATTGCCGCTAAAATTGCGACAATTACCGTAGTTGGAGTCATATTTTATTGCTTATTTGATTTAAGTGCCAGACTTCACATCCGGCGAAAGGTAGTATATAATGGGATAAGTTATTTTTCAAGATTTTGGCTGTGTTTACTCTTCTTACTTTTATAGCGGTTTTAGCGGTTCTAGTCATCTCCCATGAATTTGGGCATTTTATTGTTGCCCGCAAAAACGGTATTCAGGTGGATGAATTTGGTTTTGGTTTTCCCCCTCGTTTGATTGGTATCCGCCGGGTATCGTTTGGCGGTAAAAAGAAGTGGCAAATAATTTGGCACAAGCGCCAACTGGAAGAAGTGCTCGAACACGACCATCTTGGAACGATTTATTCCATCAATCTTATTCCGCTTGGCGGATTTGTAAAAATAAAAGGTGAAAGCGGTTTTGAAGAAGGCGCAAACGACCCGGATAGTTTTTTTGTAAAAAAGACCTGGCAGAAAGCAATTGTGATTGCGGCCGGTGTTATCATGAACTTTTTCTTGGCAGGCGTATTGCTTTCAGTGGGTTATATGATAGGGATGCCCCAGGTTGGAGATGGCGATGCTGGACCAAATAGTAAATTACAAGTGGTGCAGGTGATGCCAGAAATGCCGGCTGATAAAGTTGGTATTAAGTCAGGAGCGGAAATTTATGAAATGTCAGCTGGCGGACAAATTTTAAACGCGCCGAACGTAAACAATTTTCGTGAGTTTGTAAATAGTCACCGCAATGAAGATATTTTGGTTAAGTATAAATTTGAAGGAAAAAATTTGGAAAAAACTATAAAACCGGAAATACTTGAAGGTACGGATCGGGCCGGTTTCGGAGTGGTAATTGTAAATGTTGGTACCGTTCGTTATCCATGGTATCGCGCTATCGTTGAAGGTTTTAAAAGTGCCGGGCAATATTTATTCATGATTTTTGCCGGTCTCTGGTCGTTGCTTAAGCAGTTGTTTGCCGGGCAATCGCTTGATGGCCAAGTGGCTGGGCCGGTTGGTGTCGCGGTTATTACTGGCGAAGCCGCACGCATGGGATTTGTCTATTTACTACAGTTGACCGCTCTATTATCATTGAATTTGGCAGCCATAAATATTTTGCCGATACCGGCGTTAGACGGCGGCCGGCTCATGTTTATTCTGATCGGTAGAATTTTACGTCGAGAAATCAAACCGCGGATTGAAAACTTTATTCATACTGTAGGGTTCGTTTTGCTTATGGCCCTAGTGGTTACTGTGACGGTAAAAGATCTTGGAACTTTTGGCGGAGGTTTTATCGAATGGTGGAAAAATTTAATCCGTTTTTAATTTTGATATGTCGATAGATTTTATAAAATTTGAAAGCGAAGCACTGGCCGCGATTAAAGCGGTGGGTGATGCCACAGCACTTGAAGCGGTAGAAAATAAATTACTTGGCCGCAAGCAAGGCGAATTTACTTCGCTCATGAAAGGCATGGCCGCTCTGCCGCCGGAAGAGCGCAAGCTTGCCGGAACAAAATTAAATGAATTAAAGAATAAAATTTTGGCGTCGCTCGAAGAAAAAAAACAGGAAATAAATAATAAGTCCTGGAATGAAATAGGCGAAACTGAAAAAATTGATTTGACTGCGCCGCCCTTACCGACAAAAAAATTCGGACATTTTCACCCCAATACTATTATTCAGAAAGATTTAGAAGATTTGTTTTCCTCAATGGGTTTTATTGTGCTTGATGGGCCGGAGCTAGAAAGCGACTATTATAATTTCTCGGCTTTAAATATTCCTGAAACTCACCCCGCTCGTGATATGCAGGATACTTTTTATATAAAGGATCATTCTGGGTCGGAAGTTGCTGACAAGTGGGTGATGCGTACTCATACATCGCCTATGCAAGTTAGGGCGATGCAAAAATTCGGCGTACCGCTTCGGGCAATCGTACCCGGAAAATGTTATCGAAATGAATCTACCGACGTGCGGCATGAACACACTTTTTATCAGCTCGAGGGTTTTATTATTGATAAGGGAATAAATTTGAGTCATATGAAAGGGGTGCTTGAAACAGTAGCGAAACATCTTTATGGTGATGATACGGCGCTTCGGATGAGACCGAAGTATTATCCGTTTGTTGAACCGGGTGTAAATTATGAGGTAACTTGTTTTTTGTGCAAAGGAAAAGGTTGCCGAGTATGTAAAAGTTCGGGCTGGCTCGAAATCGGCGGCGCCGGCATGATTCATCGTAATGTCCTAAAAGAAGGAGGCATTGACCACAAAGTCTACAGCGGCTTTGCGTTTGGTTTTGGACTCACGCGCCTCGTGATGTTGCGGTATGGCATAGATGATATTAGGCTTCTTGAAAGCGGTAATCTAAAATTTTTAGAACAGTTCTAGTATGCAGATCTCTTATCAATGGTTACGTGAATATGTAAAATTACCCGACTCACTCGAGCCGGAAACGATTGCTGAAAAATTAAAACTCAGCACGGTTGAAGTAGAGGGTTTGATTAGACTCGGAGCTCAGCTTGAAAATGTTGTAGTGGGGAAGGTTTTAAAAGCGGAAAAACATCCTGATGCCGACAAATTGAAAGTCTGCGAAGTCGATCTCGGAGACGAAAAAGCTACTTTAGTTTGCGGAGGAAGTAATGTAAAAGAGGGAATGCTTTGCGCGGTCGCAAAAATTGGCGCCAAAGTGAAATGGCATGGTGAGGGTGAGCCGGTAACGCTTGAAAAGGCCAGTATTCGCGGGGTGGAATCAAGCGGTATGATTTGCGGCGCTGATGAGATTGGTTTACTGGATATGTTTCCAAAAAAAGAAGAAAAAGAAATTGTGGATTTGACGGCATTGAAATTAAAAGTTGGAAAACCGCTTGCTGAAGCTTTAAAATTAAATGATGTAATTTTTGAAATTGACAATAAATCACTTTCTAATCGTCCAGATTTATGGGGGCATTATGGAATTGCCCGCGAAGTCGCGGCTCTTACTAATCGTTCCGTTCAACCGCCTAAAGTTAAAGATATTAAAGCCGGTTCAAAAACAATATCGGTTAAAGTTGAAAACGAAAAAGATTGTCCGCGATATATGGCGGTAGCAGTTGAAGGGGTAAAAATCGGCGAATCACCAGCTTGGTTAAAACAAAAATTGTCAGCGACGGGAGTGAGACCGATAAATAACGTGGTTGATATTACCAATTATGTAATGCTAGCGCTTGGTCAGCCACTCCACGCATTTGACGGCCGAACTCTACAAAAAGATAAGGGTTATAATATTGGTGTGCGAGCCGCCAAAATTGGTGAAAAATTTGTTACGCTTGATGAAAAAGAACGTGATTTACCGACCGGAACTTTACTTATTACTTCTCTCGATCGACCGGTTGCAATAGCTGGTATTATGGGCGGTCTTCATAGCGGAGTAAAAAGCGATACTGAAACTGTAATATTTGAAGCGGCCAATTTCTCAGGGCCCCTAATTCGTAAAATTTCTACTTTATTAAATTTGCGCACCGATGCTTCCGCTCGGTTTGAGAAAAAACTCGATCCAAGTCTGTGTGAAACCGCTCTAAAAAAAGCCGTGGAAATGTTGCTTGAACTTTCACCTGGCGCGAAAGTGGCAAGCAAGGTTGCTGATGCCGGAAGGAATAATAAAATAATGCGGCCGCTTGAAATGCCGGTTGATTTTGTTGAAAAATTTTCCGGAATAAAAATACCCGCTAAAACAATTTTAACTATTTTAGAACGATTGGGTTTTGAAATTTCTCTAAAAGGCGAGATCTGGCATATTAATGTGCCAAG
Source organism: Patescibacteria group bacterium (assembly GCA_041661385.1). Taxonomy (GTDB): domain Bacteria; phylum Patescibacteriota; class Patescibacteriia; order Magasanikbacterales; family GWA2-37-8; genus JAKANM01. The sequence continues at coordinate 27,748 of JBAZUP010000002.1, forward strand.
TTGGCGCGCTGAAGATGTAAATTCACCCGAAGCGGTGGTAGAAGAGGTGCTGCGTATTTATGGTTATCAGAATATCACCGGTTCATTGCCGACTTTTACTATTACGCCGCCGCTTAAAAATTCCTTACGTAGCCTGGAGCGCCGGATAGCGGAAATACTAGTGCGAGATTTTGCTTATACCGAAGTTTATAATTATTCATTTGTCAGTGCTGAGCAAATGAATAAAATTGGCGAGGATATTTCTTTGGCTTTGGAATTAGATAATCCACTGTCAAAAGAAAAACCGTTTCTGCGCCGCTCTTTACTCCCTAATCTTCTTGAAATCTTCAAAAAAAATGCTGACCATGAAGAAATTGCAGTATTTGAAATTGGTCAGGTTTACCAGAAAGAATTATCTGGCCTGCGTGTTTCTGCTGGTAGTAATGATCTTTTGCCTCGCGAAGACACTTATTTAACAGTTATTTTTAGTAATCGAAAAAATAATCAGCCATTTGGAGAAGTCAAAAAAATTGCGATTCGTATTATGAATTTATTGGGTGTCGAGAGTCAGGCGCTACCTGCTACTCCGGCTTTTCATATTCATCCCGCACGAGCCGAAGAAATTAAAATTGGCGAAAATTCTGTTGGCAAGTATTACGAGCTTCACCCTAGAGTTTGTAAAAATTTTGGAGTTGAAGGCAGAGTTTCAGTATTAACTTTAAATTTATCACAACTTTCAGATTTAGTTTCGCCGCAAATTGTCGGACATTACGAACCAATGTCTCAATATCCGGAAGTGGAAAGAGACTTGGCTTTTGTGGTTGATAAAAAAATTACTAATCAAGAAGTTGTTGAGGTACTTGCCGGTTTAGACCCGGTTTTGAAAAAAATCGAGCTTTTTGATTCTTATGAAGGAGAGAAACTCGCTGTAAATAAAAAAAGTCTTGCTTATCATTTTACTTTTTCACACCAGGAACGCACTCTTACCTCCGATGAAGTGTCGGTAGTTGAGCAGAAGATTAAATCAGTTCTTACGAGTAGGTTTCAAGCCGAATTACGTTAAGAGTTGCAGAAAAAAAAGTTCATGTGATATAATAACTGTGTAAATAATTGTAAGTCCGTTAAAGATCAGCGTTTTTAGCGGGCAAGGAGTGGTATGGTTATAACGCCTCAAGATATTTTGTACCTCGTAATATCATTTTGCGTGGTATGGGTAACAGTATTTCTGTGCTGGACTTTTTATTACCTCATGAAGCTCCTGCGCACCACCAACCAGATTGTTGATGAATTTCGCACCCGCTTACAAACTTTGTCAGAAACTATTAATTATGTTCGCGGTAAGGTAGATCACATGTCCGGACTCATGACTCTTGCAACCGGCGGAGTGTCAGAATTGGTAAAAAAAATGGTGACAAAAAAAGCTAGGCAATGGGTAGACGACGGAGCTGATCAGTTTAGTGATGCTGCCAAGGATGCAGTTGATAAAGCCGTCGCCGCTACGGCAAAAAAAATGAAAAAAGCGACCAGTAAAATAAAAAAATAATATAAAATTACAAACCCCTCACTATAAAAGCTGAGGGGTTTTTTTGTTGGCCATTCAAGGCCTCCTCCTTGGAGTTCACCAGTTCTCACGTCGCTCGACGGTCGTTCCGCAGGGCGCGGATCTTGGCGCTGATGCGCTTTGTCGAGTCGCCGTTTGGGGCATGGCTGCGAAGCTGTTCAAGCTTCATGATGAGCTCTTCGGGCAAAAGTCCGCTCGTCATGATCTTGTCGAGTTCCACATTGAACTCCTCCGGTGTCCACTTATGGCTGCTGTCTGTTCCATCAGACATGTTGCACTCCTTCACTTCGGTGTTTTTTATGTTTCTGTAATCCTCGTAGAATGCTAAATTAGCTTAGCATTTTTAGCAGTAAAGTCAATGCTAGAGGGTAAATTTGGACGGTTGATTTAGTTAAAAATATAAGGTAAGATGGCTTTACAAAAATATGTCGGATTTTATCCATCTACACACGCATTCTCACTATTCATTACTCGACGCTTTGCCAAAGATTGACGAGCTGGTTAAAGCTGCCAAATCGCAAAATTATTCTGCTGTTGCGCTTACCGATCACGCAAATTTGTACGGTGCGATTGAGTTCTATGAAGCATGCGTCAAAGAAGGTATAAAGCCGATTGTCGGTGTAGAAATTTATACCACTCCATTTGATCTGGATGATAAAAATATTGTTGATCACAAACAATATCACTTGGTTTTGCTCGTGGAAAATTACGAGGGATATAAAAATTTATTGAAACTAATTTCTTTTTCTCATTTGGAAGGAACGCGCGGAAGGCCGCTTGTTGACCGAAAGCGTCTTAGTCAGTTTAAAGACGGGCTCATCGCTTTATCAGGGTGTATTGAAGGAGAGATACCGACCATTATTCGAAAAGAAAATAATTTTGAAAAAGCCAAAAAAGTCGCTTTGGAATTACAAAATATATTTGGTCCGGAAAGATTTTATTTAGAATTAAATGATTTACCCTCGCTTGAGGGGCAACTCGAGGTAAATTCCGAATTAATAAAAATTAGCAAAGAAACCGGTATTCCGCTCGTGGTCACTAGAGACACTCATTATATCAATACCGACGATACCGAAGCGCAGGATATTTTGACCTGTATTCGAGACGGACAAACTTTGGATGAACCGAACCGGCCCACGATGCAGGGGGTAGATTATTCTTTTGGTTCAGCAAAAGAAATAATTGGTCGCTTTAAACATTGTCCGGAAGCAATTGAAAATACCGTCAAAATTGCCGAACGCATAAATTTAAAAATTGAATTAAATAAATGGCATTTTCCGGCGCTTGATATCCCCGGCGGGAAAACTGCCTCAGAGTATTTGCGGGCAGAAGTGTATGAAAGAATTTTGAAATTAACTGACTTGACCGATGAGGTTAAAAAGCGTCTTGAATATGAATTAGAAATTATTGAAAAAAAAGGCTACTCACCATATTTTTTGGTTGTAGCAGATTATGTTCGTTTTGCTCGTGAAAATGGCATCATTGAAACTACCCGTGGCTCGGCCGCCGGTTCGCTAGTTTCTTACGCGATGGGCATTGTTTCCGTAAACCCATTATTTTTTAAACTCCCATTTGAACGTTTTTTAAACCCTTTCCGCCCCAGCCCTCCTGATATTGATGCGGATTTTGCGGATGATCGGCGTGATGAAATGATCGCATACGTCACCAAAAAATATGGCGCCGATAAAGTAGCTCAAATTATTACTTTTGGTACTATGGCGGCGCGCGGCAGTATTCGCGATGTCGGTCGGGCACTCGGTTATAGTTATGCTTTTTGCGACCAAGTTTCCAAACTGATTCCATTTGGAGCGCAAGGATTTAACATGACAATCGCTAAGGCGCTCGAAAACACTCCTGAACTTAAAGAATTATCGGTAAAAAATCAACAGGTAAAACGTCTGCTTGATCTCGCTCAAAAAATTGAAGGCTGTGTTCGTCATACTTCAATTCACGCCGCGGGCGTGGTTATTGCTCCGACTCCGCTCACCGATTTTACTCCGGTTCAACACGAAGTTGGAGGTGAAAAACTTACCACGCAATACGAAATGCATTCTGTGGAAGCAGCCGGACTTCTTAAGATGGATTTTCTTGGAATTCGCAATCTTTCTATTCTTGGACGAGCCGTGGAAATTGTGGAAAAGACCACCGGCAAACATATAGATATCCACAATCTTCAACCTTGGGATGATAAAAAAACTTATGAGATGCTAGCACGCGGAGAGACTGTGGGAGTTTTTCAACTTTCCGGTTCAGGTATGACGAGATATTTGAAAGAATTAAAACCCGCCAGTATTTTTGATATTATGGCGATGGTGGCGCTGTTCCGCCCGGGTCCGATGGAATCAATTCCTGAATATATCAAACGCAAGAATGATCCGAGCACAATTGATTATTTGGATAAGCGAATGAAAGATTATCTTGATCAATCGCTTGGTCTTATTGTTTATCAGGATGATGTGCTCTTAACCGCTATTAATCTTGCCGGTTATAACTGGGAAGAAGCGGATAAATTTAGAAAGGCGATGGGTAAAAAAATTAAGGCGGAAATGGACAAGCAAAAAGAAAAATTTGTTAAGGGGTGCCGTGAGTTTGGTAAATTGCCGGAAGCAAAAATACATCGTTTATGGGAGCTTATTGAACCATTTGCGGCGTATGGGTTTAACAAAGCTCATGCCGCGAGTTATGGGGTTATTGCTTATCAAACCGCCTACATGAAGGCAAATTTTCCGATTCAATATATGACTGCGGTGCTTATTGCCGAGAGCGGTGATATTGATAAAGTGCCATTCATAATTCACGAATGTGAACGCATGGGAATTAAAGTTTTACCTCCGTCTATTAATGAAAGTTTTAGAAGTTTTGCAATGATTAGCGCCGAAGGCGCGGAAACGCATATTCGATTTGGCTTAAATGGAATAAAGAATCTTGGCGAGAATATTGCCGAAGTTATTTATCGGGAGCGTAAAGAAAATGGTAAATACACCAGTCTTGAAAATCTTTTAACCAGAGTAAAAGACCGGGATTTAAACCGACGATCGCTAGAAAGTTTAATTAAGTGTGGAGCGCTAGATGAATTTGGTTATGATCGAGGGGTGCTACTTGGAAATAGCGATGTGATTATAGCGTTTGTTAAAGATCATCAAGAAGCAGGAGCGACTGCAAAAAAACAACATTCATTATTTGCGGGCAGTGCCATTGAATCTGTTTCAAAATTACGATTAGGCCCGGCCGCCAATGCGACCGCTGACGACAAGTTACATTGGGAAAAAGAATTACTTGGGCTATATGTTTCTTCGCACCCATTTTCTGGTTTTCAAAAAATAATGGAACGAGCGCTAACGCCAATCAGTGAATTATCCGGAGTTGGCAAGAAACAATGGGTGGTGGTGGGCGGAGTGATTGAAACGACTAAGAAAAAAATCACCAGAGCCGGAGCGGCCATGATGTTCGTTAATATTCAGGATGTTACTGGGAGTCTAGAATTATTGGTATTTCCGAAAACTTATGAAACCACCAAAGATGTTTGGATTGAGGGCACGACCGTGTGCGTGGTGGGACGAACTGGAGACGAAGAGGGAGACGATAAGTTATTCGTCGAACGCGCTTATCAAATTACCAAAGATAATGTAAAACAGCTAGCCGCGCAAATGGCAATGAATAACATGAAACCATCGGTGCGTGATTATGTTCAGCCGGAAGCGCTTAAAAAAATTGAGGAAGACGGATTTGAAATTGAGCTTTCTGCTAAGGTGATGAAAGAAAAAGCGGACGCTATTAAAATGGTGCTTGTAAAATTTCCCGGTTCAAAAACGGTATTTTTAAAAGTCGGTGATAAAAAAATAAAGACGCAGTACCTGGTGGATGCGTCTGACAAACTTAAAGAAGAAATTGCTTCGGTGATTAATTAATCTCCCAATTCGGGTCTGCTTTTAAATCGCGCCAGTCTGTGTACTGGTTTTTTTGTGCTTTATAATATCCGGCAACAGCAATCATGGCGGCATTATCCATGCAATATTTAGTATCCGGAATAAGAAAGGCAGAGTTTAACGATTGATTAACAATTTCTTTTTGCAGAGTTTCACGCAATTTTTTATTGGCGGCAACCCCACCAGCCAAAATTATTGTTTTGGGGTTGAATTCTTTGGCGGCGCGTAAAGTTTTTTTAACGAGCACTTCCACAATTGCTTCCTCAAACGAAGCGCAAAAGTCACTCATTGTTGGCGGTTCGGATTGTTGTCCTAAAATACCCGCCGGCAAAGTTATACTACCAAGTTTTACGGCGGTTAATTTATTATCTCTTAACCAATACAAAGCCGAGGTTTTTAATCCGGCAAAACTGAAAGCATAATTTTCGTGGGTCAGCATCGGTCGAGGGAATTTTATCGCGTTAGTTTTTCCAGTTTCAGCAAGTTTAGAAATTTGCGGGCCGCCCGGATAGGGGAGATCCAAAAGTTTTGCAACCTTATCAAAACATTCACCGGCGGCGTCGTCTACCGTTGCGCCAAGTTTTTGGTAATCACCATGTTCATGCATTAAAATTAGTTCGGTATGGCCGCCGCTCACAATAAGAACGAGGGCTGGAAAGGTGATTTTATTCAATTTTGGGTTTTGGTCATTGGGATTTGGGATTTCTACTGAATGTATGTGTCCGTCGAGGTGGTTAAGGCTTACGATTGGAATATTTTTAGCGAGGGAAAGTGCTCTCGCGGCGGTAGTTGCGACGAGAAGTCCGGTAATAAGGCCGGGACCCGATGTGACTGCCAAAACATCTGGATTTTTTTGTCCTTTCAACACTTCTTCAATCAGCGGTACAAGTTTTTCCGCGTGCATTCGACCGGCAATTTCCGGCACAACGCCACCGTATTTTTTGTGAATTTCAATTTGCGAAGCAGTTTTTTCGGCAATAACAAAATGGCCCTGGTCAGAACTTTCTACCAGAGCCACTGAAGTGTCGTCACAAGATGATTCAATTCCGAGAATTATCATATTGTGTCAAGGGCGGGGCTCGAACCCGCGACCTTAGCGTTATGAATGCTACGCTCTAACCAGCTGAGCTACCCTGACAATTAGTCGTTCTTTACTGAACGCCTGATATTATAGTAAAAAAAAGCCGCTCGGTCAAGCCAGGCGGCTAGTTTTAGTGTTATTCAAGCCACTTGTGTTGCTGTACGAGTTTACATTTTTTCCAACATTTTCCAATGCCAAATGTTGACCCTGGTTCTTCAGCTACGAAAGCCAGTCCAAGAAAAACGATCGCATAGAGAATGTGTTCGTCTAAAAAGGGGTGATTTACTGGCGGTATTAAAGCGATATACATATATAAAACTAAGAGAGCGCCAGAAACACCGGCAATTTTAACTCCGGCGCCGAGAGTCATAGCAAGACCAATACCAAGCAGGCCAAGCATAAAAAACCAGTCAACTACCATGTTCCCGGCCAGACTGCTAAATACCTCGGCAAATGGTCCGTGGGCTCCAAATTTTAGAAAGCCATAGGTCGGCGAAACACCGTCTAGCCAGGTTTTTCCGGCCACGGTTGCAAATCCTAGGCCAAACATTTTATCGAGAAATGCCCACAGAAATAGCAACCCAAAGTAGAGCCGCGCCATGACCCAAAATATTTTTATGCGTGTCATATTTTAATTTTTTAATTAGCGAATATAAACTTCGGCAATGTGAGCGCGGAATTGTTCGGCGAGATCCATTGTTTCTTTTTCACTAAAGGGGTGGTAATTGCCAAAGACCGGATTCAATGTTGTTTCCGGTCGGAAGGTCTGCAAGTAAAGTTTTTTTGCGCCCTTCAATAGTCGACACATTTCAATTATTACATCTGGGGTATGGACCTCTTTTACTAGGGTAGTGCGGAATTCATATTCAATTCCGCTGTCTTGTATTAAGCGAATACTTTCGGCGATTTGCTGTTCGGCTGCCCAAGGGCCAACCAGACCCTGGTATCTTGGAAGTGAAGTTTTCACATCCATAGCGATATAGTCGAGTAAGTTTTTGGCCAAAAGTTTTTTTAAGACTGCCGGTCGGTTACCATTGCTGTCGAGTTTAACCAAATAATTACGGGATTTAATTTTTTCAATAAATTGCTCAAGGTCAGACATGAGAGTTGGCTCGCCGCCCGAAACAACTACCCCATCAAGAAGGGTAGTGCGTTGATCCAAAAAGTTAAAAAACGCTTCCTCCGTAATAAAATTCGGACGAAGCGCTGCAACCTTTTCCGGAAGAACAAATTCTGGATTGTGGCAGTAACCGCAACGGAAGTTGCAACCCGGGGTGAAAACAATGCAACTGACTTTGCCCGGGTAATCAAGTACGGTAAACGGCTGAATGCCGCTTAAGAGCATAATTTGTATTGTTCGTTAAATTCATGGTTCGCAACCATTGCTTCGGTGAAGTGTTTGCGTGAGACATGTTCGGATTTCTTGCCGGTATTAAAATGCGATACCGGGCGGTGATAACCCATAACACGAGTCCATACTTCACAGCGAGTTCGCTCGGCTGTGACTAATTGTGCTGCAGCTGCGGCTGACATATATTTGACAAGCTAAATATAATTATTTAAAAAATGTAGTTATCGCGAGGAGGATTTGCTTTGGTGACGGGCGCGCCATTCAGCATCAAGGTGCGGTGCGTCGTTGTTAATTCCGAGCTCCGCGTCGCATTTCGGGCACCAGTCGTATTCTCCAATCAGGTAGCCATGTTTTGGACAAATTGAGAATGTCGGGGTAATGGTGATATAAGGGAGTCGAAAGTTAGTAAGAATTTTTCGAACCAGAGTGCGGCAAGTTTCTGGTGAGCTAACTTTTTCAGACATGTAGCAGTGTAATACTGTACCACCGGTGTATTTGGTTTGTAAACCGTCTTGCAGGCGGAGCACTTCGAACATGTCGTCGGAATAGCCAACCGGAACTTGCGATGAATTGGTGTAAAACGGAGCTTCGGGAGTGCCAGCCTGGAGAATTCCGGCAAAGCGTTTTTGATCTTCTTTGGCAAAACGGTAAGTGGCGCCTTCGGCCGGGGTTGCCTCAAGATTATACAGGTTTTTTGTTTCTTCTTGAAAATCCTGAAGTTTGGCGCGCATAAAGTCGAGAATCTCACCGGCAAACTCCTGGCCCCAGGCGGTAGTGATATTTTCTTTGTCATCGGTGAAGTTTCGAATCGCTTCATTGATACCGTTTACGCCGATGGTTGAAAAATGATTCTTCAGATTGCCGAGGTAGCGTTTGGTATAAGGGAAAAGTCCGCCATCAATCCATTTTTGGATTTCTTTACGTTTTAATTCTAAAGAGGTTTTTCCCAGTTCCATGAGATAAGCAATTCGTTCCAAGAATTTTGCTTTATCTCCTTTGTGCATGTAGCCGATGCGGGCAGCGGAAATAGTGACCACACCAATTGAACCAGTCATTTCGGCCGAGCCAAAGAGTCCGCCACCGCGTTTGCGTAATTCTTTTAAATCGAGTTGCAAACGGCAACACATGGAGCGAACGTCGGCGGGGTTTAAATCTGAATTGATAAAGTTTTGGAAATAAGGAGTGCCGTATTTAGCGGTCATTTCGAAGAGGGGGAGAGTCTTGGGATCAGTCCAGTCGAAATCTTTGGTGATATTGTAAGTTGGAATCGGGAAGGTGAAGGTGCGGCCTTTGGAATCACCGTTGGTCATGACTTCAACAAAAGCGAGATTGATTATGTCCATTTCTTTTTGCAATTCTCCAAATTTAAAAGCAAAAGGTTTGCCGCCGAGGAGGAGTCGCTTTTCTTTCAGGTCGGTCGGTACCGTCCAGTCGAGAGTGATATTGGTAAAAGGAGTTTGAGTGCCCCAGCGGGATGGAATATTCAGGTTAAAGACAAAAGACTGCATGTTCTGGTAAACGTATTCGTAAACCTTTTTTTCAATGTGCTTTTCTTTTGCTGCTTCGTCTTTAAATACCAAACCACTTTCTTCAACATCTTTGCGTAATTCAAGTTCAAATTTTCTAACAAACGGCGCAAGGTATGTATCGAAACTTGAAAAGGCTTGTGCACCGGCCCATTCATTTTGGAGAGTGCCGAGAAAATTTACCATCTGAGCAACTGCTGAGGAAAGGTGTTTTGGTGGACCGCTTTCAATTTTGCCTGGAACGCCGTTGAAACCTTCTTCAAGCAGAGCGCGCAAGCTCCAGCCGGCGCAATAGCCAGAAAACATGTCTAGATCATGAATGTGCACGTCGGCATTGCGGTGCGCGTCACCAACGTACTTCGGATAGATGTGAGAAAGCCAATAATTAGCGGTAACTTTGCCGGCGGTGTTTAAAATCATGCCACCGAGCGAATATCCTTGGTTAGAATTAGCGTTTACGCGCCAGTCTAGCTGGTTTAAGTATTCAGAAATGGTCTTTTCTACCTCAACTACAACATTTTTTTCCTGACGGACCTCACTACGTTTCTGGCGGTAAATGATAAACGATTTTGCTACCGCGCTGTAATCATAATTGATGAGTTTTTGTTCCACAATGTCCTGAGCATCTTCAACGTGTGGTACAGTATCGACATATTTTTTTTCAAGTTCGGCAATTACATCGGCGGCGATGGTCGCGGCGGCAGCTGTGTCTGGTGTGCCGACGGAATTGAATGCTTTTATAATTGCATTTTCAATTTTCTTCGGATCAAAGTCAATTACGGCGCCGTTGCGTTTTTGGATCTTGTGAATAGGCATAAATTAGTCCCTCGGGGTTAAAGATGAAGAAAATTTTTGGTAGAGAAATTATACCACTAGCCACTTCTATCTTCAATGGTAAAAACTGCAAAAAATTATGGCTTACTTAAGCGGAAAAAAACCAAGTAATAAGTTATCCACAGTTAGCAAATAAAAAAAACATTTAGTGGTTGAATATTTATTCAAACACTACCGGTAGTATTTGAAACCAATACAAATTGGAATGGTGCTGTCAAGATAGTTTTTTTACTAAAAAAGTGCATAACTTTTGGATAAAAAAATCCCGTCATTTATAAATGGCGGGATAATATTTTTAAAATTTATTTTCCTTTTCCAACTGCTTCAGAAATATTTTTGAATCCGTCTTCTTGCAAAAGTTTGCCAAGTCCATCGTTAATTTTTTTAATCGTCATTGGGCCGCCATAAATGAAACCGGTCATAACTTGAACTGCCGAGGCGCCTAGTTTAATCTTGCGGTATGCATCTTCGGCGGTAAATATGCCACCCACGCCGATAATCTTCAGCTTTCCCTGGCTTTCGCCATAAATTTGGCTAATTTTAGCATCGCTTTCGGCTTGAAGTAGTCGGCCAGAGATGCCACCCGGGTGGTCTAATTCAGTATTTTTACTCTTAAAATTAAGTCCGGAGCGGATCTTGAGGAGGTTGGTCGCGATAATGCCGGTAAGGCCGCTTTTAATACAGGCGGCAACAATACGTCGGATATCTTGCTCTGAACTGTGGGGCCCGATTTTAATAAAAACATCTTTATTAATACCGCGAAGTTTCATTAAGGTATAAACTTTTTCTAGCAGTTCCTCAATAAAATTTATTTGAGCAAATTGATCATGTTTCGCCACATTCGGGCAACTGACATTTAAAGTGATATAGTCGGCGAAAGGATGAAGATGATCTAGGGTTTTTAAATAATCATCGGCAAGGTCGGCAAGTTCAATTCCGGTTGAAGGCGCAATACTGATTCCATAAGGAACAGGTCGATTTACCAACAAAGAGATTTTTTCAGAGGTTTTGATGGCTCCGGAATTAGATAAGCCATAATTAACGATTAACCCTTTATCTTTGGGTATTCGCCACAGGCGTGGGGGCGGATTGCCGGGTTGTTCATTATAAGTAATGGATCCGAGTTCGGCAAAACCAAAACCGAGCATGGGGTAGGCGAGTGGCGCTTCAATATATTTATCAAAACCGGCTGCGAGTCCGACTGGGCTTTCCAAATTCAAACTTCCAATTTTAGTGTGTAGTTTTTTGTCGGTGTTTGCTAGATATTTATGAAGAAAATTATATAGGGGTTTTTGGCGACTTGCCAAACCTAGGCCGTTTATTACGGCGTGGTGGATTTTTTCTGGGTCGGTAAAACGAAAGAGGATTGGTCGAATGATGTGTTGATAAGGCATAGCAGACATAGAATAGCATTATTTGGGTAATATTCAAAATTAAAAAAACCACCAAATTACTTTGGTAGTTTTTATTTTTCTCTGAACCGTTCTCATCTATAGATAGTGTGTCTACAAATGAGAGCGAACGGTCCAGAATGGAGTCTGGTCGGTCGGTCTCTTTAACTTATGGATCAAGCCTGAAAGGGATAATCCACCTCAACTTTTCCCTCTCGTTTGAGAGGGTGGCGATTTGGGCGTTGGTGAAGAGTGTTCGAATCAGGGTCTTCTTTTCTTGGTCAGAGGTATTTTCATACCTGCCGAGGTTCGGAATGTGGCAAAAAAGGCCATTTTTTTCGTTCGCTACCCCAATGTCGTATTTGATTTTTGCCCAGCCATCGTGAAGCAAGCGAGGTTCATCCTTCACAAGAAGGGCAAATAATCGTTCGAGCGCTTCCTTATCGGTGGTTGCCACCATCCTTCTTTCAAAGGTAAGGAGCACGCCATCACGCTCGAGGTAGTAGATCCTTCTTGGTTGCCATCCTTCTGGGTCATCTAGAACAGCCGCTAAAGTTTCACCGATTTTACACATAGTGTGTCCTCCAGGGGTTGGAAATGAACCGGCTGTACTTTGGCTCAAGAATTACCATCAGTAGGATATCGTGTGGAGTCTTATCATCTTTATGTTTCAACTGCAGGTAAACCTTGTAGAAATAAATTGCGGCCAAATGGGCGCCTGAGAAGTAAGATTGCACCTCACCGGTGTCTGGCAATCGGCAAAGAGTCCTTCTCCTGTTTACTTCTACGGTGACATGTTCAATTTGGTATTTGCATCCAGCAAGATTCAAATAATAATCAGAGTCACAGATGATCTCATCACCTTTGGCTTTGAGAATCTCTGTAAAAATATTTCCCGGCATGGTCACGCGGTTGGCGTTTGTTTTTTTCCAGCCGTGCCAAAGTTTTCCCAAAATTTCAAGGAGCCTTTCCTTGTATTTCATAGCTTCCTCCGAGAGTGGAAATACTTGCTAATCCTCGCATAGAAACCGGCTTTAGTCAATGGTGGGGAAGTTATCCACTTGACGGGTGAACAACTGTTCACTATAATACCTTTTGTCATTAAAACATCTTATGAATTTCCCAAAATATTTTTCATCTCTACTCACGTTCTATCGCAAGCATGGCTACCTGCCTAGCTTTCGTGAGATGCTCAAACTTACTGGTCTAAAGTCAACCAATGCCATTGCCAAGCATTTCAGCGCTTGGGTTAAAGGTGGTCTTCTGTACAAAGATCATAATGGCCGGTTTACTTTGGCAGATTCAATTCTGGGTTTGCCCCTTCTCGGTACGGTAGAGGCCGGTTGGCCATCTGCCGCCGAGGAGGAGTTAGCAGACACTATGGATCTCGATGAATTTCTTATTCATAATCGTGAAGCCACTTACATGTTAACTGTTTCCGGTGAATCCATGATTGACGCCGGCATTAATCCCAAAGATTTGGTTTTGGTGGAGCGGGGTCGGGAGCCAAAAGATGGCGATATCGTCATTGCGGAAATTGATTCCGGTTGGACTATGAAATATTTCTATAAAAAGGGCGGTCAAGTTAGTCTCGAACCAGCCAATAAAAAGTTTAAAACCATTTATCCAAAGAACGAACTTAAAATCGCCGCCGTCGTTACCGCCGTTATTCGTAAATATCATTCATAAATAATAATAATATGATTAAAACATCACCACGAAAAAGATATACTTCCTGCCGCAAGTTTCAGCTTGGGTATGTAGTAAAGGGGTCACCAAGCTTTTTTCAACGACTCCAAAGACTAAACCGGCATAATTTTTTGACGCGCGTATTAGGTTAGAAAATTTATGCCGCTCTCTATTCATTCCTATCCGAGGGCTCTTCTTCATATTGATGGGGATGCTTTTTTTGCCTCTTGTGAGCAATCTCGTAATCCGGCCTGGCGCGGTCGGCCGGTTATTTGCGGTAAAGAACGCGGCATTGCCGCCTCCATGAGTTATGAGGCAAAAGCCAGGGGAGTAACACGGGCGATGCGGCTCTCGGAAATCTTGCGTCTTTGCCCAGATGCAATAATTCTCCCGTCCGACTATGAAACCTATAGTCTGCTTTCCAAAAGGTTTTTTGCGATTGTGCGCCGCTATACTTCGGAGGTAGAAGAAAATGGCATTGATGAATGTTTTGCTGACATTACCGGTCTGCGCAGTGTTTATCACAGCAGTTATGAAAAAATCGCGCAAGAAATAAAAAAAGCGATTGATGCTGAACTCGGGTTTACTTTTTCGGTCGGCCTCGCTCCCACCAAGGTGCTCGCCAAAATTGCTTCCAATTATAAAAAGCCATCTGGCTTTACGGCAATTCCGGCCCGTGAAGCGCATTTATTTTTAAAAAATTTACCCACCCAAAAAATTTGGGGTATTGGGCCGGCAACTTCTGCCCTGCTTAGTAAACTCGGCAAACATACTGCGCTAGATTTTGCTTCGGCGAATGAACAATGGGTAAAACACAATTTAACTAAACCAATTTATGAAATTTGGCAGGAATTAAATGGCAAACCGGTTTACAATCTGAATTTAGAAGCCAAATCCGATTACGCCAGTATTCAAAAAACTAAAACCTTTACCCCGTCATCTAATGATCGGAATTTTGTTTTTTCTCAGCTGTCCAAAAATGTTGAAAACGCGCTTATCAAGGCGCGGCGCTACCATCTTGCGGCGAGCGAAGCCTATATTTTTGTTAAAACTCAGGATTTTAATTATTACGGTGTTGAATTGAAGTTTTCGCAGGCGACCAGTGTGCCGATGGATATTATAAAGAACGCCGAAGAAGTGTTTGATAAAATTTTTAGCAAACGAAAGCAATACCGCGCGACTGGAATAATACTCACCAAGCTCGGCGCCGAAAATCGTCAGCCGGATTTGTTTGGTAGTTTTCTAAAAGTAGAAAAGTTTATGAAGATTTATAAAGGAATAGATGAACTTTCGGCGCGTTATGGCAAGCATACCCTATTTCTTGGAACTAGTTTTGAAGCGCAAAAGTTTGGCGCGCATCTCGGGCAAAGAGGAGATGAACCTGAACGTAAAAAACAAATGTTACTCGGTGAAAGCAAACGCCGCCGGCTTGGAATTCCGATGTGGCTTGGGGCGGTGGGTTGAAAGTAACAATCTTTACAAATACTATATATAATGATAGTTTCAAACCACAGGAGGAATTACCGAGATGACAAACGAGCTGTTGAGCAGCGGTGACTTGCAGTTTTTGAAGAAATTGTCGCATGGCATGACGCTCAGCGAGTTGTTTGAAAAAAAGGGGATTATTCGTTCGGGCATTCTCATTACTCGTATAATTAGACTCGCAAAACGAGGCTACGTCACCTTCGGCGAAGGTCGTTTTGCTTGCAGCTCTCCAAGATGTGTCCCAACCATTGCGGGAGAAGGGGAAGTCATTAGGAGTGAGTTCGAGGAGGATCCTTTTTGGAAAAATCGGTAAAAATAAACTATGGAGGCTGCATTTCGCAGCCTCCATAGTAGAATCACTTTAAAGAAGTGGTTTTTTTTATTGTGTTATTTTAATAATAATCCGCCATCTACCACCATCATGGAGCCGGTCATGTATGAAGCGGCGTCGGAAGCGAGGAAAATAGTAGCAGTCGCGATTTCGTCTGGTTCTCCCATGCGTTTCATCGGCACATCCATCGGCGCAAATGAAGGCGCGTCTGGGTTCTCGGCAGCTTTCGTCGCACCTTGAGACATTTTTTCAACTCCTTCGGTACGTATTCCACCCGGAGCAATACAATTTATTCTTATATTATGTTTCGCTGTCTCAAGAGCAAAGTTTTTGGTAAAACCCCATACGCCATGTTTAGAAGCGTCGTACGCGGCAAGACCAATTGAACTGGGGTGTAAAGCATCTACTGAAGCAATGTTAACGATTGAACCCGAAATGCCAGTTTTGATCATGAGTTTGGCGGCCTCGCGTGAACAAAGAAAAGTCCCGCGCAAATTAATTGCCTGAGTTTTTTCCCAAAGAGCCAAATCCATTTCAAGAACCGGTTTTATCGGATAAATTCCGGCGTTGTTTACCAGAACATCAATTTTTTTAAAAGTTTTTTCAACTGTCTTAAAAAGTTTTATTACTTCTTTTTCTGAACTGATATCGGTTTTAACAAAAAATACTTTAGAACCGTAGGTTTTTGTTAGTAATTCAGCTTTTTTCTTTCCGTCTTTATTTACGTCCGCAAGTATAATTGTCGAACCGGCCTCGGCAAATCTTTTTGCTATTCCATAACCGATTCCCATTGATCCGCCGGTTATAATTACTACCTTATTAGCAAAGTTAAATAATTCAATAAATGTTTTCTTAGTCATAAGTGATTAGATAAATATATAAATGTTTTCCAGCTGATATTATACTCCTTTGTTATCGGTTTGAAAATGTGCTACCCTTAATAAAGATTGAAACTTGCTATGAAAAGATTTATTAGTGCATTTATTATCATAATCTTAATCAGCTCGGTCATTTTAAGCCCGGCGGGTTTTGTGTTCGCGCAATCCAAGACCGACACTCAAATTCAGCTCGAACAGGAGTTGAAAGAAATTCAGTCACAAATAGATGAATATTCAAAAGTGCTCGCTAAAACCGTAAGCGAAAAAAAGACTCTGCAAAATAAAATAAAACAATTACAAACCAAACAAAAAGCTTTGCAGTTACAAATAAAAGAATCAACTTTGAAACTTTATGCCCTGGAAGATAAAATTGTCGTTACTGAAAAGGGGATTAAAAAAAATAAGCTGAAAGAAGATGAATTAAATAATGCTGTGGCTTCTGCAATACGGCGGATGAATCAAATTGATAATAATTTTTTGGTCGCCCTAATCACGGCTGAAGGGTTTTCATCTTTTCTCAACGAAATACATGGTTATGCGGTGGTTTCGGATGCCTTAGGCAATCTTCGCGCCGAAACAAAGAATCTGAGAGTTAAATTAGAAGAACAAAATGTTCAATTGGAAGATCAAAAAAATGATACAGTAAACATTTTGCAGATAAAATCCATTCAACAGCAGGGTTTGATTGGCACGATCGGCGAACAGAATAATGTCTTGGAAGAAACTAAAGGAAAGGAAAGTGAATATCAAGCAGCGCTTTCAGACACCAAAGCCCGCGCGGCAGAAATCCGCAACCGTATTTATGAATTATTTGACGTCGGTAAGCAAATTACTTTTGGACAAGCGGTAGAAATTGCTAAATGGGCGGCAGGCATTACCGGTGCGAGGCCGGCTTTTTTACTTGCTATACTTACTCAAGAATCAAATCTTGGAAAAAATGTAGGAACTTGTAATCGGCTTGGTGATCCGCCGGAAAAAAGTTGGAAGGTAATAATGAAGCCTGATCGCGACCAGGAACCTTTTAAAGCAATTACCGCCGAACTTGGACTCGACCCGGATATTACTCCGGTTTCATGTCCGATGCGCGACCGGAAGGGAAAACAAGTCGGTTGGGGCGGGGCAATGGGTCCGGCGCAGTTTATTCCATCTACTTGGCTGGGTTGGAAAAGTAAGGTTAGTTCATATACCGGCAAAGCTGTAGCGGATCCGTGGGATATTCGGGATGCGTTTTTAGCTTCGGCATTAAAATTAAAAAGTAACGGAGCAGACGGTACGGATGCCGGTGAGTGGAAAGCCGCGATGATATATTTTTCCGGTTCGACCAATGTAAAAAATCGTTTCTACGGTGATAATGTAATTGCAACTACCAGGCAATATCTTCAGGACATTGCAGATCTAAGGTAATAAAAAAACCGCCATTCTAAAAGTTGCGGTTTTTTTATTATTAAAAAGAAAATTTTTCATAATGAAGTCGGCCCGGTCTGACTCCCAACTCTTTCAGCATATTAGTTACCGGGTCGTGCATGTTCGGCGGTCCGCAAAAGAAAATATCACAATCCAAATAATCTGGTGCTAATTGTTTAATTTTATCTTTATCAAGCCTGCCCGAAATGTATTCTTTTCCGCCGTAGCCGGCGCCGGCATCGGAAATTAGATAATAGGTTTTAATTGGCAGTTCATCAAAATGCGCTCGAAAAGGAATTTGCGCCGCTGAACGGATGCAGTACAGCAAAGTAATATCTGTGATGCCTTTTTTTGTGAGTGAATCTATTATGCCGGCAATGGGAGTAATGCCGACACCGGCCGCAATAAATAGAAAACGCTTGGTTTTAGATTTTTTTTCTGTAAAAGTCCCGAGCGGGCCATCAATAATAACTCCAGTTCCGGGAGACAGCTCTTTAATTCGATTGGTAAAATCACCCAGAGATTTAATTGTAAAACGAAGGTAATCGTTGTTTGGCGCGCAGGATATAGAAAAAGGATGGCTTGAAAGCATTCCCCATTTCAAAAAATTAATAATCGCAAATTGGCCGGCATCAAAAGAAAATTTGTTTATATCTTTGCCGGAAATATAAATTGACGTAACATCGTTTGATTCAGCGACAATTTTTTCAATTTTAAATCGATGGCGAGCAAATAAATAGAACGGTCGTAGAAAGCGGTAGAATAAAATTAGCCCGAACACGGCATAATTTAAAGTGAGCCAATAGTATAAAGCTGGCGCCCGGGTCAAATCACCGGATTTAGTTTGGTGCTCAAGCGCAAGAACGATAGCGATATAAATAAAAAGATGAGTGAAGTGCCAGCGTTCGTATTTTAGTTTTTTTCGAAAAACAGTCAGGGATAAAATGATTGCGATTGTAAAAATTATTAAACCGATTAGAGCGTTTACTACATCATGCCAATCTGAAATAAAACTAAGAAATTGAGCCCAATAAGATGTATCGGTCATGCTGCCCCAACCGATGCTAAGCAGGAGCGGGTGGGCGACTAAAAATATTATTATGTATGTTCCAACCCAGCGGTGCACATTATTTAATTCGTCATGGCCAAATTGTTTTTCAATAAAGCGAATGCGGCCAATTAGCACCAGTTGAAATAATATTAAAAATTCTGAAAGCAATCCGGTAATTCTGCCAAGAGCGATAAAAATACCGGCAAAAGACCCCGCTCGCAAAAAGCTCCCAGAGACCGCATACCAAAAATAAAAAATCACCAATAAATTAGTTATGAATAGTGCTTGTAGTAGTCTTTTTTTCATTTAATTTAAGAAATATATAGACATTTTCTATAAGTAATTTTACATTTATATATGCAAAATAGCAACCCTAG
Organism: Patescibacteria group bacterium; assembly: GCA_041661385.1. Classification (GTDB taxonomy): domain Bacteria; phylum Patescibacteriota; class Patescibacteriia; order Magasanikbacterales; family GWA2-37-8; genus JAKANM01. The sequence continues at coordinate 46,612 of JBAZUP010000002.1, forward strand.
CTTTGCTATATTTCGCTTGTAACTTACTTAACTTTAGCTGTGTATACTCTGTAAGGCGGCACATTGTTACATGCGCCTTTATTATTTAGCCAAGTTAGTATGAAAAAAACAACAATGCTAACAGTAATGGTTGTTGCGTTTGCAGCTGGTATTGTGTTGCCGGCGATTGTAAATGCTCAGACAATTGGAAATCAAATTACTCTTATTCTAAAAAAAGAAAATATTAATCCGGTTGTGTTGGTATCGACTAATACAATTCCTACCGCCTCAACTACGGTCATTGTTCCGGCTTTGAAAGAGGCTGCTAAACCAAACACACAAAAGATCTCGCGCCTAGATCAGTTGGTCGCCAAACTTAAATTAAATACTATTAGCAATGAAGTTTTAGAATTACAAACTGGGTTAAAAAAACTTGGGTATTTTTCTGTAAATTTTAAGCCGACAAAAAAATATGGTCCAGCAACTGCCGCGGCAGTAAAAAAATATCAGGCTGATAAAAAATTGCCTCGTTTTGAGCAGTTGGTTTCTAGACTTCGGTCCGGAATGGTAAGTAATGAAGTTTTAGAATTACAAACAGGGTTAAAAAAACTTGGATATTTATCAAAAACTTTTAAACCTACAAATAAATATGGGTCGGCAACCGCTGTCGCCGTAAAAAAATATCTGGCAGATAAAAAGAAAAAAACGAACGTTTCGACTGCGGTAAAATCGCCGGCAATAAAAACTTCGGTTGTTGCAAAATCGGCGACAGTGGTAAAACCCGCGACTGTTCCGGTCGTGCGAAGTTATACAATGGCAGAAGTTAGTGTAAATAACAGCGCTGCGAAATGTTGGTCAGCAATTAACGGCAAAGTTTATAATCTTACTAATTTCTTTGGTAATCATGCTGGTGGGGATCCGGCGATTGCGTCGTTATGCGGTAAAGATGGTACAGTTTCTTTTGATGCTATGCATGGCGGAAAGGTGAAACCCGAAACGGTTCTAAAAACCTTTGAAATCGGATTGTTAAAATAAATTTTAAAATTTAAAGGGGCCGAAAGGCCTCTTTTTTTGTTTAAGTAAATAGTTCGGAAAACCATTGACAAAACCCGGTTTTTGTGATATATTGTGATGTTCTTTAAAATCGCCAAAACACTCCGATGTTTGCCGGTTTATACCGCTAAACACCGGAAGGGTCCAGATTTAAAACTGGACGCAAGACCGGTTTAGTCGCCCGAGTCTCCCTTCCTAAACAGGACAAATATATGTTTAGGGCCATAAGTGGAGCCTTGTCGCTTCTTCTCTGCATTCTAGTCTTGCGTTTGGCTCTTCCTGAGGTGTTCACGGTCCTGGTCGGGATCATTCTAAAAGTGCTGACCTTAGTCAGCAACGGAATTGATCTCGCATCAAGCCAAAGAACACTTTAAACGACTTGGGGTTCGCGTCGCGAACCCCTTCTCTTTGACAAAACTCTAACTCGGAGGAACTCATGAAGTTCTTCGCACTGCTTGCAGTCGTTTGCCTTTTTGGTTGTGGTAATCTCAGTTACCCTTGCGGGCTATCATGTGACAATGATAGCCACCTTTGTACCTGCGAGCCACACCATGGCTCCACCGAACAGTTCTGGATTCACGATGCCTACGCCGTCCGATTCTTCACCTGTGGCTGCAAGTATACTCGCAGCGCAGGTTCTACATCGGGGGCTCCGATTCCATCTGACCCAAGTCTCGGCGAGTGCTACGCCATCGCAGTCGGTTCGGTGAACCCACCATATGATTGTGAGATGTCTCGCAGTCAGTATTCTGGGTACGAACCCTGCATTCGTATTATCGAGATGGGGGGCTCGGTTGCCTGCGGAGATCCTCGTTAAGGATCAAATTCGTTCTTTTTCAAAGCCGGTCGCTTCCACGCGACCGGCTCTTCTTTTAATAAAAAACTCCCCGATTGCTCGGGGAGTTAAAATTTTATTTTTTATCTTATTATAATACAGCTTCTTTGGCAGCCTTTGAGAGTCTGAATTTGCAAACAGTCTTGGCTTTGATCTGGATGGTTTCACCGGTAGCTGGGTTGCGGCCTTGGCGAGCAGCGCGGTTAACTTTTACCATTTTACCAAATCCTGGCAAAACGAATACGCCAGTTTTCTTAACTTCCTTGTAAGCAGTTTCCGCGAGTTTCTCGAGGAAAGCACCAACATCTTTCTTGCTGAGACCGGTTTGTTCGGCCAACATACTTAATAAAGCTGACTTTGTCATACCTGCCATATGAATATATGGTTAATAATTAAAATTTATATGGTATAAATTAGGTTTAGTATATAACAAACCTATAAAAAGAGCAATAGATACGGGGATAATCTTACATTTTGAAAAATTCCATGACTTTATAAACCAAAAAAGCTGGCCAAACTAGTGCCTTTAAAAATCCAAGCACACCTCCCCAAAACGTTGTGGCGTGCTGAATTAAATATATGGCCGCTCCGATAAACCCAAGACCATAGGCACCCCCGGAAACATTGTTGTTTCCGCTTTTTTTGCAACACTTTTTATTTGGGTCGCAAACTTTTTGCTCTTCCGTCATATAATTTATATTTTATTTTCTACTGGCATAATTAGCCAGGCGATTAAATAAAAGGGGATGCCAGGGCCGGCCAAACCAGCAAAAACAAAAATTAAGCGAACCAAGGTTGGGTCAATGTTAAAAAATTCAGCAAAACCGCCCGCTACTCCGGCAATCATTTTATTTTTGGTCGAACGATAGAGTTTTTTGTCGGTTATCATAGGGATAAATGGTTGTGTTTAATCGCCAATAATGTAACACATTATCAAAAAACAATAAAGGTTTTGATTATTTAGTTGGTAATTTGTTTAATGTATTTAGCAAATACCCATTCATTATTTTCGCTAATGCGTAGCCAGCCATTTTTTGATTCATAAACTATTACCGGCTCTTTATAATTAAGTTTTTTAAGAACTTTGCCTTTGGTATTTGGCGCATTACGAACATTTAATCCTTTTTCTGTTACTGATCCTCTTGAAACAATCGGAAAAGCGCCCATCAAGTGTGGCAGAGTACGGCCTGGCTCGACAAAATATTGTCCAGTAAGGTTGTAGGCGCAAGTGGCGCTGCCGCCGCCATCGGCTTGTAGTTGGTTTTCTACAGGAACACCAGCGGCGAGTAGTGCTTCTCTCGCTTCACTAGGGCTAGCACCCTTACTACAATAAATAATTAGTTCTTTACCACCGGGTTTGACGCCTATAAATAATCTGGCAACTTCTGAATCAGAACCCTTTGGAGTAATACTCGCGTCAAATCCTTCCACGGCTTGATCGCCGTCATTAATAAAAAGATTTTCATCAAAAGAACTAATCGTGCTTGTTCCGGCGGCATTATTAATAATAAGCATTTGTCGCAGTTGAGCGATATCAGAATCTGGACGACTGCCGCTTGTCACATAAGTGCCGGAGGTATCGGAAGATTTTAAACTCATGCTAAGATCAGTAACCGGAATTTCAACATTGAAAAATGGAACATTCCAAATAAATTTAGCATTTTTATTTGCGGCTTTGGCCCTTTCAACCTGTAGCTTGGCAAAAGCCCAATCATGTATCTCTGCGGTACTGGTTGCCGGGGATGATGCTGCTATTTCTGGGGTTGAGGTCACTTCGACAAAATCAGTTTGGACCTCGGTCGTTGTTTCAGACGCGGCAACGGTCGGATTAAATGGAGGTTTGCCAAGACCCCAATCTGTCTTTGGGGTTGATGAGGCGATAAATTTTATTTGGTTGTAGGGTAGGTATATAACTGTTAGAAAATCGAGGTGGCCGTTTCCTTCAGGCGCTTTCATAAATGTGGAAATGCCCCGCGCTCCAGCCCAAGTTATTGGGGTATAGCCTTCGGGAGTGGTTGCTTTCCAGGTAGCTGCTTTTGCCGAACCGGTCTGAACTGCCATGAATGTGACCAAGAAACTAACAAAGAGAAGAAGCTTTTTCATATAATTTGACAAAGTTATGTCGTGCAGCGCCCTTTGAAGCATGACTTATTTTAAATGTTTGTTATTTTTTTCCCAATTTAATAACCATTTTTTTTGAGTGCTATCAATACCGCCCCGAAATAATCTCGATTCAGCGATGGCGTCGGTCATTGTCCAGCCGTCTATTTCATATCGATAAAGTGCGATTAGAGTTCCAGTTCTTCCAAAGCCGCCACGGCAATGAATATGAACGGGTTGGTTTTTAGGGTCAGTTGCAAATTTTAAGAAGCTGCGGGCCTCCGCAATGGTCGGTGCGGCACCGTCGCGCATTGGCAAGTATAAATAATTGAATTTTAAGCTATTAAACCCCTTAATTTTTTTGTCGTCGCTTATTTCTTTGTACTCATTATTATATCTTAAATCAATAATGCTTTTCCAACCTTGTTTTTTTAACCACTTAAATTCAGAAAGTAAAGGCTGGCCGGAGCGTGAAATCTTTCCGTTGTCCAAAATAGCAAAAGACCAGAAGCCATAGGCTTTGGGTGTGCTGGTCGGAATATTATCGCGCGGACCGGTAAAGATTGGGGGAGTAATGGCGGCAATCGAAAATTTTGTCGATCCAAAAAAAATTACTCCAAGCAATAACGTGAAGAAAGTTAATATTTTTGTTAATGAAAATTTTTTCATAAATATTTGTCTAGTTAGATTATCATACTCGAAAGTAAATTGATAGCAAATAATTAAATAAATACTCCGCGTAAAGCGGAGTATTTATTTAATATATTGTTGTCCTGCTACTCTTGTTCTTTATAGCGATTTAAAATTTGTTCAATTAATTTCGGATCGCCCGTATATTTCTCGTGAATAATTTGTTCGATTTCTTTAAAACTATATTCTTGGTTGTAGGGTCGGTGTGAGGCGAGAGCATCAAAAATATCCGCCGCCGCAACTATTGCCGCGCGCTCATAAATTTTTTTCTCTCCATTCCGGCGGTTTGGTTGCGCGGGCTTGCCGTTACCATTTCCATTTCTGGGGTAGGGGTTGTTCTGATGTTCATGATGAGATGCGACAATTTCTCTAATGCCATCAAAGGCCGGATCAATTAGTCTTTCAAAACCTTTTCTAGCGTGAGTGCGCATTAAATCCATTTCTTCTTTGGTGAGGGGAGAATTTTTTGCAAGAACCTCTAAAGGAATGTAGCATTTGCCAAGGTCATGGAGAAGTCCGCCCGCGCCAACTAACTTTGTTTCTTCTGGTTGTAGATGGTTTTCTATGCAAAGGTCAGTGCTTAGGGTTCCAACTCTTACGCTATGTTCGTACGAGGGGGCATGGTGTTTTCTAAGGAAATCTAAATGACCAGCTATTCTTTCATCGCTCAAAAGTTCACTGATTAAATCGACGGCTTCTACATTCTTGAGTTTGTAAGGGAAATCAACCGAGCCAATTTTTCCTTCGGGATTGAACCCTAATCTTTCGGGCATATCGTAATGGTTTTTAACAGTTAAATATTACAGCTATTATTAATTTTTGACAACTAGTAAATAAAAACCCCGCATATAGCGGAGTATTATATTTATAGTTGCCAACGAGAATTTCACTCGCTCACTTCGTTCGCTCTCACGAAAACCTTCGGGTTTTCGTGGACTTTCCTCGGCAAGAGAAAACTCCCGTTTTCTCCCTTTCCCGCTCAATTCCCCAGATCACTAAATAAAATACCCCACTTAAAGTGGAGTATTTTATTTTGTAGTCCCAACGGGGAATTTCACTGCTCGGCCTTCGGCCTGCGCTTTGAGAAACCGTTCGGGTTTCTCAATACTCATCCGCAGCAATGCGGGGAAATACTTTCCCCGCCACCCCTTTGTTCAATTCCCTCGACAGAAATATAAAAACAAAAACCGCCATAAATGGCAGTTTTGTTTTTGTAGTCCCAACGGGAATTGAACCCGTATTTTCGCCTTGAAAGGGCAATGTCCTAACCATTAGACGATGAGACCATTTTCAATGAGTACCAATATATCATAAATTTATAAGAAAGTCAATCTGACCAAGCTGGCATTGGTTGTTTTAATATAATTCTCGTGGAATAATATAATTATATGAGCAATAGCCATAAACAACTAATTAATGATTTGACCGAAAGTGGAGTACTGAAGAGTGAGGCTATAATAAAATCATTTAACAAGATTGACCGTAATGATTTTGTTTCCGATGAGTTTCAAAAAATTGCATATTCCGATATCCCATTACCAACCCTTGCTAATCAGACTATTTCACAGCCGACTACTGTTGCGTTTATGTTTGAGTTGCTCGGCGTGAATTCGGGCGATAAAATACTTGATGTTGGTTCAGGTTCAGGGTGGACTACGGCAATTCTGGCAGATCTCACTGGTCAAAAAGGCCGCGTGTGGGGTGTAGAAATTATTCCCGAGCTAGTTAAACTTGGGAATAATAATCTTTCTAAATATAATTTTAATATCGCGAAGATTCTGTTTGCAAAAAAGTTAGGATTACCAGAAAAAGCCCCATTTGATAAAATATTGGTGTCGGCCGCTGCGGAACGAATTCCCACGGAATTAATAGATCAACTAAAAAAAGGCGGCACAATGGTTATTCCGGTCCGGAACTCAATTATAAAATTAACTAAAGACGAGATTGGAAATATATCTGAAACGGAATTTCTTGGGTTTGTTTTTGTCCCGCTTGTTAATATTTAGCTAAATTAAAAAATCCCTCATGCAGAACATGGGGGATTTTTAGTGTGTAAGTTTATTATTTTGCTTCTTTGAGAGCATCCTTAAGAGCTTTACCAGCTTTGAATTTTGGAACTTTTACGGCTGGGATTTGGATCTTTTCGGTTGGTCTTTGTGGGTTAACGCCGGTACGAGCTGCCCTTTGCTTTACGCTAAAGGCGCCGAAACCTGTCAAAACCACTTCGTCACCTTTCTTAAGAGTTTCGGTAACGGTGTCTATAAAAGAGTTAATGAAATCTTCACCTTCCCGTTTGGAGAGATTAAGTTTTTCTGCTAACACTTGGGCTAAATCAGCTTTGTTCATAATTCACCACCCTTCTATATTATAGGATAAATGTTTGCTTGAATGTGGTAATTATAGCATTTTCGCTTTTTTTTGGCTATGATTAGCAAATTTACTTGTCCACAGGGCTTCGCCTTCGGCTACGCCCTGTAAACGAGATAAAGAATCATTGTGATTTATAGTGCATAGCCCCATGGGGCGACGCACTATTTTGCGTATTCTACAACGCGAGTTTCGCGGATAACAGAAACGCGAATTTCGCCAGGATATTTGAGTTCTTGTTCGATTTTATGAGCAATATCTTTCGCGAGTTGAAAGGCAGAATAATCATCGATTTCATTTGGTTTAACAAACACGCGAACTTCTCGTCCGGCTTGAATGGCATAAACTTTGTCAATTCCCGGGAAGCCGCTCGCAGTTTTTTCGAGGTCTTGAAGACGGGCAATATATTGTTCGTAGCTGTCGCGACGCGCGCCAACTCTCGCGGCAGAAATAGCGTCAGCGGCTTTCGCAATCGTTGAATAAATATTGAAAGGCTTATCGTTGTGGTGGGTGAGGGCGGCCTGACAAATATCTTCATCCATGTTGAATTTCTTCAAAATCATGTTGCCGATTTCCGGATGAGAACCTTGGGTTTCGTGGTCGACAGATTTTCCAATGTCGTGGAAGAAGCCGCATTTTTTGGCGAGCGCGGCGTTTAGACCAAGTTCAGAAGCGATGAGGCCGGATACATGTCCGACTTCCATGGAATGGTTCATTACGCTTTGGCCGTAGCTGGTTCGATATTTAAGGCGGCCAACAATGTTAACTAATTTTGGATCAATTCCGGTAATACCCATTTTGTAGAGTGCTTCTTCACCGGCTTTTTTAATATCAAGCGATAAATCTTGTTTGGCTTTTTCGACAAACTCTTCAATACGAGCCGGTTGAATGCGGCCATCCAAAATAAGTTTTTCAATCGCGAGTTTGGCGATTTGTCGGCGAATAGTTGAGAAGCCGGAAATCATAATGGAGTCCGGGGTGTCATCAATAACGATTTCACAGCCAGTAAGTTTTTCAATAGTTTTGATGTTGCGGCCTTCTTTGCCGATAATACGTCCTTTCATTTCTTCACTTGGAATATTTACCATGGAAGAAGTATTTTCTGCGGCGTGTGAAGCGGCGCAGCGCTGGATGGAATCAACGATTATTTCTCTCGCTTTGTCGTCGTAAACTTCCGTGGATTCTTTTTCGAGTTTCATAATTCGGCCGAGGAGGTCGGACTTGCTGGTTTCTTCTACTTTCTTAATTAACATTTCAACGGCTTGCTCGCGGGTCATGGAAGCAACCTGTTGCAAGGTGGCGATTTGTTGATCGCGAATTTTTTCGATTTCAGCTTTGATCAAAGTTACTTTGTCGATTTTTTCCTGCAACTTGGTTTGTTTGTCTTGCAGCTCGAGTAATTTCTGGTCAAAAGTCGTTTCTCGTTTTTCCAATCGTTGTTTTTCAACAGAAAGTTCTTGGCGCATTTTTTGTTCTTCCTTTTTGGCTTCATCTAGGAAGTGAACGGCCTTTTCTTTTGCTTCCAGAATTATGGTCTGGTATTTGTTTTTTGCTTCCGTTAACATTTGCTCGGCTTTGGCCTCTAGGGAGTTAACCTGGGCTTGAGCGACTTTTTTGCGTAAGAAATATCCAAACGCAGTTCCGGCGCCACCTCCGGCAATCATTAACACTACTGCTAATAATGTGCTGTCCATATTGTTATAATGAAAAAAACCTCAATAATTTGAGGATATCAAGTGAAGTTAAAGCAAAAATTACCACCCCGCGGATGTTTATTGAGTTTTTTTGGTTGATTTGTTTTGAAGACTATTTGCCGGGTGAATTGTAATTGTCATAGTAATTCCGAAATCTCTCGATTCATGACTTTTTTCTGCTAAAAAGGCTAGATATCCAATAAATTAATTACATTGTAAGGTGCGAAAGAATGATTAAATTATTTCCTTTCGCTGGTTTTACTTTAGCAGGTTTGGGTCACTTTGTCAACGAAAAACCGCCTTTAGGGCGGTTTTATTGGGTTTGTATAAGACTGGCGTTGGCCGCCGCGGAGCGTACAGGAAGGGCGCAAAGCGTCTTCCCAGCTTATACCGGTGCGACCAACGCCATCTTCTTATAGTAGAGTGAATTGAGCGAATCTAAAACCAACTGTCAAGAGATTTTTAATATATCAGAATCGGAAGGTTTTTTTGCATCTTTTAAGTTGTATTCGCCAATTGCGGTTCTAACCAGTTCTTCGCAATAAGCTCCGACGCCAAGTTTTTCACCGATATCGCGGGCGAGCGTTCTTATATAGGTGCCGGTCGAGCAGGCGACCTCAATTTTGAGGAGCGGATATGAATAACTAAGCAGTTTTAAAGAGTGTATTTCTATTTCATCGGGCTGTCTTTCAATTGTTTCGCCCTTGCGCGCTAGTTTATATAATCTTTGGCCGGCGACTTTTTTCGCCGAAAACATCGGCGGTATCTGTTGTTGTTTGCCGACAAAATCAGCAAGGGTTTTTTCAACTTCTTTTGTTAGCGGCTCTTTTTCAGAAATTAAAGAAATTTCTCCGGTTTTGTCATCGGTATTAGAAGTAGCGCCCAAATGAATCGTCGTTAAATATGTTTTTGGTAAATTTTTAAATTCATCAAGTCGCTTTGTTGCTTCGCGTCCGATACCGACAATAAGAAGGCCGGTAGCGAATGGGTCGAGTGTGCCGGCGTGGCCGACTTTAATATTTTTTAATTCCGGGTTTTCTTTTTTTATTTTGTTACGCAAAAAGCCAACCACATCAAAACTGGTCCAACCTTCGGGTTTGTTTACTAAGATAAAATCTTTCATAGCCTCGTCATTCTAGCTTTATTTTATTAATTAATCAATTATCAACAAAAAAATCCCTTGAAAGAAAATATAATATATGCTAGCATGAAGTATCCTTTTTTGGTTTTGTTCTTTCTTTGGCTGCGTGCTGCTTGTTGTGAAGAAGTTTTATTCACAAAGTGCAGTACGTAGCAAAACAGCGAACCATCATCCGGAGGCGGAAGATGAATGATGCGATTGAGGGCGGTGCTTTCATGGGTAGGTCTCTAGATCGGGGGAATGTCGCCACCAGTGGAAAGAAGCGAAGTCTTCACAATCTCGCAATCGATTTGTTTGCCCTCATGATGGGGCTTACGATGTGGCTCATCATTGTTGCCGTCTTCGTGGGTTTTGCCCACTAGGTTCGCGAAAGTTGCGCGGGTAGTTAGTCTTCCCGCCTAAGCTCTTCGGAGCTTTGCTTAAAAGGGGTCGGTGTTGTTTTATGGCACCGACCCCTCCTTCTTATTAGTTTTAATTTGTTGAAGCTAGTAACAATGAAAAACATCCGAAATCATTGAGTATTTAATTTTGGCTTGGTTGACTTAAATACGAAATAGATATATAATAAGGCAACTTTTATTGATTTATTTCTGTACCATGAATGTATCAGAACTCGCTAGACAACTCCGAATCCATCCACAAAAACTCCTTACAATTTTACCGGAGTTTGGTTTTGATATCGGCGTCCGGGCCGTAAAAATTGACGATCGCGTTGCTCAGCAGATCCAGCGTGATTGGAAACGTATTAAGTTTGTTTTAGAAAAAAAGGAAAAGGCTGAAAAAGAAAAGCAAAAAGAATTGGAAAAAGAAGCCCGCAAGAGCAGCGGTGCGAGTGTTGAAATTCCTTCCGTGTTAACCGTGCGCGAACTTGCCGAGCGACTATCACTTCCAACCACCACTCTTATTAAAGAACTCATGAAGAATGGTATTCTTGCCACTCAAAATGAAAATATCGATCGTGATACAGCAATAATTTTAGCAGAAGATCTTGGGTTTGCTGTTAAACAAAATGAAAATAAAGTTGAAGATGCAGTAAATGAACATATTGAAGGTCTTGAAACATCACTCAACGCCGGCAATTTACAATCCCGTGCGCCGGTAGTAGTTGTTATGGGTCACGTCGATCATGGAAAAACCAGTTTACTGGATGCAATTCGCCATACCAATGTTATCGCCGGAGAAGCCGGAGGTATTACTCAGCATATCGGCGCGTACCAGGTGATTTGGACTAATCCTAAAACCAAAAAGAAAGACAATCTTACTTTTATTGATACACCAGGCCATGAGGCTTTTACTGTCATGCGTAGCCGTGGCGCCAAGGTTGCCGATATCGCGATTTTGGTTGTTGCCGCCGACGATAGTGTTAAACCTCAAACCGTGGAAGCAATAAATATTATCAAAGCCGCGAAGCTTCCGTTCATCGTTGCGATTAACAAAATTGATAAACCAGGAGCTGATGGTAAAAAAGTTCGCTCCGATCTTTCACAACATAACATTCTTACCGATGATTGGGGTGGGGAAGTGCCGGTAGTAGAAATGTCCGCCAAACAAAAAATCGGTATTGATAAATTACTTGATACGATTTTGATTGTTGCTGACATGGAAGAAAAAAATATTAAAGCCGATCCAGAGCGCCCCGCCGCTGGTACTGTCATTGAAGCGCACGTCGATAAGGGTGCTGGTCCGGTTGCGACTATTCTTGTTCAAACTGGAACACTCCGAGTAAACGATCCGCTTATTATCAATGGTGAAATATACGGCAAGGTTAGAGCGCTCAAAAATCACCGTGGTGAAAATATTGAATCTGCTCCGCCGAGCACCCCAGCCCGCATTCTCGGTCTCAAAATCGCTCCGGCGGTAGGTGATGTATTAGATCTTAGTAGAGCAGGCGGCGCCGAACAGGTAAATGTACGTAGTAAAAAATCGCAGCAGACCGGTGCCGAACAAACTCCTATTAAGCCCGTTGATGACGAAGCTGATGAAAATAAGCATGTGTTGAATGTCGTGGTAAAAGCCGACACTCTTGGTTCACTTGAAGCGATTGTTGGTTCGCTTGAAACTATTAAAAATGATGAGGTTAGCGTAAAGGTGGTTGCCAAAGGCCTTGGCAATATTACTGCCGACGATGCCACTCGCGCCAAAACTACCGATGCGCTTTTGTTTGCTTTCAATGTCACTACTAATTCCGAATCTTTTGAAATGATTCAAAATAGTGAAGTGAAATTTTTTGAATATAAAGTTATTTACGATTTACTTAATAAAGTAAAAGAAAAGCTTGAAGAACTTCTAGTGCCGGAAATTATTACCACTGAACTTGGTAATTTCAAAGTCGTTGCTATTTTTCGTACCAACAAAGGTGGTATGGTGGTGGGTGGACGGGTTGAAAATGGAAAACTTATTAAAGATTCAAAATTACGCGTTAAAAGAAAGGGTGAAGAAATCGGCGCCGGCAAACTCGCCGGTTTACAATCTGGTAAGCAGGCAGTAAATCAGGTTCCGTCTGGCAGTGAGTGTGGACTTGAATTCTCTGGTAAGCTAAAATTGGAAGAAGGGGATGTACTGGAAGCCTATACCGAAGAAAAGAAATATAAAAAATTAATACTTAAATAGTAATTTATCGCCGGGCTTTGGGGGCATTGCTTGGCATAATTTATAAATCGTATAGGGGCTTCGCCTCATATATTCTCATTCATTCGGAAATGAAAACACATTTTCATTTCTCTCATTCATTTCGAATATGGAACATACATTTACCGATGCAAACTTCAATGATGAAGTTATCAAATCTACAACTCCGGTTTTTGTAGATTTTTGGGCGCCGTGGTGCGGGCCGTGTCAGATGATGGGGCCAATTGTGGCAGGACTCGCAAAAGATTTAGATGCTACCAAAATAAAAATTGGAAAATTAAATGTTGATGAGAATCCAGAAAAAGCCGGGGAGTTCAATGTCATGAGTATTCCGACCTTTTTGATTTTCAAAGGTGGAAAAGTAGTCGACCAAGTGGTTGGCGGTGTGCAAAGAGAAAAGATTTTGGAAGTTATCAATAAACACATCTAAAAAATTCGCATTTCAAAAAGACCAGTGAAGCTGGTCTTTTTTTATTCTCGCTATCCCCGCCTACAACGCTTTGCGTAGCAATGCGGGCAGGGCTCAATCAATTTTAAGTTTACCATATATTCAATTTTCCTTAGCCCTGCCGGCGGCATCACTTTTCATAACTGAAAAGTAATCAAAAGGTTCTGGGGGCCGGCAGAACTCGTCGTGCGAACTCCTCAAACAGCTGGCGGCCCCCAAACCCCCGTTGGGTAATTAGTTTGTCAGCTTCGATTCCGAGCATATGTGAAACGACTGCAAACTTCCCGGCGAAATTAGTTTTTTCAATGCGACTTTGTACTTTTGAAAAAATCGTTAAGATTGAGCCGAGGAATTTGCGGAGTGGAGCATCAGCTCGGCGCCTTTTGGGCTCCACCCGTTTTGGGCGCACAAAATGGGTGGAATAGACAAATGAATAATAGATAACTAAACTAAAAGAGCGGCAGTTAAAAAATATTGTAATAGACAAGCGAATAAGCTAGAATAGCGAAGCTATCTTTATATATGTCTGAACTTCGGGAAGACAAAATAAAACCAGTTTTATTCTGTGATTTTGATGGAACTATTTGTCATGATCGATATTGGAGAAGTCTACCATCAGAAATATATGAAAAAGTGCAAAGTCTTCTTTTTGGTCTAGACAAGATCTTCATAAACGACTGGATGAGAGGAAAATATACAGCTGAAGAAGCCAATGAATATGTTTCAAAAAAAATCGATTTTCCATTTGAAGAACTTTGGAGTTTATTTGTGAATGACTGTAAAACAATGAAGGTAGATTCAGCTGTGCTAAACAAACTATCTGCATTGCGGAACGATTATAGAACTATTCTTTTGACTGGTAACATGGATAGCTTTTCAAGGTTTACAGTGCCGGCTCTGGAATTAAATAAATATTTTGATCATGTCAGTAACTCGTATTATGAAGAAAAACACAAAACGGATAACAATGGCGAAATTTTTGTAGAATATTGTAATAAATTTAAAACGAATGTTTCCAATTCAGTATTAATTGATGATTCGCCAAAAGTTTGCCAGATATTTGCACATCTTGGTGGTACGGTAATGCAAATTACCCCCGAGACAGACATAAATTATTTTTTGGAAAATTCATTTTAAAAATATGCCCGAACTCCCGGAAGTTGAAACAATAAGACAAGACCTGCGAAAAAAGATCATGAACAAAAAAATTGTTCAACTTAAAGTTGTTCGCGAAAAATCTGTTTTGAGCATGGTCACCAATTTTGTTCATGCCATAAAAGGAAACGAAATAAAAGAAATTGACCGCCGGGGCAAGCTGATGATTTTCCGTTTAAAGAAAAGTTTTAAACCAAAAAACCATAAAGAATCTTTTACTTCCATTTTGGTTCACCTCAAAATGACCGGCCAACTTATTTACGAAAAAAAAGTACATAATAAAGTTGAGGTTATTGCCGGGGGACACAGTTTGACCGAAAAGGATTTTGATTTGCCGAATAAACATACCCAAATTATTTTCACTTTCTCCGACAAAGGAATATTATTTTTCAACGACCTGCGCCGGTTTGGTTACATGAAACTTGCGACTGATGGGGAAGTCGAAACCGCTTTGCTACGCTTCGGCATTGAACCTCTTACTAAAAATTATACCTTTGACGCTTTTGTAAAAGCACTGGGTAAACGAAGAGTTTCTATCAAAGTCGCCCTCATGGATCAGCCGCGAATTGCCGGCATTGGAAATATTTATGCCGACGAGGCTTGTTTTGCGGCCGGTATAAAACCAACTCGTCATGTGAATGCTTTAAAAAAAGACGAAGTGAAAAAACTTTTTGATTGTATTTCAAAGATAATAAAAAAAGCTATTGAACATCGTGGCACAACTTTTAAGGATTATATGGATACTGAAGGCAAAAAGGGGAACTATACCGATTTCCTAAAGGTGTATGGTCACGGTGGAGATAAATGCCCGCGATGCGGCAAAGTAATTCAAAAGATAAAAAGCAACGGCCGGGGCACGCATTTCTGCGCAGGCTGTCAGCATTGATTTTTTTGCGAGGATTAGGTAAGATTCTTTCATTATGAATAAATACGACCCAAACAAAATTGAAGCCAAGTGGCAAAAGCACTGGGAGAAAAACAAGACTTTTTGCGTTAAAGAAGATTCAAAGAAGAAAAAGTTTTATTCACTCATTGAATTTCCATACCCATCGGGTGAAGGTTTGCATGTCGGCCACCCCCGTCCCTTTACTGCCATGGACGTGATTTCGCGCAAACGACGCATGGATGGTTTTAATGTTTTGTATCCAATTGGCTTTGACGCGTTTGGACTCCCAACCGAGAATCACGCTATCAAAACCAAACAGCAGCCCGCTGTAGTCACGAAAAAAAATATTGCCAACTTTACCCGCCAGCTCAAACTGCTCGGCTATAGTTTCGATTGGGACCGGGTGGTTGATACCACCGACCCGAAATATTTCAAATGGACCCAGTGGCTGTTTTTACAATTTTATAAACACGGACTAGCTTACAAAAAAAATCAGCCTATTAACTGGTGCCCGAAAGATAAAATCGGCCTCGCAAATGAAGAAGTAGTAAATGGTTGCTGTGAACGTTGCGGTACCGCCGTCGAACAGCGCAACAAAGAACAGTGGATGCTCGCGATTACCAAATACGCCGAAAAATTACTTCAAGGTCTTAAAGAAGTTGACTACATTACTCCGGCCCGTGTCAGCCAAGAAAATTGGATTGGAAAAAGCGAAGGCGCGTTAGTTAATTTTGCTTTAGAGAATTCCGACGAAAAACTACAGGTCTTCACCACCCGGCCGGATACTTTATTTGGTGCCACCTTTATGGCTGTCTCTGCTGAGCTTGCCAAGAGCTGGCTTGATAAGGGCTGGAAAGTAAGTAAGGAAATTGAAAAATATCTTGAAAAAACTTTATCCGAACAGAAAGTCCTCGACCGGGTAGAAAAAGAAAAGACCGGTATTGCGACCGATAAGTTTGCAATCAACCCCGTGAATGGAAAAAAGATTCCGGTTTGGATTACGAATTATGTTTTGGGTGGAGTTGGTACCGGCGCTATTATGGCCGTGCCCGCGCACGATGAAAGAGATTTTGAATTTGCCAAAAAGTTTGGATTGCCGATTACGCAGGTTGTAGCGCCATATTTTTACGATAGTAATAACCCGCCGCGCTCGGACAAAAAAACCGTCAAACGAATTAATATTCAAGCCGTTGTAAAGCATTGGTCAGAAGACAAAGTAATTCAGATCCAATGGAAGGAGCAGCCCTGGAAAACTTTTGTCATCGGCGGAGCTGAAGCCGGTGAGAAGTTGGAAGACGCGGTAAAGCGGGAAGTGCTGGAAGAAACCGGATATAAAAATATCAAATCAATTAAACGAGTCGGAATGGAGCTTCGTTCGGAATGGTTCGCCGCCCACAAAGATGAAAATCGTTATGCCAACATGAATGTTTTTGAGGTTGAACTTGCAGACGGAGAAAAAGACGAATTGTCCGCCGAAGAAAGTGAGAAGCACGTTGTCGCCTGGGTTCCTTACAAAGATATTCCGTCTTTTGCTGGAGTTGGGGAGCTGGCCTATATCTGGAAAGAATTAAATAATAAATCCGGTTGTTTTTGTGAAGACGGTGTTGCAATAAATTCCGGTGAATTTTCCGAATTGAAAACTGCCGAAACTAAAGAAAAAATGATTGCTTGGCTAGAAGAAAAGAAGATCGGCAAGCGCCAAGTAAATTATAAACTTCGCGATTGGGTATTTTCCCGTCAGCGCTATTGGGGTGAACCGATTCCGCTCGTTTATTGTGAAGCCTGCGCGAAAAATAAAAGGTTTGAAAGCAAGGGCGAAGAAATGAATCCAGGCTGGATTCCAGTTGAAGAAAAATCTCTGCCGCTCGAACTTCCAAAAGTTGATAAATATGAACCGACTGACACCGGCGAGTCGCCGCTCGCGCCAATGACAGATTGGGTAAATACTAAATGCCCGCGCTGTGGTGGAAAGGCGAGGCGTGAAACCGACACTATGCCAAACTGGGCTGGATCAAGTTGGTATTTCCTGCGTTACACCGACCCGCACAATGATAAAGCTTTCGCCGGTAAAGACGCGCTAAAATATTGGATGAGTGTAGATTGGTACAACGGCGGCATGGAACATACTGTACTGCATCTTTTATATTCTCGTTTTTGGAATGAATTTTTATTTGATCTTGGACTCGTGCCAACCAGTGAACCATATAAAAAGCGCACCAGCCATGGCATGATTCTCGGCCCCGATGGTGAAAAGATGAGTAAGAGCCGGGGTAATGTAATAAACCCCGACGAAATGATTGAAAAGTTTGGTACGGATTCTTTTCGCACTTATATAATGTTCATGGGTCCGTTTGATCAGGCGGTAATGTGGGATACCAATGGGCTAGTCGGCGTCCGCCGTTTCCTCGAGCGAGTTTGGTTTTTACAAGAAAAAATTTCCGATAGTCCAGCGAGCGCAAACGCAATTTCAGTTTTGCATAGAACCATTAAAAAAGTTGGCGAAGATATAGATACGATGCGATATAATACTGCAGTTGCCGCTCTCATGCAGCTCACCAACGATTTAATGAAAGAAGAAACTATTGATAAAAATACTTACAAAATATTAATTCAATTGCTGTCGCCGTTTGCCCCGCACCTTTCCGAGGAACTCTGGGCAGAATATGGCGAAAAGGATTTGACGTTTAGCGCTTGGCCGAAGTTTGATCCGGCACTAGCCAAATCCGCTACTTTTACCCTTGCCGTCCAAATCAATGGTAAGGTGCGCGATACGATCGAAGTCGACTCAGAGATAAGCGAAGCAGATGTAAAAGAATTGGTTTTGAAAAGTGAAAAGGTGCAGAAATGGCTGGAAGGCAAAGAGCCAAAGAAAATAATTTACATTAAAGGCAAGCTTGCGAGTGTAGTAATATAGAACATGAGGGAGGGGATTGAAAAAATTCTAAATTCTAAAAGCAAGACGTTTCTCACGTTTTGCTTTTGTTTTATTGCGGGAAGCGCAATCGTCTCGGTTGCGGCAGTCAATATTTTTGTCTGGTATCTATATTATTTTATCTGCGCCTTGGTTTCCTTGTTAATACTTTTTTATAGTAACAAACTTTATCGATTTGTATTACTCGCGATAATATTTTTTTCGATTGGTATCTTGCGTTTTGCATTTTCAACTCCTGATTGCACACAAAGTAATAATGCTTGTTTTTATAATTCCCGATTGGTAAATGTAATTGGGTTTGTGTCCGCCGAGCCAAATGAAAAAGTTGGAGCGACCGAATATTATGTAAATATCACACAAATTAAATTTGATAATTTAACAAATAATATTTCCGGCAAAATATTTATTAAAACCTCGCCCTATCCAAAATATCAATATGGCGACGAAATACAAATAACTTGCAAACTTCAATCGCCGAAAGAATTGGACACTGGAGATTTTAGATATGATAAATATTTGGCCAGGTATGGAGCTTTCTCAGTTTGCTATCAACCCCAAATAAACAAGCTTGCTTCGGGCAAAGGTAATATTTTTCTTTCGGGTATTCTGACTTTTAAGAAAAATTTAAATGAACGTTTGAATAAACTATGGGTGGAGCCCGAGAGTTCGCTCATGGCCGGAGTTTTATATGGAGCTAAATCCGGCCTTCCACAATATTTGTCGGACGCCTTCAGTAAGACTGGCTTGTCGCACATTATTGCGGTTTCGGGTTATAACATTGCGATCATTGCCGTGGTCGCGATGCAGATTTTAATATATTTGGGATTTTACCGGCAAAAAGCTTTTTATCTGGTTTTGGTTTTAACCGTTGCGTTTGTTATTTTTTCCGGTATCTCAGCTTCCGCAATCCGGGCTGCCATCATGGGTGTGTTGGTGCTGGGCGCGCGGCAAGTGGGTCGGGGGAGCCGGATGATAAATGTGCTCGCCCTAACCGTTGCCCTCATGCAACTTGGGAATCCATATTTATTTTTTTGGGATGTTGGGTTTCAGCTGTCCTTCCTCGCGACGCTCGGGCTTGTATATTTGTCGCCGATTTTAAATTTAAGGCTGGAAAAAATTCCTCTTGCCGGTATCCGGGAGCCGTTCATTACTACAATTTCGGCAATAGTTTTTACATTACCACTTATGCTCTATCAATTCGGAACCTTGTCATTTATCGCTCCGCTGGTAAATGTATTAGTTCTCTGGCTAGTTCCATATTTAATGCTTTTCGGCGCCGTTACCGTCGCTCTGTCTTTCATATTTTTTTCAATTGCTAAAATTGTAGCCGGCCTCACTTATTTTGGTTTACATTATGTTATAATAGTTGTAGAATTTTTTGGGAAACAAGGTTGGGCCAGCGCCGCCGTCAATATTCCGCTTTGGCTCATGGTAGTGTTGTATATAGTTTTATTTTCATTTATAATCAAACAAAATGAAAAAAGTAAAAGTGTATGAATCATAAAACCCCCGACAGTAACACTGTCGGGGGGTTTTATTTTTAGCTTTTATAAAAAAAATAGTAAATATTTTTTGAAATCCGCTGAGCTTTCTTATATTTTTTTAGCAACAGTTATGAGATGCCAAGCATTTATAAATGTGGATCCGTGTCCGACATAGTCATTTGAAATAATCTTTAGGTCGGCTTTTGAGATTAAAGATTTAATTTCTTCTTTGTGAAAGCAGTGAATGTATAAATTTTTTTTCTCTTCCCCAATCCATGAGTCATTTTTATCAAGAGATGGCAGTGATCTGCCTAACCAAAGATGCCAGAGTTTTTGTCGCGTGACAGAATGCCAGCATCGGACATTCCAATTGGCCATAAGAAGTTGCCCGCCAGGTGTCAACACGCGAGCAATTTCTTTAATTGCCTTCTGTCTTAATTCACTACTAGGGATATGGTGCAAAACACCAAAACACAGAACAACATCGACTGATGCATCGGCAAGAGGGATATTCAAAACATCTCCCAACAATAGTTTTACGCGGATTGGGTTTGTACCCGTGTTATGTTCTTTGATATAGAAATCTGCAGCCGCTAGCATTGTTTGTGAAATATCCTGGCCGATGTAATCTGTAATTTGTTTGTTGACTGCGGAAAAAGCGACGCCGTTACCACAACCTAGATCCAACAAACGATTTCCTTTACCATATTTATTCCATAGCTCTTTAAGTTGTTCTGGGGGTGTAATTCTGCTAGCGGCCCAATCTTTTGCCATTTTTTCATATATAATTGCATTTGACTTTAGAATAGCTTCAGCGATTTTCAAATCCATATGATTTATTTGATATGAAAGTTAATCAGAATTCATTAAATGATTATTGTTACTACTATACCAGTTATTTTCTTCATAGTATAGTAATAGAATTTCATTAAAAATATGATATAATAATATTAGATATTTTGATAAAATAGTTAATGTAGTTATGTATAATTTCCACAAACAAAATGAAAAAAGTAAAAGTATATGATTCGAGGGAGGGGTATAATCTCGCTGCGCACGAATATGATAAGCGTGAAGCTTATCTTGGAAGTTTTGAAAAAAATCAACTCATCCCGTTGCTTGGAGATTTGAAGGGCAAGAAAGTTCTTGATGTGGGAGCGGGAACCGGCCGGTTATCGGTTTCATTTGCGAGACTAGGGGCAGGCGTTACCGCGCTCGACGTTTCGGAAACAATGCTTCAGGAATTATCAAAAAAGAACCGCAACATTAAAACCGTAATCGGTGACGCGGAAAGTTTGCCTTTTGAAAACGAAGCATTTGATATTGTCGCCGCCGCTTTTCTTATTGTCCACTTGAAAGACCCGACCAAATTTTTTGATGAAGCTTATCGCGTATTAAAGGACGGCGGAATTTTTTTAGTGACAAATATTAATCAAAAAGATCCGCCTAAGATCAAAGCCCACAATCATGAGTTTGTGGTCGAATCGTTTTATCATCGCCCGGAGAAAATTAGGGAGATATTGGAATCTTTGGCGTTTGGAATAGAGAAAGAAGAGTTTATAAAAGAAAATGATGTTTGGATTAATCAAATAATTCTTGCTAGAAAATAGTTTTACGCATCTCGCTATCCCCGCCTGCAACGCTTTGCGTAGCAATGCGGGCAGGGCTCAATCAATTCAACACTTACCTTAATTCAATATTCCTTAGCCCTGCCGGCGGCATCACTTTTCATAACTGAAAAGTAATCAAAAGGTTCTGGGGGCCGGCAGAACTCGTTGCCGCGAGGCACCTCAAACAGCTGGCGGCCCCCAAACCCCGTTGGGTAATTGGTTGGTAAACAATTGGATTCCGAGCCTTTGTGGAACGAAAGCCAAATGTCCGGCGAAATTAGATTTTTTCAATGCGACCCTGCACTTTTGAAAAAATCGTTTTGATTTCGCCGAGACATTTGCCGAGTGAAGCATCTGCGAGGCAATTTTGGGGGCACACCTTTTGTTGCCAAAAGGGGTGTGGAATAAAATGTTTTGTGACAAAAAACAAAATTTTAATAATCGCAATTATAATAATCCTAGGGGGATTTTTTTATTTCCGCTATTCTGAAGCGGAACGCCACAAATTTAAGATTGTATTTTTAAATGTCGGCCAGGGTGATGCAACTGTAATACAATTTGAAACTGGAGAAAAAATGTTGGTGGATTGTGGGCCTGATCGGGGGATTCTCTCGGCACTTGGTCGCAACCTGGCTTTTTACGACCGTACTATTGATTACCTTTTAATCTCTCATCCCGATCTTGATCATTATGGCGGCTGTGTGGATGTTTTAAAAAATTATCAGATAAAAAAGATCTATATAAATGGACGGGAAAAAACCGACTCGTATTTTCGGGAGTGGAAAAGTGTGAGTACCGGATATTTAACTGAAATCGCCGGCGTCTCAACCACTCTCACCATTGCTTCATCGTCGTTCCGATTTTTTTCGCCGGACTTATCTTTGGTTTTTAAAAATAAAATATCCGATAATGATTATTCAATAATTTTTAAATTAAGCCATGGTAGCAGCAGTTATTTGTTTACCGGCGACGCCGAAGAAACGCTGGAAAAATTATTAGTTGAAAAATATTGTCCGGAAGTAAATAATGCCTGTCCACTTCAGTCTGGTGTTTTGAAAGTTGGTCACCACGGTTCCGACGGATCTTCGAGTGAGTTATTTTTGTCGCGGGTGAAGCCAATTGAAGCTGTCATTTCGGTTGGCAAGAATAAATTCGGCCATCCGGGCCTGCGTGCCATCCGCCACCTTGAAAGAATTGGCGCGAAAATCAAACGGACTGATGAAAGCGGGGACATTTCTATAAAATGAAAAACTCTTGACGATATTCGTCGGCAAGAGTAAACTTTTTGTAAATATAGGCTGGCTTGCCAGCTGCTACAAAAGCGGCTCAGGCCGCACCTGGGGGCCCCTCCCCATCAGCGCCGTCGATCCAAAGATCTCCGGCGCTTTAAATTTAGATGAAATTTACTGTGCAAAATAGCCTTGACAAAGTTGATAAAAAGGAGTATAATTCGATGTTGTGACAGTACGGAATTAGCCATTTTTGGCTTATCTGGCTGACGATTTTGGCTTGTTTTGAGCCAAGGTCGGCAGCCGGATTTCCCGGCGCCACAACCAAAGGGGTCTTTAAAGACTCAAATGACGACCATCACCAGCTTCAGCTTTTCCCACGTTCACATCGATCGTCACACCGCGGGCGCCGTCGCGCCCTGACCCGTCGCCGCCGGCCGCCGAAGCCGACAGTTAGCGCCTGGTGCGCTACCTGACCGGTTAGGCCAACCAACTCCTCATGGAGGAGTCACATCGTGAAGATCACGAAGCCGAAGGTTCCGCTGTAGCGGATACAACCCCCAACACCGGGCGGCCGAGCAATCGGCCGCCCTCATCTTTTTTTGGAAACAAAAACAAAAAATGTTATAATAATTGCGCCTCGTTTTAGGGCACGGGCATTATGAAAAAATATTTTATAATTTTAATTGTTTTCTTTACATTGGTTTTTATTTTTCCGGCGCGGGCTGCCGAAGAAATAGATAGTGACAACGACGGTTTGTCTGATAGTGTAGAAATTTCTTTAGGAACAGATCCAAACAATGTTGATACGGACGGTGACGGATTTTTAGACGGTGTCGAAGTAAAGAATGGTTTTAATCCCTTGAAGGGAAACAAAGACCGCTCGGTGAAGCGCCGGGTAGAAGTGAATCTTGCCACGCAGTCACTTGATTATTTTTTAAATGATATTAAGGTCGGTTCAGTATTTGTTTCTACCGGTCTTCCTCAAACTCCCACTCCAAAAGGGGAATTTAGCATTATTAGAAAACGCCCGATTGTAAATTATTATCATTATCCAAATACCAAGTGGAGCGCTGAGTTCAAAAAAGGTTTCTATATTCATGGCGCTTATTGGCATAATAAATTTGGTATTCAGGTTATGAGCGGCGGATGTGTGAATGTTGCTTACAAAGATATGGAAGCTTTGTATTCATTCCTGAGTCTCGGCGATAAAGTAAAGATTTTTGGAGTTCCACCCAAAAAACCGCTAGCACTGTCAAAAAAATAGAGGTTGATCCCGCTTCACTAGGGAGCAGGGCAAGCAAAAAGTGATGTTTGACAAAACTGTTTGCCTCGTGTATCATATTGACAGTAATAGCACGATTAAATATCGGTGCTTTTTTTTAACCTAATTTTAATTTAGTAGGAAATAAGTATGTCAGAAATTACCAAAGCAATTCAGGCGCTCTGCGATGAGAAAGCCCTCAGTTATGAAGCGGTCATGGAAACCATTGAAGCGGCGCTCGCTGCAGCTTACCGCAAAGATTTTGGCAACAAGCAACAAAACATCAAAGTAAAATTTGACCCGGACACTGGGGATATGGAAGCTTGGGATGTGAAAACTGTTGTTGAAGATATTGAACCGGAAGCGCTAGAAAAAGCTCAAGAAGAACTTTCTGCTCGCCGTGAAAAAGCGCGCGGAGAAAATCGCGAACTTACCGAAGAAGAAATGGCCGATTTGCCTCGCTTCAATCCAAAAACTGAAATCATGATGGCTGAAGCAAAAGTAATTAAAAAGAAAGCCAAAATCGGCGACGTTCTTGAAATTGTTCTCGAAATTCCGCACGACTTCGGACGCATGGCCGCCCAGACTGCGAAACAAGTTATTATTCAAAAGATTCGTGAGGCCGAACGCAATATGGTATTCGGAGATTTCAAAGGGCAAGAAGGCCAAATTATTATGGGTACGATTCAGCGCGTGGAAGGACGTAAAGTTTTGGTTGATCTTGGAAAAATTACCGGTATCATGCCAAGCGACCAACAAAATTACAACGAACATTACCGCCCGGGCAACCGCATGAAATTTTATGCTGTGTCTGTGCAGATGACAAATAAAGGGCCGGAAATCGTATTATCACGCAGTGACAAAGGCATGGTTCGCGAAATTTTCAAGCAAGAAATTCCTGAAGTTCAATCGGGAGTCATTGAAATAAAAGGCATTGCCCGCGACCCGGGTTTCCGTTCCAAAGTTGCTGTTGCAACCAGTGATCCATCGATTGATCCAATCGGCTCATGTATCGGTCAGCGCGGCAGCCGTATTAACACCATTATTGAAGAACTTGGCGGTGAAAAAATTGATGTGATTCAATATAATGAAGACGCTGTTAAATATATTTCTCACGCTCTTTCTCCGGCAAAAATTTTGTCGGTAGATTTGAACGAAGGCGACAAGGTTGCGACTGTCTCGGTTGCACCTGAGCAATTTTCTATTGCCATCGGACGCAGCGGACAAAATGTGCGCCTCGCTTCCGAATTGGTAGGTTGGAAAATAAATGTTCAGGAACCGGCCGGCGGAGCAGTTAAAGATGAAGCAGTAGAAACTGCCGAAACAACCGAAGAAGTTAAAGAAGAAACTAACAAAGAATAATTATGTTCTCTTCCGTTTTTCACGAGGTTTTATACAAACCACTATTTAATTTATTTGTCGGTTTGTATAATATTATTCCCGGCCACGATCTTGGCGTTGTTATTTTAATTATCACAATAATTCTTAGGGTTATTTTGTACCCGCTTACCACTGCCTCAATCAAGGCCCAAAAGTCTTTACAGGATTTGCAGCCGAAATTAGACGCGATAAAAAAAGAATTTCCAACTGACAAACAAAAACAAGCTCAGGCCACCATGGAATTATATAAAAATAATAAAGTTAATCCGCTCGCGTCTTGTTTGCCGCTCCTTATTCAACTGCCGCTGCTCATTGCCTTATTTTGGGTTTTGCGCGACGGTCTCGCTTCAAAAGATTTGGCCACGAATTTGTATTCATTTGTTACGAACCCGGGAACACTCAAATCTATTTCCTTTGGTTTTCTTGATTTATCGAAACCGAGCATCATTCTTGCGGTACTTTCCGGTGCGGCTCAGTTTGTACAGACCAAAATGTTAAGTAGAAAATCTCCTCCGAAAGAGGCGGGTGCCGGAGCGAAGGATGAAGATATGGCAACAACCATGAATAAACAGATGCTATATATGATGCCGATTATGACCGTGATAATCGGTATAAAATTTCCAGCCGGTTTATCGCTTTATTGGTTTTTC
The DNA here is from genome assembly GCA_041661385.1 of Patescibacteria group bacterium. Taxonomy (GTDB): domain Bacteria; phylum Patescibacteriota; class Patescibacteriia; order Magasanikbacterales; family GWA2-37-8; genus JAKANM01. Next base: position 72,137 of record JBAZUP010000002.1, read on the forward strand.
AGCACCGCGCTTATGGTTCTTCAGCAATATATAGTATTTAAAAAACCCCAAACCCCAATATCCAATGACCAAGTGGTCTCAAAGCAATAATAATTTTCTTAAGTATTTTATTGGAAATTGGGATTTGGTCATTGAGATTTCATAATAATATGTTCATCAACGAACAGACCTTGATCCGTCTGCCAGTGGTTACAAAATCGGGTGACAAACTCGGGCATATTATCGATATTGAAATTGATGTTGATAATCATCAAATCCGCAAATATTTTGTCAGTTCACGTTTTCAAAAAGATACTTACCTCATTGCTCCCTCGCAAATTTTACAGATTACCGACGAGAAAATTGTGGTAGAAGACACGGTAATTAAAGATCCGTCTAAACTTCTGAAAAAAAAGAATATCTTGCCGAGAAATTTGGATGCAGTATTGCCGGCTGAATTTAAAAATTAAACTTACAAAGCCCCCTTGGGGGCTTTTGTTTTTATAGGTATACTAAAGGTATGAAAGCAGAAACAGCTATTATAAAAACCTTGTCATATTTTGATGTTTTTAATTTTCCTTTGACCAAGGAAGAGCTTTTAAATTATCTTTGGCAGGGCCATGAACAAAATGAGGTGGAAGTTAATACAGCGCTTCAGGCGCTGGTGTCGGCCGGTAAAGTGGGGGGAGTTGGGTCGTATTATTTTTTACCGGGTCGCGAGGATATTATTGTGAAACGCAATCTTGCGGTTGCTCATACCGAAAAAAAATTACGCCGCGCTCAGTTTGCAATCAAACTAATTTCTGGTATTCCGTTTTTAAAAGCAGTTTTTGTCTGCAACTCGGTCGCGGCGGAAACCGCTAGTGCTGAAAGCGATATAGATTTTTTTATTGTGTCCGCCGAAGGGCGGCTCTGGCTGGTGCGGTTTTTCTCCAATCTTATTTTGCGCGTTTTAGGCCTGCGTACTGGCAAACTGCATAGCGCCAACCGGGTTTGCTTATCTTTTTTTGTGGGGGAAAAGCATCTTGATCTTACCGGACTTCGGATTTGTGAAGAAGATATTTATTTAGTCTATTGGTTACGCCAGCTTTATCCGCTGTATGATCCGAAAAATTTTCTAATCAAAATTTGGCGAGCCAACGGTTGGGCGAAAGATTATTTAAAGTTGCCATCCGCGTCTGCAGTAAAAAATGAAAAACCAGATCAATTTAAAATAATTATTGAGCGGGCACTGCAGGGCAAGACTGGCGACGGGTACGAAAAAATATTGAAAAAAATTCAGTGGTCTAAGCTGCGGCCCGAGCTGAAAAAGCTGGCGGAAGAAAACGGTAAAGAAGTGGTGATTAATGAAGGGGTTCTAAAATTTCATGAAACCGACGCCCGAATGCGAATTCGCGAAACTTGGTTAAAAAATATTCAGAAATATGTTAGCTAAAATTTGGAAGATATTATTAATAATGTATGTTTTTATTTTGCCTTGGCAAACAAGGTTTATTTATGAACCAAGATTTTTGAACGGCGGTTTTTGGGAATATGGCAGTGCGAGTTTCTTTGGTTCAGAGATTTTGCTTTGGATAATAGTAATTCTTTTTGCTATAGACTTTTTTCGAAAAAAATCATTTTCACACTTGTTTGGAAAAATACATTACGAAACTCATAAAAAGAATTTGTGGCTCGCGATGTCGGTAATTTTTTTTATTATCGTTTTAGTTTTACACAGCGTCAATCGGGTGGTTTCGTATGAATACGCATTTCGTATTTTAGAAGGGGTTTGTTTGTTTTTGGTTCTGGCCGGTTCCGGCGAAAAAAATAAACTCTTGCATTCGTTTTGGCTTGGGGCGATCGTGCAAGCTTTGCTTGGTATCTATCAGTTTTTTTCACAGGCGGTTGTCGCTAATAAGTGGCTTGGTCTTGCCGCGCATAAACCGGCGGAGCTTGGAAGTTTTGTTGTAGAATTTGGCGATGAACGCTGGCTTCGGGCATATGGCGCTTTTGGTTCGCCAAATATTTTGGGCGGGTTTCTTGCCGCGGCATTCGTACTCGGAATTATTTTATATTTATATAGCTCACCGGCTTCAAAAATATATCTCATTCTCGGTCAGTCGATAATTTTAACCGGTCTTGTCATGTCGTTTTCTCGCGGCGCCTGGGCCGCGGCAATTTTTGGCTGGGTAATTTGCGGAATATATATTATTTATACTGGAAAAAATAAAGAACTGCCATTTTTTAAACGCTACCATTTGTTTGGTCCATATTTAAAACAATCTATTTTTTACGCGGTCATTTTCGCTGGTTTATTTACTTTGCTTTCTCCGATATTTTTTGTCCGGTTTAATTCGAGTTACCGGCTAGAAGCAAAGTCATTATCCGATCGCGGGAAACAATATCAAGAGTCCTTTAAAATTTTAAATAAAAATTTATTACTTGGAGTCGGGCCGGGAGCCTATACCTATCAGCTGTATAAAAATGAGCCGACCAAAAAAGTTTATGATTATCAGCCGGTTCACAATATATATTTTCTGATTCTATGTGAATGGGGGATCTTTGGATTTGCCTTTTGGGCAGCTTTATTTGGTTTTGTAATCCGGGAAATTTGGCGTCGCCGACCTGAATATTTGGCTTTGATATTTACCGTGCTACTTGCGGCCGCTTTCGATCATTTCTGGTGGAGTTTGCCAGGCGGAATGGCTCTGTGGTGGGTAATCTTCGGCATGCTGCTTGCGTAGTAAATAATTGTGGAAAAACGGGAGTCGACAGCTTGACAGTTTTTCTAATCAGCTATAAAATGCTCTATACAAGATATTATCACTCCTTAAATTAGAGTGATAATTTATTCTTAATTAACTTCGTATAAGTATGCGTATAAGACCATTAGGAGATAATGTATTAATCAAACAAACTAAGGCGGATGAAGTGACTTCGTTTGGGTTGGTGCTACCGGAAAAAGATGAAAAAAAGCCTGAGGGTGACGTAGTTGCGGTCGGTCCAGGAAAATTATTAGAAAACGGCAGTCGATCAGCTTTGGAAGTAAAAGTTGGCGATCGGGTAGTTTTAAAAAGCTGGGGAGGAGAAAAGGTTGAAATAGATAAAGAAGAATACAAAATAGTTTCCGCCGATGAAATACTCGCGGTTGTTGAAAAAAATTAACATAATAAAGTATGGCCAAACAAATTCTTTTTAATGATGAAGCGCGTCGCAAATTGGTTGCCGGCGTAAACACCCTTGCAAATGTGGTAAAGGTAACTCTTGGTCCGAAAGGACGCAATGTGGTTTTGGATAAAGGTTATGGCGCGCCAATAATCACCAAAGACGGCGTAACAGTAGCCAAAGAAATTGAAGTAGAAGATAAATTTGAAAATGCCGGCGTTGAACTCGTAAAAGAAGTTGCGAGCAAAACCAACGACGATGTGGGTGACGGCACCACTACCGCGACCGTGCTCGCGCAGGCGATTGTGGTTGAAGGATTAAAAAATGTTACAGCTGGTGCTAATCCGGTCGCTCTGAAACGCGGAATTGATAAATGCGTGGAGGCAATTATAAAAGAATTAAAAGAAAAAATTTCCAAACCGGTAGAAGAAAATGAGATTGCCGATGTGGCTGCTATTTCCGCGAACGATAAAGAAATCGGTAAACAAATTGCCGATGCTATGCACAAAGTCGGTAAAGACGGCGTTATCACCGTGGAAGAATCTCCATCATTTGGTATGGAAATAGAAGTGGTACAAGGAATGCGTTTTGATAAAGGTTATGTGTCCGCTTATATGGTGACCAATACCGAACGCATGGAAGCCGAATACAGCGATGCGCACATTTTAATTACTGATAAAAAAATTACTTCGATTCACGATGTCTTGCCGCTTTTAGAGAAAATTGCCCAAACCGGCAAGAAAGATTTGGTAATCATTGCCGAAGAAATCGAAGGTGAAGCGCTTGCCACTTTTGTTTTGAATAAATTGCGCGGTACCTTTAATGTGCTCGGTATCAAAGCTCCGGGTTTTGGTGATAGACGCAAAGAAATGCTTCAGGACCTCGCGATTCTCACCGGTGGTAAAGTGATAACCGAAGAACTCGGCCTTAAACTAGACAAGACCGAACTTGAAGATTTGGGCCGTGCTCACAAAGTTATCGCCACCAAAGAAAATTGCACGATTGTGGAAGGTGCCGGAGATAAAGTTGCAATTAAAGAACGAGTTTCTCAAATCAAGAAATCCATTGAACAATCTGACAGTGAATTTGATAAAGAAAAACTTCAGGAAAGACTCGCGAAACTCGCCGGCGGAGTCGCGATTATAAAAGTTGGTGCCGCTACTGAAACTGAAATGAAAGAAGTGAAACATCGCATTGAAGACGCGGTTGGCGCAACCAAAGCGGCTGTCGAAGAGGGCGTAGTGCCGGGCGGCGGCGTCGCTCTGATTCGCGCTATCAAAGCTTTGGAAAGTTTGAAGCTCGAAAATGAAGAAGCAGTCGCGGTAAATATTTTGCGCCGCGCTCTGGAAGAACCGCTTCGCCAAATTGCTTTTAACGCCGGAGTAGACGGTGCTGTGGTTGCCGAAGAAGTAAAAAAACGCGCCGGCAATATTGGTTATAATGCCGCAACCGGAGTTTATGAAGATCTTGTTAAAGCCGGTATTATTGATCCAACCAAGGTAACAAGAAGCGCGCTTTTGAACGCGGCATCAATTGCCGGCATGTTCCTTACTACCGAAGCGGTGGTTACCGATATTCCAAAGAAAGACGAACCGGCAATGCCGCAAATGGGCGGTGGAATGGGTGGTGGAATGGGAGGAATGTACTAAGGTTGGCGGCATGCCTGCCCGCATTGCTACGCAAAGCGTTGCAGGCGGGTACTAAAAATTTTAAACTAACCCTTCGCATTTCGCGGAGGGTTTTTTATTTTAGAGTTGTATTAATAATAAAAACAGGGTAAAATAATGCTGTTCTTAGCGAAGCAATAATTTATATGCCAATTGCAGTAATGCATTTTTTTAGCCAATTTCCGCCCACGGTCAGTGTTATTTTAATGGGAGTACTACCGATAGTAGAAAGGTTTGCTTTGCCGGTCGCAGTAGTGGGTTATAAAATGCCGTTACTCGAGGCCTTTACTTTAGTTATTATTTCCAACATGGTGCCGGTGGTTACGATTTCACTCCTCGGAGAAAAATTTCATATTTGGATATCTCAGCACGACAGTATTTTTGGCAAGGCTTGGGTGCACACGGTTGCTCATGCGCAAAAAAAGTTTTTGAAATATGAAAAATATGGCTTAATTGGTCTTTTCGTATTTTTAATTATTCCTTCTCCGGTCAACGGGGCATTTTCTGCTTCTATTGTCGCATTTATTCTCGGTTATCCGATGCGCAAATCTATCCCGTATTTGTTTGCCGGCGTGGTAGTAGGAAATATTGTGACTTTACTTCTCACCTTTGGCGCCGTTCGGATTTTTTAGTATGGAAGAAAGACTAAAAGCGTTGCGTGAAAAAATAATTAGCACGCAGCAGCTTTTGAAAATTGATGAGTTAAAAAATAAATTAGATCAGCTGGGCAAAGAAATGTCTTCAGCTGGTTTTTGGTCCGATCAAAAAAATGCGCAAAATATTTCTCAGGATTATCAGGATATAAAAAAAGAAGTTGATAAGTGGCTCGAAATAGAAAATAAAGTAACTGATCTTTTGGAACTCTCTGCCGCCGCCGATAAAAGTTTGGTCAAAGAAATCGAAAGTCAAACTGCAGTTTTAGAAAAACAATTTTCTGATTACGAATTTTATTTGTTGTTAAATGGTACTTACGATCAAAATAATGCGATCGTCGCCGTGCATGCCGGCAGTGGCGGAACCGAGGCGCAGGATTGGGCCGAAATGCTGGTCAGAATGTTGTTTCGTTTTAGTGAAAAACAAAATTGGTCCGTAAATGTTGTCGACGAATCTCGCGGCGCCGAAGCCGGGTATAAATCGATAATGTTTGAAGTTAAGGGTCGCTATGCGTATGGTTATTTAAAATCCGAACACGGTGTTCACCGCTTGGTGCGCATCTCGCCATTTGATGCCGAAAAAATGCGCCATACTTCGTTTGCTTTGGTGGAAGTATTACCGGAAATAAATGATGAAATAGCCATTCAAATTAAGCCCGAAGATTTGCGTATTGATACATTTATGTCCGGCGGTAAGGGCGGTCAGAGTGTAAACACTACTTATTCGGCGGTTCGCATTGTGCACCTTCCGACAAATATTACCGTGCAATGCCAAAATGAACGCTCCCAACAACAAAATAAAGAAACGGCGATGAAAATTTTACGCGCCAGATTATATCGGTTAGAAGAAGAAAAGCGCGCGAAAGAAAGATTAGATTTGCGCGGTGAATACAAATCGGCCGAGTGGGGCAATCAAATTCGGTCTTATGTTTTACACCCGTATCATTTGGTAAAAGATCACCGTACCGAGTTTGAATCGACTGACCCCGAAAGTGTTTTAGAAGGAAAATTATTACCGTTATCGGAAGCTTATTTAAAGTGGATAAAAAGTTAATGTGGAAATAGTAACCCAATGTAACCTCGCAAAAATTGTCAGTGAACTGATCTTCGGCAAGACCATTGTTTTTCCGACCGAAACTTCCTATGGTCTTGGGTGTGATGCTACCAATCAGACAGCCGTAAATAAAATTTATCTCATTAAAGGACGACCGGATAATAAACCTCTGCTCATTGTCGTGCCGAATATTGAAATGGCAAAAAAAATATTAGCATGGAATAAAATTATTGATAGGCTGGCAGAAAAATATTGGCCCGGCGCGCTCACGATAGTCGGGGAGGCGACTAAGACCGAAAGTTGGGCGACTAATCTTGCGCGCGGAGTGATTTCCGAGGATAATACCGTCGCCGTTCGGGTTACGGCTGATCCGCTTCTAAAATCGATTACCGAAAAATTGGGCCGGCCGCTTGTTGCTACTTCGGCAAATTATTCTGCCGAAGGAGATAATTATCGGGCCGATGAAGTTATTGAAAATTTTAAAGATAAAGATGCGCGGCCGGATATAATTTTAAATAACGGCGAATTGCCAAAAAATTTACCCAGCACTATTGTCCGGGTTTATAGCGATCGGTTTGTAGTAGTGCGACAGGGAGAAATTAAAATTTCCATATGAATCGACGAATCAGCCCAAAATTATTAATATTGTTTCTTTCTCTAGCGACAATTTTTAGTTTTTTTATTATTGCAAAAGCCTGGCAGACCGCGAATGCGGAAATAGATTCAATGTTCTACCAAATTAGCGAAACACCTACCACAACTGAATTTGGCAGATTGCAAAAACCGGAGAAGCAAACGGTGAAAGGTGTTTACCTCACGGCTTATTCGGCCGGCAGTTCGAAAAAAGTCGGAGAAATTATTGATCTTATAAATCGTACCGAGCTAAATGCGGTGGTGATTGATATTAAAGATTATAGCGGTCTGGTTTTGTTTAATACTAAAAATGCTCTTGCAACTGATTTGCATTTGAAAGATAATCGTTATCCGGATTTAGCAAAGACAGTTAAGCGTTTTCATGATAATAATATTTATGTAATTGCGCGGCAAACTGTGTTTCAGGATCCGGTCCTTGCTGAAAAAAAACCCGCTTGGGCAATCAAAAAAGTTGGCGGTGGTCTTTGGCGCGATCGCAAAGGTCTTGCTTGGGTAGACCCAAGCAAAAAAGAAGTTTGGGATTATAATGTCGCGCTCGCAAAAGAAGTGATTGAATATGGGGTCGATGAAATAAATTTTGACTACATTCGGTTTCCCTCCGACGGCAATATGAAAACCACGGTTTATAGCAACACCAGTACCAAAAAATATAAGGTAATGGGAAATTTTTATAAATATTTAACAACCAAGCTTGCTGATGAACCGGCTTATCTTTCTTTTGATATGTTTGGATTTGTGATGGAGAAAAAAGGGGAGGACGATATGAATATTGGCCAGCGTATGGAAGATGCTTTGCCTTACGCGGATTATATTTGCCCGATGATGTACCCTTCTCATTATCCACCCGGTCATCTGAAGCTCGCGAACCCGGCGGCATTTCCAGCCTTGGTTTTGAACCACGGTCTTACGCTTGGGGCGCCGCGATTCGAAGGTAAAAAAGCCGAATTGCGCCCCTGGATTCAAGCGTTTGATATGGGGGCAATATATGATGGAGCTAAAATTCGCGCTCAAATCAATGAAGTGGAAAAATTTACTTCGGCCGGTTGGTTGCTCTGGAACGCTTCCAATCGTTATACCGCCGCCGGTCTGAAAGCAGAATAGTATGCCTTCTTTATATAGCCACGTCCACATTCAGCACCTCGCTACCAAATACGGTCTTCAACCCGGGCGCACCTATGGACAGAATTTTTTGATTGATGAAGAAGTGATACGAAGAATTATCACACTTTCCAATGCTGACCGAACGGATACGATTGTTGAAATTGGTCCGGGGTTTGGCGTGCTCACGACCGCTCTTGCCGAAGTAACTGGCCGAGTGATTAGTTTTGAAATTGAAAAAAAGTTAAAACCTTATTGGGAAGATATTCAAACAAAATTTCCAAATATCGAAATTTTGTGGGGTAATGCTTTGAAAACATTTCCGGAAATAGCCAAGGGTCTGCCCGATCATTATAAGGTGGTAGCAAATTTGCCATATCAAATTACTTCGGCGGCGATTCGAATGTTTCTAGAAGTGCCGCATCCGCCGTCTAAACTTACTTTAATGGTTCAAAAAGAAGTCGGAGAAAGAATTTGCGCGGCTCCGGGGCAGATGTCGTTGCTTTCGGTGTCGGTACAGTATTATGCCGAACCGCATCTTGAACTTACTGTGCCAAGCAGCGCCTTTTGGCCGCCGCCAAAAGTTGATTCAGCGGTAGTTACCCTGCGCCGGCGCGAAGGGGTGCGATATTCACCGGAAGATGAACAGTTTTTTGCGGTAGTTAAGGCCGGTTTTGCAGCTCGGCGCAAACTTCTCATAAAAAACCTGTCTGGGTATGCCGGCAGTAAACACCGTAAAGAATTAATGGAAATTTTTGCTAAACTTAAGCTTCTTCCTACTGCTCGCGCTCAGGAATTATCGATGCCGACTTGGCGCGAGCTCGCAAAGGAAATAAATATTCTTCGTCAGAATTAATTATCCACTTACGAGCGAAGGGGATTTATGCTATACTAACAATCGTATTCTAGCATTTCGCGCTTATGGCGGAAGTACAACCAGTAGCGCCGATTCCGAGGCTAAGCCGTGAGCAGAAAATGGGTTTTGTTTTCTTGCTCGTTTTTGCTGTCGTCGGATTGGTTTTAGGGATATTGCAAATACGAAATACTTTGTTTGCGCCGTTCGCTCTTTCCAATGTGGTTCCTGCTTCAGTAAAAGAAAATATAAATGATGTAGAAAAATTACGGTACCGGGATACCGACAACGATGGACTCACTGATTTTGACGAAACTTACAATTATGGTACTAGCCCATATTTATACGATTCATTTGGCTATGGATTAAGCGATAAAGACGTTATAGAAAAGGGTTTACCACGCTGCGCAAATGCCGGCAAGAATTGCGCAACCGAAGAAACGGTTATTACGGCGGCAAGCGCCTCGTCTAGCGCTCAGTCAATAATAGGTGAACAGCCAATAGATATAAAAAATATTATAAACGATCCAAAACAAATTCGGGAAATGCTTTTAAAAAATGGTATGACCAAAGATGTGCTCGATAAGGTAAATGATGCGGAGCTGCTCGTAATGATTCAAGAATTAATGGCAAGTACAACCTTATCAACATCTACAAATTAATTTATGCGCGATAGGTTTAGAAAATTTTCAAAATTAACGCTAGTGTCGTTATTTTTATTTGTTTTAGTTTTTGGTGATTTAGTATTAATGAATAGAGTTAATGCGCAGCCGGATGGTTCGGTCGCGGATTTTGCGGCCTTAGATGCAGGAGGGGGTGTTCCGGTAACAGATATTGGTGCGTCGGTTTCACGATTGATGTCGAGTATTAAAGCCTTAATTAAATCCGCCTTGATTAGCGGCGGTATTCGAGCGGCTTCATATGCGCTTCGAAAGGTTGCGTTTGATTCTGCGGTTTGGGTGGCATCTGGTGGCAAAGGTCAAAGTCCGCTTGCACATACTGGAGGATTTGGCGGTTATTTAAAAAATGTGGGCGATGAGGCTGCCGGAACTTTTATTTCTGAAATGAGTAGTAAAGCGGGGGTAAACCTTTGTAAAGTGCCGGATATTAAAATTGATTTAGCCATTAAAGTCGGTCTTCGTACCAGATTTGGCGGCGGACCACCGGCCAAACCAGTCTGTACGCTCAGCCAATTTACAAAAAATTGGAGCAGTGGTGAAGCTTGGAGCAAATATTCCGATCCAAACAAGCTTGCAAAAAGTTTTAGTTCGAGTATTATCGCCAATGATAGTGATTTAGGTATTTACATCGCGGCCACGGAAAAAATAAATAATAAAATTATACAACAAAAAGAAGCGGCAACTTTAGATCGACAAGAAGGTGATGGTATTAAATCTCTAAATACCCTGATTGGAGATCAGATAAAAACTCCCGCTGCTCTTGTAAAAAAAACAGTCGAAGGTCTTGATCCGGCAGAAACCCTTAAAAAAAATGAGGCCTTGTTAAACTCCGCTTTAGCAGGTGGTGATGCCAAGGTTTTTCCGGCAGTATTAAGTATTTTTCTTAGTACTTTAGGCGGTACAATTCTTAATAATTTTCAAACAAAAGGTATTTTGCCAACCGGTATGTGTGCCGGGGGTATTGGCGGACCTGGTTGTAGTAATGGTTCCGGGTCTTATAATAACCCGCTCTTTAACGAAAGCGGGGAGGGTCTTACTTCACTTGGCCGGGCAGCGGCAAAAAGTTTTTTTAATTATTTAACAGCGGTTAAAATCAAGGAAGTCAATCGCTATGATTTGGCTTCACAGCTTAACAGCTGTCCGGATTCGCCGGGTATTTATAATTGCCGCGCGGGAGATGATTTAACAAATGCAATCGATCAAAAAATTACTATTGAAGACGCGATAAAACTGGGTATACTCGATGGCAACAAAAAATTAATTCCGGATGATGTTAAAACTCGTTCAATAAGCAATGATTTGAATTGTTATTTAAGCGCTTATTGTTTGAATAATGTAAAAGTTTTAAGACAGCTCAGAATTTTACCGCTAGGTTTTGAAATTGCGATTTCACGTTCTAATCCTAATGATTTATCCACGCTAAAAAGCGTGGTTGATGCGTTTAACGATAAAAATTCCTCTTTTTATCATCTTATTGATCCGCGCTGGGTGATAAAAGCTCCCGAAGCAAAGTGTAATGCGTTGGTAAATAGCGCCAGTTTGCTTGGAGCAGATCTGCCAGCTCGTCTTCAAGATTGTGTTGATTTGCAAACCTGTGTCGGTTACGACAACAACGGTAATTGTATCGATTATGGATATTGTACTCGTGAACAAAATACATGGAAATTTCCCGCCGATAAATGTTCGGAGCAATTTGCGACTTGCGCGGTATTCCAAAATTCAAAAGGAAATTCTGTAGGTTATATCAAACGCACCCTCGACAGCGCTTACTGCACCCAAAGTAATGATGGCTGTACCGCTTATAGTCTTTCAAGAAATTCACTCAATCAGTGGGTCGCTCCGCAATTTCCAGCGACAGCCAGCGCGAACGCCGGAATATTTTTAAACTCTAAAGCTGAAACAGATTGTTCGGCGAATTCGGCCGGGTGTTCAATTTTTAAAATTGCTTCCGCGAATTCCAATGATTATTTGAATATTAAAAAAGCACCAGATTATTTAGGGTGTTACGATAGTAACCCTGCAACTCCAGCCATAGACTGGCCGCAAACAGCTATTGATCTCGGCCGGCTTTCCACCAATTCAGAATGTAATAATTATGCAAAAGCTTGTACAGCCGATGAAGCCAGTTGTAATTGGTATACTCCGAAAAATGGCGGTATCAAATTGCCGGGCCGATTTGTTCCGGCCGTTGTTACGACTTCTTCCGTAATTTGGAATGATCAATGTGACGCCCGTTGCGAGGGGTATAATGTTTACCGCGAAATGCCAAGTAATTATTCCAATGGTCAGGATCTTGCTTATATAATTCCTTCTTCCGGCAAAACTTGTGTTGCGGAAGACGAGGGTTGCTCTAGCTTTACGAATCTGAGCACTGCTGTCGGCGGGGTAGAAAATACCGAATATTATTCTTATCTCCGGCCTTGTATTACCATGTCCGAAGCGACCAGCACAGTCGCAAAGACCTTTATTACTTATGAAGGTTCCAAAGAAAATGGTTTTCAACTTCATACTTATTTAATGTTGTTTAACCAAGGCACAACGGACGTTCCACAAAACGGACCAGCTGGCTCGCCAAAATATTTTTATAAAGATCCGGCCGAACTTGCCTCGTTAAATAATGAATGTACCGAGCAAAGATATAAAGACGGTGTCGCATCGCTTGATTGTCGCCAGTTCAATGACAAAGACGGCAATATTTATTACCGAATGATTTCGCATACGATACCCGCGAATGAAAAATGTACCGGTTATCGTTTGAACGACCCGGAATTTTATGTTGATGCAACGATTGTAACGCCCGATGCCTGTCAAACTCGACTGGGTAATTGGACCAATTCTGGCGGTGCGAATGTTTGTGAAATGTGTGTTCAAAATGGTGAATACCGTAATGGCGCCTGTATCTATTCTGGAATACCAACCGGCGTTCAAAATCCGGCCGGTGTCAGTCGCTCTTGTGGCGCTTCGGCAGATACTTGTCGCGCCTACAAAGGCAATGCCGGAAATAATATTCAAACCGTCTTTAGTGAAAATTTTGAAACCGCGAGTTCTAGCGACGGTTGGGTTGGTGGTGGATTCAGAGCGTTAGTTTCTACCCGCGTGGGTGAATATTCATTTGAACATGATGGCGGCGGTGCGTTTAGTAAGTCTCTCACTTTGGAACCTGGCAAGAGCTACGATCTTACCTTCTGGGCTTCGGCCGCGAGCATGGCCAATGTGACAGTGTCTTTGAATAATGGCACTGCGAATACCATGGGTGTAGTAAGTGTCTCCGGTGTTTGGAGGCAATATCACCTTGGCACTATTGAATTAAAAGGTGCTAATCCGTCTGTGCAATTAACCTTTAATCACGCGGCGGGCGATTCGATATATCTAGATAATATTAAATTGGTAAAAGTTGCCAGTTATTTATACTTGGTAAAAAATTCTCTTAGCGTTGATCCGGTTTGCGACAGTATTCCAAATGATAATTTACCTGGAGAGGCGCTCGGCTGTTCGGCTTATTCCGATCCGCAAGGTCGCTCCTTCTACCTTACCAACTTTAGTTTCCTTTGCCGTGAAGACGCGATTGGCTGTACCGCTCTCTTTGATACCTTTAATACTGAAAGCACTTTACCAGAGGCGTATCACGTTTGGATTCCGGGAGCCGCCAGCACCACTGTCAACGGGTCAATTCCTGCTCCATATTCCTGTAAGATCGGCGATGGTCAGAATGGTTGTTATGTAGATATTAAGGGATATAGTTTGAGTACAATTCGGGCGGCACTTAATGGTAGTGTTGTTGCTTCAACTGTTTATATCCCCGGCGACACTCCAAGCTCAAGTCCGGTATATCTGGTCGCAAATAAAGCCGCTTCTTGTAATGAGGTTGATCTTGGTTGTTCACTTGCCGGCAAGCAGGTGTTTGGTTCAAATGGATGGCAGTTTATGACCACCACCATAAAAAATGTTCCTGCGTCTTATGCCGATACGCTTTGTGAGAGTCAGGCAACCGGTTGTAGCGCTTTCTCCGAAGGTGATTCCATTTCATATTTTAAGGATCCGTCCGTAGCAGGACAAACCTTATGTGCTTATCAAACCGATGTGCCGGTCGCAAATGGCACTTCGGGTACGAAACGGCAAAATGGCTGGTTCTTGAAAACCCGAGTGGGAATTTGCAGTAATAGTTCGAGTTTAACTTGCCACGAGAATACAGCGGCCAGTGACTGTGGTGTGGGTACCGCGGTTTGTACCCAATTAACCTACGATCCATGCTATCCGGCCGAGCCGCAAACCACTATTGGTTATGATTTATTATCCTTTGGAACTACCGGTTATCAAAATATTGTTGGCGAGTGTCCGTCCGATCAAAATAAATGTACTGAAATTATTGATCATGCCGGCAATTCAAGTAACAGAAAAAATTATTTAATATTTGACGACAAACTTACTTCGGGTGACTGTGCCGGGCAAGTAAGTCAAAAGCTGGGGTGCGCTCTTTTTGATCAAACGGATAATCCGATAAAATTATGGCACACCACCAGCACCTATGCGTTTAGCGAAACAGTCGAAAATGTTTTGGTTTCGCCATCTTCAACTTCAAACAACGATGCAAATTTAATTTTGAAAGTAGTCCCAGATCGTTCTTGCGGAGAATGGCTCTCGTGCGGCAGTTCATATTCAGTTTACGATGATCAAACCGGTAAATATCGAAATGTTTGCAATCGTATCCAACGCTGTAATGGCTCCACTTGCAGTGGCGTAAATGCTACTTATGCTAATTCTATTTTAAACTCAGATATTTATACAGCACGAACCACCACTTGGGCTGGTATGGATTATGCCGGTTATTCGCTCTTGGGTTTTTATCCGGTCGAAAGATTTGACCAGGTAAACATGGTAACCTCGACCGACAACCCCGATTGGCGCTTGGTAAAGAAAGTTCCGTGCGGCGTTATTAGCGGAGTCAGTAACTGTACTACCGGTAGTGTAAATATTTATAGCTGTGGCGAACCGAGCGGATATGTCGATGGTTTACCATGTGGCACTGAATCAGTACCGGGTGTATGTATGAATCACATTTGTGTTCAGCCTCCAACCGGTGTAGACACTGCTATCACTCAGCAAGAACTTGCCGATATTTCGCCAAGTCACAGTTGCCGAGCTTATCCCGAATCCGATTCGCCATTCCCACGCACTCAAAAAATTATAAACGGCGGAGCATTTAGTGGTGTCCATATTTGTAGTGAAGAAAATCCAAATGGCTGCGAATGTAATTATCGCAAAGTTTCTTATGGCGATTCAATTATAAAATATTGGAATTATTCCGGAAATGATTCAGTCGATTCAAAAATCGGCAATTTAAACGGTAACGATCCGGTTGGTATTTGTTTGGGCGGTACGGGAGAGGGTAATAGCTGTTCAACCGATAGCCAATGCCCCGAGGGAGCTTGTCAGTTTAAATCGGGCACAGTGCGAAAACTTTTGGGTTGGAAAGGTTTTTGTTTAGAAAAAGATACTAGCAGAGTTTTGAATGCTGACCCGGCCGTAAACCCATGTCTCACTTGGTTCCCGGTAGAATCGCTGGTCGGTGCAGCCGATATATATAATCAGCATACCGAGGCGGGCACAGATTGGCACGCGACTCCTCACAATGGCGGATATTATTGTCTTAGTTCCTCCGGAACTTCCACAACCAGAACCGCCAGAATCGCATTTTCACCGTCTGGTCTTTTTGCACAGGATCCTCGTCAAGATCAGTGTGGCAACAGAGGTGCGTTTGGATTAGCTGATTGCAAAACTGAAAATTGTGGGAATGGTTGTAACTATCAATATACTAGGGAAATATTTTCCAGAAATATTATTGATATACCAAGTCAAACTGAAATACTTGAAAATAATACGAGTAGAGCTTATGTAGCAGCTACTGATTTAGTTGGAATTAAAAAAGAAGATATTGGCGTTATAAAAATTAGCACACTTACCGGTACAGGTGGGGCATATAATATTCCGGTTGGAAGTAATTTTTATCTTAATCCAAATGATTTACCAAATGGTACGCCCCAAACTTATTATCATCTGGTAAATAATTTCGGTGAAATGTCGGCTGTAGTGGGTGGTTTTTATCGTGGCAATCCTAATGATTTATTATTATTTTATAGCAGCTCAGATCAGATTCCAGCAGTAAGTAATAATATCGGTCTAGATGTTAATACTGGGTTATTTAATTATTATTTTAGAGAAGCAAACGTTTATGATTTCCCTGGTTTAGTTGGCAATTTATTTTCCACAACTCCATCGTTTAAAGCGGGTACTATACAAGTCGATGATATTTGGGATGCGAATATAAGTAATACTTATGTAATTGCCGCACCTGCTACTCAGATTCCTGATCCCTATTCTGACCCCATGAACCCCACATATATAGATGTTCCAGCGACAGTTAATACGGGTTTTTGTCCAACCGATTTAATTATAAATGGTAGCCACGGTCATTACGATGCGCCATATACATGGCACGCAATTCGTTTTAGGTTTGATCCATACACTCATCAATTAGTTAATGTATACACTGCATTTTGTGGGCCCGTTAGAGGGGCAGATGATGTTGTATATCAAATATCTTTCCAAACTCGCGAATGGTGTACTGATTTGGCGAACGATCAAATTGATTTAGCGCGATCGAGCGGCCAGCGCGCTATTGCTTGGACCGATCGACTCTTTAGCCTACCAAAGAGTCCGCCATTTTCTGTGCCCGATCTCGGATTTACTTACGATACTATTAATCCCGCGTTTGGCAGTATTTCTCCGGTGTTAAATCCGCCTCTAAATCAACCGGTATCTCTCAGTCCCGCTCCGTCGATTGATTGTTCAAGTTACAATTCAAATACCAGTAACTGCAGTTCGTTTGCGCAACCTCTTATCAACAATTCCCATACTGGATCGGCTTACAGCAGAAATTCCACTTTTCCAAATGATGTGCCTTATTGTGTTCGAGGTCCTTGTCTAATTCGGAATCCGTTTACTAACGCTTGTATGGCTTATTTTATAGACTGTTCATTGGCACGGCCGCCAGCAGCCGGTGGAAACAATTATTTGCTTACGGTATTTGCCGCTCATAATAATATTCTAAGTTATCGAACTTCTACCGCTTCTTATGTAAATAATGCTGTGTCGACAATGCCATTAAATATTACTCAATCCGGAGATTATATTACTGGTGTTCAGCCCAAACCGCCCGAAATTCACCCACTCGGTCGGAGTGTGTCTGGTACCGGAAGTAATGCCGGAGTTTATTATGAGGAATTGCCGGCGCTGGGTTTTTCAGTGAACAATTCGAGTACCGGACAAGTGGTGTCCGCTCTTGGCAATGGGTATAATTTTTCCTTGGATTTCTTCATGTTTGCCGACAAAAATCAAATGCCGATTCGCTCGGTCACGATTGATTGGGGAGATGGGTATGCTCCTGTTCCGAATGCCGGATCTTTCCGCAATCAGCGTGGTGTTACTTCTACCGCTCCGTTAAAATTGCAGTGTCAGCCTCGGGCGAGCGCCATTGATTTCGGTCATATTCTTGATCAAACTTGCGACAACGCATATTTCCACGCCGAAAATATTTATTCCTGTGCTGGTTCGGCCGGCAATGTCTGTGCTGGGTTGAATGACAGTAATTGCTATGTCCCTGCGAATGATGCTCGAAATTTATGTCCTACTGCTTACCAAGCATCCGGTTGTTGTTTCTTCAAACCAAAGGTTAGAATTATAGATAATTGGGGGTGGTGCAATGGAAGTTGTATTGCAGGAAATGGTGGTTGTTATGATGCCTCGGTGAGTGGTGGAATTAATCAATGTAAAGAAGATCCGCGTTCTTGGACAACATTTGGTGGTACAGTTGTTGTACCTAGCAGTAATTAATTATAATAACAAAAAACCCCGATTCAATCGGGGTTTTTTTATTACCGACCTCCATTCCATTGGATAGGAAAGAGGTCGGCGGTGATGAAGTTGGAGCGAATTACTGGAAAACGCAGGTGTAGAGTCCGGTGAACGGATAGAACGCCTGGGTCATGGAGATCAATTGGTTGGTCACCGGTGGGGATGTGTAAACGACCTGACTGGCAGGATCGCGAGCCAAGAGTGCGCCTTCAAGATCATTCATCTTGGCCATACACACCCCATTGTTAACATACAGGGTGATGATGCCACCTTGTGGTCCGATTTGAGATGGGCAACCCTTCACCGCGCGGTTGTCGAGGTCACTGCGCCACTGGGCGCAGATATCGACCGGCGGGTCGTTGACCTTCAGGTTCACTGAGGCCGGGTTGCTGGAATTGCCAGCTTTGTCGGTCGAGATGGCCGTGAGGGGGAAGGACCCAGGAGTCGTTGGGATCCACGAGCAAGTGACCGTGAAGCCGCCGTACAACCCGTACGTGACGTCGGTCGTCGTGCAGACGATCGTGTTGTTCACCTTGAAGTCAACGCGATCGATACCGCTCGTCGGAGCGCCGGGGTCGCTCACCGTGGCGGTGAGCGTGACCGTGGTGCCAACGACGATGTTGGTGTCGGCGGTCGGCGCCGTGATGACGACGGTGGGTGGGGTGATGTCGGGGTTCTGGACGCACTTGTTCTGGGTAGCGTCCCAGTGCTCGCCGGACGGGCAGGTCGGAGGGGTGTTCGTGTCTTCGCCGCCGCCACCGCAACCGACGATGAAAGCGACGATGACGACGGCGATGATGACGAAGAACTTCGTCATCGAGGTGCGACGGATCGGCAGGGAATTGGTCATGGGCTTCTCCAGGTGCATGGGAATGGTGAGTGGCATCAACTTTGCGTCGAGGGTCTGTTGTTTCATGATGAAACTTCCTTCGGCCTCAAGGGCCCGTTGTGGCCCTTTGGGCCGTTAAACTTCTACAGACATTTTCAGAATTCTTTGAAGCTAAGGCAGAAATAGAAAATAATGGATTATTTACTACCTATTTCCACCTTAGCTTTTCCAACTTCATAGTGGTTATTATTGGTCAAAAAATGACTAAAATAACACATTGTAAAGAGCAAAAGATGTAATAAATACATCATTGTTTTTCAACCCAATTCTATCATAAGAAAAACATATAAGTATACACCAAAATAGGGGTTTTGTCAAGTAAACGCCCTTATCCCCATTTTCGTTGTTGGCACTCATTTTTTATGCTATAATAAGAGCACGTTTGAAGATTTAATTCTCATTGTTTCCATGACGATAGAAAATATCGTAAAAAAGCTTGTTTCATGGAAAAAAATAACGCGAAATCAAAAAGCGATTTTTTTGTCGACTTTATTTTTATTTATATTTGGATTATTTTTTGCTGTTCTTCCCGCCTCAGCCCAAACGAATACATTTGTCGGTAACAGTTTTTTTGACGCGCTTCTTATCAGCATGTCTCGGGTCATGATGGTAGTAGCACAAACCTGTTTACAGCTGCTCATGTTTGTTTTAACTTTCATTATTCAAATTGCCGCCTACAATAACTACTTAGATTCCACTGCCGTAAACACCGGTTGGATTTTAATCAGAGATCTTACCAATATGGTTTTTGTGGTGGCTTTGCTCGCCATTGCTTTCGGCACGATTCTTGGTATCGAACACTACGAATGGAAGCATATGTTGTTCAAGTTGGTTTCTGCCGCAATTTTAGTAAATTTCAGCCGCATCATCTGTGGCATTCTCATTGATATTTCTCAAGTAGTGATGATGACATTTTTAAATGGTATCGCTGCCACGATGGGCGGTAATCTTATTCGCACTTTTAGTTTGGAAAAAATTCAAAGTTTTAGGCCTGGTGTCTCGGGCGCTCTCATTGACCCAGCCACCGTATTTATTACCGCCATGGCGGCGGTGTTTATTTCGGTCACGATATTGGTTGTCATGGGTATCATGCTCGGCATGCTTGTTGGGCGTATGATAGTGCTTTGGGTACTCATTGTACTTTCTCCAGTCGCTTTTGTGCTCGGGGTTTTACATCAGACCGAACACTATGCTTCAGAGTGGTGGGGTGAATTTGGTAAAAATGTTATAACCGGCCCGGTTTTAATATTTTTTATTTGGCTTACTTTGGTTACGGTCGGAAGTGGAGTTATGGACCAAGAAATGAATAATGCTACCACTGGCGTTCCAAAACCAGAAACTATCAATGTCGGTATTGCTGATGTCTTATCCGGTGGTAAATTAGTAAATTTTGCTATTGCGATTGGCATGCTTTTGGTTGGTTTGCGGGTTACTCAGCATCTCGGTGGTATTGGCGCCGAATGGACCGGCAAAGCGGTAAGTATTGGTAAGAAAGCCGCAATGGCGGTGAGCGGTGTCGCACTCGCGCGTGATATGGCAAAATCTGCCGGTGGAGCGGTTCGGGATTATGGTCAACAAAGTTACAAAAATCTTGTTTCTGCACCGAAGGCGTTGGCTTCAATGGGTTTATCAAAAATAAAAATGACACGGGATAATATTGCACAAGGCTTTGAAAAAGGTGGTAAAAAAATGATTGAATTAAAAAGTTTAAGAGATCGAAAGATTATTTCTGAGAAAGAATATCAGGCGCGTGTTAAGGGTGATGAAGTTGCATTAGGTCAAGTATATAATGAGAAAGCATTTTCACAATCTCGCGAAGAAGGCGATAAATATCGCGCTCAATTGGAAGCTGAAAATAAATTACTAAAACCGGCCGACCGACTTTCAAAGTCTCAAATTGCTCTCAAGGTTATGCAAAGGCAACAAGAAGTAATTGCTAATGTTCAAAGAGAAAAAGAAAAAGCATTAGCGGACAGTCCAAAAAAAGGTGGAGTATTTCAGTCTACAGCGGCAGGTCGCGTGGCTGGGAGTGTTTTGGGTTCGATTTTTCAATCTCAGTCCAGGGCGACTTCAAGAGCTGAAAATTGGGCACAGGCCGCTGAAAGCCTGAAAGTACGAGCTGGAAACGAAGAAAGTACAAGTGCTACGTTGGGTGGTCAGGTTAAGTTGAAACAAGGTGTACTTGAACACGCCTCCGTAGAAAGAGGTAAGGCTAAATCGCAACAGAAAAAAGATGAAGAAGCCCAGGCACTTATTGCAACGGAAGACGAAACATTCCATGAGTTAGAAGAAGGTGCAAGAAAGGCGAAGGCTGCTGGAACTGTGGCGCAAGCCTATGTTTCTGGTCATGAGGCGTTAGCTCAACAAAAAGCTGATCAGAAAGCTGGTGTATACCGGGCTAAAACAAAACAAGAAATAGAAGAAGGCCTCGCGCGAGCTAGAGATAATAGTGGCGTTGCCTTAGAAAGAGAAAAACTTATTTCCGAACCATTGATGGTCCGCGGTAATAAAATAGATTATATTGATCATACTCCGGAAAGTTTAAAACTAGCCGAGAGTCATATTGATTCATTGGTCAGTGATGAGGGTGAGCGTGAAAAATTAAAGCAAAAAGCCGAAGCAATGCATATGGAGGCTTCCAGAAAGAGAGAAGAGGCAATCGGAGTACAGCGTAAAGAAGCGGTTGCTGCCCAAGAAACTGCTGCCGGTGCAAAAGCAAAAGAACAATTAGCGAAAGAAGGTGATTATAGATTGAGAGAGCAAAGAATCACCGGCTTTACTGCAGAAATGAATCAGATTCAGGACAAGCTTACCGCAGAACGGCAAAATGAATTATTAACTTCAATTAGAAATTTATTAGAATCAGAAGTTGGCCTGACTAGGCAACAACAAATTGCTTCTTTTCAGGCGGGCAATAAAATGCAAGAAGATAGAACTGGGGGCATAAAAGAGCGTGAGGCTTTAGCAGCAAGGAGAGAATTGATGGCTTCGGCGGATAGTCGCCGGGAATTAAGGGAGACAGAACAACAAAAAGCACAAAATAAGCAACAAGAAGAAAGATTGAGTGGAATAGGTGAAAGAGAAGCTGGGCGTGCAAAACGAGATTTGTTAGCAACTACTGGAGGACAAAATGAGCAGGCGAAAATTTATCGCACAAGAGGACAAGAGGAGCTCGATAAAAGCTTGGCGGAAGATCCGCAAATAATGATGCAAGCGAGAGAAAAAGCTGCCATTTATAGACGTAATGGGGATCCCCTAAGGGCAGAAGCGACACTTAAATCAGCTTCAGCTCAAGTTGATAAAAAATATTCGGAATTATTTTCTGGCCTAACTTATGATGACCGAATGGCACAAGAAAAAATTCTATTAAGAAGGATTGCTGTAGAATCGGCGCCGGGAGGTGATCGGCGTAGGCTTGAAACTGCACAAGCAATGCGAGCTGCTTTAACGCGATTAAATACAGCATCAGATGCTTCTTCGGCTCGAGACGGACGACAGGCCGCTGCGAGTGAATTGGGGGTTACCCAGATAGACGATACAAATAGTTTTATGGTTGAATTACAGCGGCTTACTGGTAATAGGAGTAATAATATAAATATTTTAAAAGCCGCTTTTGAAGCGAGGTTTAGAGGTGACCGGGTACAAAAACAAGCGGCGTTAAGAGGATTATTTGAAGCTTACAAAAAAGCGGCTGAACGGGGAGATGAAACAGCGTTAGGCTTTATTAAAAAAGATTTAGTTGGTGCATCAGGAAGTGAGACACTTAATTTTGAATGGGCAGCTGATCAAACGGACGCTAACAAATATGCCACGACGTATGGTACTTTTTTTGCGGAAAGAGCAAAGGGGCAAGTTGATACGATTGCTCCGATGTCTGGAAAAACTAAACAATCTGCGAGTGGTGAATGGGTAATGAATGGACAGACTACACAAGGACGTAAATCAATTGTCGCTTTTCATAAAGGAAAAGATGGAAGAGAGATGTCACAAAAAGATATGACTCCAGTTTACGCTTCTTGGAATAGTGCAGAAGTGAATGGGGCAAATGTTGCAGAGTATGTTCAAACAATGCAGGAGATAAAAAATGCCATGCCAGATGATGGATGGAGAAAATTCGAAGAAAATGTGAAAGATCTTAAAGCAAAAATGGCCGCTTTTGGAGGTACCTGGCCACCGTAGAAATATAAATATGACTTTAAACCTAAAAGATAGTCAGCAGCTAGAATCAAAGCTAGTAGAAAATTCACAAACACCACAAGGGCGTGAGAATGTTTGGGTTTTTTTGCATTCTTATTTTCTTAATGCAACACCAGACGACGACAAAAAAGTTCGACTGACTTTATTTCGTTGGTATACAGACTTGACCTGGAAAAGAATAAATTTACTTTCAAATGAAGATTTTGTAAATGTCGCTTTTGGTCGACAAGTACCACTCGCTTTACTTCTCGGGTTTGATATTCAAAAAATTCTTTTTGATTATTTAAATTTTCGATGCCCAGAAAAGGAAGACATGGTGGATGTTTATGCAAAAACAAAAAATGCTTTTATGAATTCTGAGGCTTTTCTTGGTTCGTTGGACGGAATTGAATATGGCGTAAAAGATATTATACCGGATATAAAAAAATATAATTTAGAAAGCCTGTCTACTTTAGAAAAAGCGACTATTACAGAAAAATTAACAAAAATATTGTTTCCCAAGAAAGATGAATTATTTAATCAATATATATTTACCGAGCCAACTCAGGTTGTTGATTGGTTTATCGGGTTGGTAAATTTTTTCATGGGTGTAAAAGCTGAGGATATTAAATTGATAGTGGACGGTTATAATAGAGAAGAGGATGAAGAAATTATTAAAATATCCGAAAATAATAAAAAAATTGCACAAAAAGAGACAGAAAATAAACCATTCGAATTAAAACAATCGGAATCGATGAAAAATGTTATTCCGGTTATAAAACCCGAAGAGCCAAAAAAGCCGGAAATAAAAATTGAGGCTAAAAAAGAGATAAAACCCGAAGCGAAAAAAGAAATTAAACCTGAAATTAAACCAACTGAAATTAAGGCCGGCGCAAAAACGCCGGAGAAAACTGATGACTCTATGTTTTTCTCAAAAAAATCAACTTCGCCAAAGAAACAAGAAGGTGAAGTAAATCACAATGTCGATGAAAACCTAAATGCTCCGAAGGCCCTGACACGTTCGCCAATTTTATCTGGTCATAAAAAGCCAGAAACGACGACGGGGGTAACCAATCGAAGATTGTCTTATAAGGAAATAAGAAAGCAATTAGAAAGCCGATTTGCAAAGGACTCGTATGGGCATTTCTTGAATGTGACAGATGTGCTGAACGAGTTGCAAAAAATTTCTGTTACGCAAGAAGATCCGCACATAAAAGATTTGTATTATTTTAATGAACAAGCTGGAGGATTTGAGTGGAATGAAAATTTACTCAAAGATTAATTATGTCTGATCAAGACGAAATAAAAATTTTAGTAAAGAAATCTGACGGCAGTTTTATACACATGCCGATTTCGGAAGTTCAAAAACACAATCGGCTGACACCGACTGCGTCTTCCGCCGAGCCTGTTTTATCAAAACCGGCGGCTTTTAATCCCGCTGCGCCATTTGCTTCTGTACAGCCGGTTGCACCTGCTGCACCTCAAAAGCCAGCTGCGCCAGTTGCCCCTCAAAAACCAATTGAAAAACCGGTTGAAAAGAAACCGGAAACAATGCCAGTTGTAAAACCGGTAGAAAAAAATGAAGCATCGAAACCTAAATTTAATCCAAAAGAAAATGCCAGATTAGAAAAAGAAATTCCGGCGGTAATCAAAGCGGCGCCGGTAGTAAAAAATACGCCACCGGTTGCAAGTGCGCCAATAAAAAATATTTCGGCGGCAGTACCACCCATTCCGGTTACGCCACCCCAATCGAAACCAGTGGTACCAAAAATCGAACCGGTTAATTTGTCAGTAGTATCTGAAAAGAATGATATGGGTTCGCTGCTGGATGAAAAATTACCGAATGAAAATAAACTCACTCCGCTTACCAGTGAATCAAGAGATAAGCAAGTTGATGAGATAATTAAAAGTATTGGTTTTAAAATACCTCCTGGAAATAATAGTAGAGTAAAAACAATCATTCAATTATTTTTAAAAGAAGTTCGAGGCAAGGAAGAAACAATGGAAATTTTACGCCGGCCCGAAATTGATGGGGGAGTTGGTTTGTCCGATGAACAAGTAAATGAAGTTTTAGAAAAATGCAGTAAAACTACGGTATCAGCTGCCGGCAGTTTTTCCGTGCCATCGTTAAAAACTGTGCCGAAAATAACCGTGCCGATGCCAAATAAACTAGCAGCGATTCAAATAACAAGAATTACGAATTCGCAAGTAAGCACAAATGACAATAAGCGCTTAGAAGCAGAGTTGCCGGCTGTGGTAATAAAAACAGCAGCCCCAAAACTGCCGCCAAAACCAATTGCGACTGGAGATGCTAGAAAAATTTTAGAAGAACAAATAACTAAAAATACAATGTCGGAATTACCTGGTAATTTTACGATTAATTCCGATCGAAATAAAACGACCATGTCGGATGTAAAATCGGCTCCGGCTCAAATGGGACCGATTGAGGAAATTCGTTATTTTAGTTTGGTAGATTTTCGTAGGTTGTCCGGAGATCCGACCGAGGCTGCCAATCGGTTGAAACAAAAGTTTTTAAATCTTCACGAGGAATCAGTAGTTTTTTATTTTGAGGGGCTCGACGCCTGGAAAATTTCGCCGCTTTATCACGATTATATAAATTTGGTAAGTGAGGCGATAAAAAAACGCCAGACGCTGGCGCAAGTTGCAGTAGATAAATCCAGAATACAAGTTTCGGAAATAAGCGCGCTTATTAAAATGGAAAAAGAATTAGGCTAGTATGCAACAATTTACCGTACCACAATTTATTGATGTTGAAGATAAAATTTTTGGTCCTGTTACAGCCCGTCAATTTAGTATTATGATTGGGGCGGTTGGTCCGATATTTTTAGCTTATAAACTCGCAGATTTTGCTTTATTTGTATTTATCGCGATTTTAATCGGCGGCACGGCAGCGATGTTTGCTTTTGTGCGCATAAATGGACAGGCTTTTCATTATTTTGTTTTAAATATTTTACAAACCTTACGTCGTCCAAGTCGTCGTCTTTGGTATAAAAGTTATACGAACGCTTCTTTGCAGGATTTTTTAAATTATGAAAAGCAAAATGTAAAAGATAAATTGGATGCGGAAGATAATAAAATTGAAAAAAAAGTTATTTCCAATACGCGCATCAGAGATTTGTCGCTATTAGTGAATACCGGCGGGTATTTTAAAGTTTAATTTAAAAACATGAAAAGCAAAACCGAAGAAAAAAAGAAGAAAAGCATGGTTACGACCCAAAACCATTTGCTTATTTCTGAAATTAAACAGGACACTGTAATAATGAAAGACGGTACTCTTCGCGCTGTTATTATGGTTTCGAGTATTAATTTTGCGTTAAAAAATGACGACGAACAAAATGCGATTATTCAGTCTTATGTCGGTTTTTTAAATTCACTCGACCATCCCTTGCAGGTCGTAATTCAATCTCGCAAATTACAAATCAAACCATATATCGACCGCCTAATTCAGCAGGAGCGCAATCAGACAAATGATTTATTGCGCACCCAAACCGCCGATTATCGGTCGTTCGTACTTGAGCTTGTAAAGCTTGGTGAAATTATGAACAAGCAATTTTATGTGGTAGTTCCTTATGATCCGATTTCAAATAAAACAAAAAGTTACTGGAGTCGCGTGAAGGAAGTTATAAATCCTACGGCGGCGATTTCTTTAAAAGGTAAAAAATTTGATGAGCGCAAGAAAGATCTCGACAGCCGGGTACACCTTGTTGAAAGCGGTCTAACCAGCATTGGCTTACAAATTGCGAGGTTAAATACCCAATCGCTCATTGAACTATATTACTCAACTTATAATACTGACATTGCTTTGGTTCAGGAACTTGCCCCAATTGAGCAATTGCAGGTAGAAACAGAATAAAATTTGAGGTATAATGTAACAACTATGGCATTTAAGCCCACTAATCAAACAATTGAATCAAAGACCTCCGAGTCATTACTTGATAAGCAAAAAAATGTAATGAAAGATCGGGCCGAATCTGAGTTAGTAACGCTTGAGGAAGAGCGTATTTTTCGCGAGGGTGTAGTTTCGATTCGAGATCTTATTGCTCCGGCGGCATTTAATGTTGAATCTAATTTTTTACAAATTGGTACCGCTTTTGCGCGAACAATTTTTGTCGCTTCTTATCCACGGTATATTTCTATTGGTTGGAGTTCGCCGATTATTAATCTTTCGGTAACCATGGATATCGCGATGTTTTTTTATCCGGTTAAATCTGAAATAATTTTAAAACAGCTTCGAAATAAAGTCGGTGCGCTCGAAGCGCAGATAACCTCGGATTCGGAAAAAGGCGCGCCTCGCGATCCGATTCGTGAAACCGCTCTTCGAGATATTGAAAAACTTCGTGATGATCTTACTCAAGGAATTGAACATTTTTTTCAGTTTGCTTTTTATGTCACTATTTATTCAGAATCCAAAGAAAAACTCGATACCGTATCGGCGGATGTCGAAAGCATTTTGGGCGCAAAATTAATCGGTACAAGAAAAGTATTGTTTCAATCTGAACAGGGTTTCAATTCGACCCTTCCGATTGGCGTGGATGAAATTATGGTTTCATTCAACATGAATTCAAGTCCGATTGCCGCTTCTTTTCCGTTTATTTCCGCCGAGCTTACTTCGGACAGCGGTATTCTTTATGGAATAAATCGCCATAACAACAGTTTAATCTTGTTCGACAGATTTTCGCTTCAGAATGCCAACATGGCGGTATTTGCTACTTCCGGTGCTGGTAAAAGTTATTGCGTAAAACTGGAAATTTTGCGTACCCTCATGATGGGAGTAGATGTCATTGTTATTGATCCGGAAATGGAATATAAACATCTTAGTGATGCAGTCGGCGGTACCTACATAAATATTTCACTTTCTTCGGAAAGTAAAATTAACCCATTTGATTTACCTCGGCCGGTCGGCCAGTCGATATCCGTCGAAGATGTTATTCGTGGCGCTGTCATTACCACCAAGGGCCTTTTGCGTATTATTTTTGGCGGTTTAAGCACTGCTCAGGACTCATTAATTGATCGGGCGCTCATTGAAACCTATGCCAAAAAAGATATTACCGCTGATTCTGATCTGGCCACCGTTCAGCCGCCGATTATGCAAGATTTGCTGGAAATTTTGGAAGGTTTAGAAGGCTCCGAGGAATTGGTGATGAAGCTGAAAAAGTTTACGGAAGGTACTTTTAGCGGTCTCTTTAATTCACCGACCAATGTCGATATAAAAAATCAACTGGTGATATTCAGCGTGCGAGATTTGGAAGACGAACTTCGCCCGATTGCTATTTATACAATTATCAATTATATTTGGAACGTCGTTCGTTCTGAAACAAAAAAACGTATCTTGGTTATTGATGAGGCTTGGTGGCTTATGCAGCACGAAGATAGCGCCAGATTTATTTTTGCCCTGGTTAAGCGCTGCCGTAAGTATTATTTGGGAGTAACCACTATTACGCAGGATGTAAATGATTTCTTGAAATCTCAATATGGACAGGCGATTGTCACGAACACTGCTTTGCAGATGCTTATGAAACAATCTCCGTCGGCGATTGATCTGATTCAAAAAGTATTTATGCTTACGGATAGTGAAAAATATCTTTTGCTAGAAAGCGGTGTTGGTGAGGGAATATTTTTTGCCGGTTTCAAACACGCGGCGATTAAAGTCGTTGCATCTTATACAGAAGACCAGATCGTTACAACTAATCCGGAACAACTGCTTCAGATTGAAAGAGCTAAAAAAGAATTTCAAGATCAACTTAAAAAAGAATAAAAATATATGCCATTAAGAACACGAATTTTTATAATGATTGGTGCCGGGGTATTTGTTATCGGGGTAATAAGTATTTTTATAATTTTTAAGTTTGGCAAAAAGCCGGTCACAACTCCGCCGGTTCAGGAACAGGTAACCATTAATCAAACAAATGATCAGGTTAATGTAAAAGTTGGCACCGAACCGACTGTCGTGCCAAAGAATGTAAAGATAACCCCTCCGACTGCAATTCAGCAGGAAGATATTACGGTAAAAAATATCGCTCGAGTTTATATTGAAAGATATCATACCTATTCTAGCGAAAATAATTTTCAAAATATTCGTGATATTGAATCAATTGTCACTGCAGCCTATTGGAAAAAAATCAGCGCGCCAATGGTCGCAAAAATAGCGCCTCCGGCTAGTTTTGTTTCTTTAACAACCGAGGTGCTTAGCATATTATCAGTTGATGTAAAAAGCATCAGCGCATCGGTGGCGTTAAACACCCGTCAAACTGCTATCGCAAACGGACAAACTACTGTTAGCTTTAAAGAATATACCGTGACGCTTGTTAAGTCTGGTGGTAGCTGGCTGGTAAGTGGAGAGACTGCAAAATAGTTATGGTTACGGGGGAAGTAAAAGAAAAAATAAAGGATTTTTTGTTTCCGTATTTTTGCGCAGGCTGTAATAAAGAAGGGGAATGGTGGTGCAAAAACTGTCGCAAAACTGAAGTAGCACCTTCTATTATAAAGGCCGAAGCTGGGCTAGAAGCTGTTTCGGTTCTTTTTAATTATGATGAACATTCGGCAATTGGTTATCTTATTAAACAGTTCAAATACAATTATGTTAAGGATATTTCGGAATTATGGAGAGCTGTTATAGTAGAAGCTAATTTATATTTTGAAAATAATACCATGCTTATTCCGGTTCCGCTTTTTTGGCGTCGAGAGCGAGAAAGAGGGTATAATCAGGCAAATATTTTAGCTCAAATATTGGCGGAGGTTTCCAAAAAAGAGCCGGTTCTGCATGCTCTAACTAGAGTTCGGCCGACCTTGCAACAAGCAAAACTTAATCGCGCTGAGCGGCAAATAAATGTTTTAAATGCTTTTGAGTGGCGGGCAAGCTATGTTCCAGAGCGGGTTGTCTTGGTGGACGACGTTTATACCACCGGAGCGACCATGAAAGAGTGCGCAAGCGTATTAAAACAGGCGGGGGTAAAGAAAGTCTCTGGTTTTGTATTGGCGCATGGATAGGTGTAATATTGACTTGCTCAATTGAAAATGCTATTATGTAAGGGTTATTTTATTGAAAAAGCCGCGGTAGCTCAGTGGTAGAGCGAAGGCCTGAAGAGCCTTGCGTCGTGGGTTCGATCCCCACCTGCGGCACGCTGTCCACCCCGACCCCCGACTTAAGACACCTTCGGTTTCTTACGTCGCTTCGCTCCTATCTTTCCACTGCGGGGTGTCCAGATTTGCCTCAGGCAAATAACGGGCTATGGCTCAATTGGCTAGAGCGTCTGGTTTGGGACCAGAAGGTTGTGAGTTCAAGTCTCACTAGCCCGACACGTAAAAGACCAGTCATTAGGACTGGTCTTTTTTATTTTTATTCAACAAAAAATATTACGGTTTTTTGTGATACTTCAAAAAATAATCGCTTCTTTTTTTTACCAAAGTAATTTGATAAAAATAAGAAGGGTTGGGAACGGCGCATGAGAAAGCGCCGTTCCCATAGATCACACCCTTTCATTGCCTTTAGCCACGCCGACGTGATGACGTTCGACTCCATCCGCGGAACAGGATGCCAGCTCCCAGCACGAAGCCGAAGTTGTACCATCCTCCATTGTTGTGGACTTCGTAGAAGCTGACTGTGTCGTAGAAGAGCGAGATGATGAACGTGATCCCACAGATCAAACCATGCCAGAGACCAAGCCAGAACCCGGCGATGTTGCCGTCGGACGAGGCGGTGTGGGTTGCCGGATTGGGACCGGCAGCACAACCGCTCATCTGGAATAGGGTGATGACCAGTAGAACAGGGGCGTACTTCTTGAGGTTCTTCACGGGCTTTCTCCTTGGGGTCCAAAAGACCCACGCAAGTGATTTTTGTAGACAGGACATTTGAAACTATGATATATCTCAATTTCAAATATCCCGTCCACCTAGGTGTGATAAATTGTAAGATACAAGCTTACTAGCAGAATATACGGCTAAAATTAGTCATAAATTACAGCTAATAAACAGTAAAGCATATCACAAAAGACGACTTTTGTCAAGATTGTTGGCAAAATAAGTTCCAACTTCATTCCACTAGTTCAGCACATTAAAACCCGCCATTATTGGCGTGTTTTGTTATTTTGTAAAATGTATTTATTGTGATATACTAGCAAAAAAGAACCTATGTTTGGAGAAAAAATACCTACTGATAAAGAACAGCTTGAAGCTGGGCGAATTTTTGTTTCCCCTTTACCGATTGAAGAAGGACCTGAGTGGAATAGCGCAGAAATTGAAGGTAAATTATCTGTAGATGTGCTTGAGACCGAAACCGATTTGGTTGTTATTGCTACCATGGCCGGCACCAGGCCGGAGGATATTTTTTTGCATTTACACAACGATTTTCTTACTATTCGAGGCAGTCGGTCCCCAAATTTGAATGAACCGGTTCACTTTTTTTATGAAGAATGCTATTGGGGAAAATTTTCAAGAACAATCGTTTTGCCGGTAGATGTAAATGGCGATATAGCAAAATCTGAATATCGTAATGGTGTACTTACCATTCGTTTGCCAAAAGCCAGCGCAAGGCAAAGTATTCCAATTTTAGTAATTGAAGATTAGTGTGAAAATAAAACTTCCGGCGTCGATAGGTCGACTCGGTAAAAATAAGTTGATTTTTGTTTTGCCGGCATGCATTATAATGCTTGGCGCTATTATTGTCGGCGGTGTTTGGTATTATATAAATTCTTATCAAGATCGGGTTTATCCGGGAGTAAAAATTGGCCAGTATGATTTGGGCGGCTTAACCAAAAAAGAAGTCAAAAATTTTATTGAAAATATTAATAACCGATTTGCCAACGAAGGAATAGAAATAATTATCGATAGTGAGGTCGGACCAAATGTAAAAATCAACACGGTGGCGAGCGGGGAGAGCGCTTTTGAAATGTTCCGTATCGATAGTGACGCCGTCAGTATTGCCGCGCTCAGGGCCGGTCGGCGAGGTGAAAATACCAATGCTTACTTTGACCCCCTATATTTGCGTTTTTTCCCGTCGGAGCTTATTGTGCCGGTAGTTGCGAATGATGATATCTTAAAGTCGGAACTTTCAATTGCTCTTTCATCTTATGAAGATAAGGTTCGCAATGCGACCGTTAGTAATGTCCAGCTAAATGGCGCGGCAAACATAATTGAAGAAAAGAGCGGACGAACTTTTGATTATGATTTAGCTGTGGCAAGTATTAGGAATAATGTTTCACATATTTCATTTCAGCCGATAGTTTTAAAAAGAAGTTTTTTTTCGCCGACGGTTACTAAGCCGATGATTGAAGCAATTTTACCGGATTTGGGAGCGATTTTAAAATTTGGACCGCTCATTATAACTGACCCAACTTCATCTACTCCAGAGCGAGAGTGGGTTATTACCGAAAGAGAACTTGCGGGACTCGTTGGAGTAAGAGCAACCGACGATGGCCGGGCGGTTTTTTCGTTAAATAAAGATGAGCTTGAAAAATATTTAAAAAATGTCATTGCTCCTGAAGTAGAGGTGCCGGCTAAGAATGCGAAATTTACCGTTGAAAATAATAAGGTTATTGAATTTCAAAACAGTTCTGATGGTAAAGTGGTTGATCTTGATGCGACATATCTTGGGCTTAATAATTTGTTTGAGGTTCGAAATTCATTAATTTTACATAATACCAATGCCGATCGAACGCCGCTGGTTTTAAAGACGTTATTACCGGATGTTCGTATTGCGAACAGTAATGAAATGGGAATTGTCGAGCTGATTGGCAGCGGTACTTCAACTTTTAGAGATAGTCATACTAGGCGCATTCAAAATATTGCCCACGCTGTAGAACGATTAAATGGTACATTAATAAAACCTGGAGAAGAGTTTTCTGCTACCAAAGCCGCCGGTCCGTTTACTTTAGAAAATGGTTATTTACCTGAGTCGGTAATAAAAGGTAGAACACTGAAAGATGAAGTAGGGGGTGGCATGTGTCAGATTGGAACAACGCTTTTCCGCATGGCAATGCAAAGCGGACTTCCTATTACCGAACGGCATAATCATTCGCTTGTAGTAAGTTATTATCTTGATCCGGTAAATGGTAATCCGGGAACGGATGCCACCTTGTATGAACCGATTTTGGATCTGAAATTTTTAAATGAAACTGGAAATCATTTACTTTTACTTACGGATATTGATTATAAAAAACAATTGTTAACTTTTTCATTGTGGGGAACAAATGATGGCCGTAGTGGATGGTTTTCGCGCCCTAAAGTTAGCCGTTGGATTCCGGCACCGGCTGAGACGGAATATATTGTTGCAAGTGTCAATTCAAATGGTAAACCGATTACCGGTGAATCGTGCCAGGTCGCTTTTCGCGGTGCGGTTGCAAGTTTTACTTATACACGTATTACACCGGAAGGCGAAAAAATTGAGCGTGTTTTTGATAGTTATTATCGGCCACTTCCAAGAATTTGTACGATTCCACCGAGCAGCACTCCCGCCGTCGTCACTCCATAAAAAAATCTCCCACGTACCAATAAGTACGTGGGAGTTTTATATTTGTGGGGGTTACCCCCCTAAACCGCACCCAAGAAGATGTATTGCAGGTAAGGATGAGCCGGAGCCGACCATTCCAACAACACATCTCCATGCTTGTCGTGGATACGGGAACCTGATGAAAAATTTTTTCGGCAGATTCCCTAATCCAGTTCAGAGCTTTTCCGGAGTATAGAGTGTCTTGGTTGTCACCATTTCGCGCCGCGATAATTATCTGGAAGGCGCTGTTTCTGGTGTGCGTTCTAGGGTCACTAGAACTGTTAAGGATACCATATATAGGATGGGTTGTCAAGTAAACAACTGTGGATAGCCTGTTTTTGGCTAAAACAAAAGGAAAACCTCCGCTTGGGCGGAGGTTTTTGAAGGAAAGAAGGGTGTTTATTTAATTATTACCTTATCAATTAAACCGTATTTTAGTGCTTCAGTTGCAGTTTGGAAATAGTCACGATCAGTGTCTTTTTCAATGGTTTTAAGGTCTTTACCGGTGCTTTCCGATAGAATCTTGTTAAGCCGGTCTTTTATTCTGAGAATTCTTTCAGCGCGGATTTTGATATCACTGGCTTGGCCTTCCATTCCGCCCATTACTTGGTGAATCATTATTTCTGAGTTTGGTAGGGCAAAACGCTTGCCTTTTTCTCCGGCCGCGAGTAGCACGGCTGCCATACTAGCCGCAAGACCAACGCAGATTGTACTGACTGCCGGTTTAATGAATTTAATGGTATCAAAGATAGCTAGGCCAGCGGTGACTGAACCACCTGGAGAATTGATGTAAAGCTTAATATCTTTTTCCTCACTTTGATTTGCAAGGAATAACATTTGCGCGATTACGACATTGGCAACTCCGTCATCAATTTCACTTCCGAGGAAAATTATCCGATCTTGGAGAAGACGAGAATAGATATCGTAGGCGCGTTCACCAAAGTTGGTTTTTTCGATTACGGTTGGGATTAAGTATTGTGAGGTAGATTTAATATTATTTTGTTTTGACATAATATTTTATTAAGTCTTTACCTTATCATAAGGTTGAAGAAGTTTCAATAACAGTTGTCTTTGGCAAAGATTCACGAATTTTGGCTAGGTCTTGTTCGGAATATTTGTTGCCGCTAATTATAAACTTCTTTAAATTTTTAAGATTGCCAATTTCATAAGGCATGCCGGTAATGTAATTATTCGAAACATCGAGTATTTCAAGGTTGGCGAGCTGGCCTACTTCTGCCGGAATGCCGGTAAGAAGATTGTTGCTCATATTTAACACCTTAAGGCTGGTCATTTTACCGACCTGAGACGGAATAGCTCCGGTCAGTTTATTGTTAGAAATATTTAATTCAATAGCCCGACTATTTTCGAATATTTCTACGGGAATAGTTTTAAGATTCTGGCCACTCAGATTTATTGTATTTAAATAAGTCTGGATTGCCGGTGGCTTTTGTCCGATATTTGAATTGTCTGGCACTCTAAATATAGTGGAACGCGGGGCGCACCCAACTCCCAAAATAATTAATGTTGAAGCTGCTGATAAGATCAATTTATTACGCATAAAATTATTCTTTAAATTTAATAGTTTCCGGTGCAAATTCCGGGACGAAGGAATTAATAATGTTTTTTTCAATTGTTTCAAGACAAAAACTTTTTCCATTCGGTAAAATATGAGTGCGGTCAATGACGCCGTCTTGTTCGGCTTTGGTTCTAAATAAGCGCGGCGGTTCACCCATGGCTTCGAGAGCGAGGCGAAAACTGCCCCAGTGAATAGGAATGCAGTGATCGCTTTTCAAATCGGCAAATGCCTGATGTGCTTCAAGCGGGTTCATGTGGTGCGATGTCATCATCATTGGCTTATAAGCACCTACCGGCAAAAGCGCGATATCGATTTTGTGTTTATCACCAATGTCTTTAAAATATTCGCCATAAGCAGTATCTCCGCCAAAAAATATCGCGTGATTATTTCGTTCTAATACATAGCAGTTATAACCTCGATCCGCTTTTTCCCAAGGAAATCTCTTTCCCCAATGTTTTGCTTGATAGGCAAAAACATTTAAGTCCGATTCAAGATTATTTTTATTCCAGTCGAGTTCGATAATTTTTTGGAAAGACATTTTTTCCACCAGATCGCGGCAAGCGCGGGGGACAATAAGTGTTTTTGTTTTGCTGGCGAGTCGGCGTAGCGAGCGCTTATCAAAATGATCAAGGTGAGCGTGGGAAATAATAACATAATCTAGCTCTGGCAATTCTTCGACTTTATATCCATGCATTACGCGACGTTTGGGTACCGGCAAGCCACGCATGAGAAGCGGATCAGTAAGAATAATGGTGCCAAAAAAATTAATCAGAACGGTGGCATGTCCAACCATCCAAACTCGTATTTCGTCTGGATTAATTACAATTGGTTCGCTGGGAAGAAGTTGGATGCGCCGAAAAAAATCTAGAGTGGTTCGGATTAACATAATTAGGCCAAAAGTCGTGATTAATGCGCCTTTGGTCAATTTATAACGTTTTTTTGTTGTTTCCATGTATTACAGGTTATTGATGATACTATTATACAATACGTTTGGGAGTATGGAAAGGGTGCTAAACTGCTAAAATTATGCCTTATTTAAGCTCAAAATCAAGCTTTTTTTAATTAGCTATTTGAAGTTTTGGGCTGGTAGTAAAATTGTGCCACTAACGAGAGATTTTTATCGTTAGTTGAAAAGCTTCATAAACCAACCGAATAGACTGAAGGTGTTTTCGTGTAGAGAGACGAAGGTGTTGAGTTTTACTTCTTCGGCTTTCAGATTATCTATTTCGGCGATGGTGGAAGTGCTTGGGGTGGAGGTAGGCAGGCTGGCAAGTAGGCGGTTTAATTTATCGATTCTATTTTCGGTTTTTGCTATTTCACTACGAATTTCACCAACATTTTTATAGTCAGTACCGATGAAGAAAGTTTTTATTTTGCTTCGGCTTTCAATTTCTTCGATTGCGGTAGAGACTTTATCTTTCGATTCATCCAGTTCTTTCGCCACCTCTCGAACTTGTTCACCGATGCCGCCTTTGTTATTGTCCGCTATATTCAAAAGATTTTGAACAAAAGCGGATACAGAACTACGGTGTTCTTCCGCTCGGCTATTATCTTCATTGTCTTCTCTGTTTTCAGAAGAAGTTTGGTTTTGGGTGGTGGTTCGATTGTCGTCATTTTCATCGTCATTATTATCTTCAATATCTTCTTTATCTCGTCTCGAATTAGAGCTTGTTGAATCGTCGTTGTCGTCATTTCGACGTTCAGTTGAGGTAAGACCGTTAGCGGTGATACTTATCTCCTCATCGCTCGTATCGCGAGTTTCATCATTGTTTTCGCGAGCGTAGATGCCAATACTCGGCAAAGCCAGCAAGGCGACAGTGCTAAATATGGCTAAATTCTTAAGTTTATTTGTTTTCATATTTGTTTATTTTGTGAATAAATATTCTCTTGATGCGCAAGAGTCATATCTATTTTGTAACATTAAATTAAATAAAAATCAAGGTTATTTAGAAGGGTGTGAACCGGAAAAAAATTGTAAAAAAACAGGAATCGTGCCCTGTTTTTTAATAATTTTGACAATTTGTTATTTTTATAGAGCGTCGGTTTTGGGCCGGCTGCGCTTTTCCATTTTCTTGGAAAAAGATTTTTTGCCGATTACTTTTTTTAACCCAAAATGCTCCGCGGGTTTAACCGGAACGGAATCGACTTCAAATTTTTCCGGCTCCTTTTTTTTAATTTCGTCTAATTGTTTTTTATACCATTTCATAAAGTATCTTTATCTATAATATGTAGTATAGAGGATATTTAAAAAAATGCAAATTTAGACAATCGTTTTTTGATGTGTTAGACTGCAAACAACTGATCGGGGATAAGAAGATATTTCAAACCTAACACCCAATCAGCGAAAGGAAGCACGTGAACGACGGCGACCCGAAGTCAGCAGCACTCGGTGACCTCCGAAGAGCGGTATTCAGCGGGTCTCCGCACGATATCGAGATGCAGACGGATCGGTGCCGTGAATACGGTGCTACTCGTGAAGAAGTGGACAGCATCGTGAACAACAGTCATCCCGCCCGGTATCGGCGGTTCACCACCATGCGTGGTTCGTAGGAGAAGAAATATCCCCCGGCGTGCAATTGCGCGTCCGGGGGATCATTATTTATTCCTTCTTTGTATTATCAGGCTATTGACACTTTAAAAAAATTACAAACAAAATCGGTCGAATTCTTCATTGTTGAAGCAGTTTTATCGGAGTACAATTAAATAGTAGCTTAATTAAATGAAATCAATTTCTTTATTCAGTATTAAGGCAAAAATTGAACCGTTTTATTCCACGGTTTTGGGTTTGCTATTGATTGTAACGACCGTAGTTTTAATAGTTCTTATTGGAAATACTTTGGACCATGTTGGTTTTATAGTTGCTTTCGATAAATTTATCTATGAACAAATTAATCTCGGTGCCCATCCGGGGTGGTTGAATAAATTGGTTGCGCCGTTTAATTTTAATTTTATTCCTCAGCTTGGAACATTGATTCCAAATTTTTTATACTTTGTTTTTGCCTTAGGTTTTTTGGATATTTTATTGTTTAATAGAAAAGATTTTGGCTATGCGCTGCTCGCAATAGTATTTGCGTTTTTGGTAGATTATTATTTATTTAAAATCACGAACAGCTACGTGTTTCGCGACCGGCCGTTCATACATTTATTAAATACTGTTCCGGACGGTTCAAAGGCAATTTGGACTCATTGGCCGACTTATCCTTCCGGTCACGTGCGAGACATGGCGCTTTATTCAATAGTGTTAAGCGGTTTTGGAAAATATTTAAAGTGGCCGTTTGTAATAGTTACTTTGTGGGTCGGTTACACTCGAATATATTTGGGCGCGCATTATCCAACGGATGTTTTGGCTGGTTTATTGCTAGGCTATTTTATCGGTTACGGTATTTTGATAATTATAAAATCTTGGCAAAAGCTTATCCGTGATAGAAAAATTAGGCGCAATATAAAATATTTTGGAGCGGAAGATAATTAATACATTAAAATGAGAAAATATCTAAAATATTTTTTTGCCTTTGTCGCTTTGGTTTTAGCGGTGGTATTTTTGTATTTCGTGTTACGAACATTTTCTTGGCAGGAAGCTTATGGTTCAATAAAAATATTGAACTTTGGCACTATCGCGATTTTTGTCGGATGTGTTTTAGCGGTTGGCGTCATAAAGGCGTATCGTTTTTATATTATTTTAAAATCGGTTGGTTTAAAAACTAGTTTATGGAAAACCATAATAGTTTTTATTTCTAGTCAGGCTTTTACTCCGCTACCGGGCGGAGAGGTAGTTCGGATTATTCTTTTTAAAAATAAATTACATTTAGAAACAACCCGGGTAATTGCGCCGGTTTATCTGCAGGCTTTTTTTGAATTGTGGACTGCCACGGTGTTGGCACTTCTTACGATTTTATTTATTAAAACAAGTTTTGGAATTTGGTTTGGGATTGGGCTTTCCTTAATGTTGATAGTAATATCGGTATTTATTTTAATTCCCGGTAAGTTGCAGAATTTGCTTTTGTTTTTAAAAAGTAAGGGTTTGAAGTATTTTTGGGTAAATAAGCTTGTCGAAATTTTAAAGGTTAACGAAGAATTTATATCAAAGACGAGTGGTAGCGTGCGCTGGCGATTGTGGAGCATCGTAATTGGGCTTGGCCTCGCAAGTCATATAACGGGCGGGTTCCTTGTTTGGTATATTGCAAAAGTGCAGGGTGTTAATATAACAATCGTGCAGAGTATTTTCACCGCTGTCGCGGCGGTACTCATACAAATTATTCTGTCGTTTATTCCCGGCGGGCTTGGTGTTACTGAGGGCGGACTAATTGGCATCTTAACGACTTTTGGTATTCCTTGGAATAAATCCGTAATTATTACTTTGCTTTATCGGATTTTAACCTTACCAGTTTTAATTATAATTTCACTTCTGTTTTTATTATTTCTGTATATTCCAAATCTTTATAGAAAAAAACCGGTTCTAATCCAAAGTTAATTTGTAATATGTTTAGACTTTCCAAGCGTTATCATATTAATCCATTATTACTAGCGATATTTTTTATCTGTCTATTATTTTTTGCTTCGGTTGTTTTTGGATATTTGGTTGAGAAGGTAAAATTATTTGAATACTTTGATCGAAGTATTTATGAATTTTTTCAGTTCACTTGGCATCCGGCTTGGGTTAGTTCGATTATTGTTCCTTTTAATTTTAATTTTATTCCAATCGGCGGAGCGCAGTTTTTAAGTTTTTTGGTGGTAATAATTATTATCTCGCTTGGGTATATTGCCTATTTTAGGCGAAAGGATTTTTCATGGGCCGTTTTCGCTTGCGCCTTGGCAGGTCTTTTTGATGCGCTTCTCGTTTTAACGATTCCATTTGTAATTTTTAGACAGCGTCCATTTTTATCTTTGCCAAATTCAGTTAGTCAGGTTGCTTCAAGTATTTGGCAGGTCTTTCCTTCATATCCTTCTGGGCACACTCGTGACACCGCGCTTTTTTTAACGGTCTTAGCGGCTTTTTTGCCAAAAAAAATACGGGTGCCGTTCATTATATTTGTATTTTTTATCGCCTTTAGCCGGGTGTTTGTTGGCGCGCATTATCCAACCGATGTCATTGCGGCAATTTTTATCGGGTTTTTAATGGGGGAGATAGTGTTAAGTATCGTTGAAGAAGTAAAATTGATAATTGAAAATAAAAGAAAACTACGATCGAAAACGCCGAGTTCGTCATCTTAAATTTGGAAGTAAACTTTTTTAAAATATGGCAAAAATAAAATTAATATACAATCCGCATGCCGGATCAAAAAAACATATTTTTGCCAGAACAAATTTTCTGTTGCTGCAGGATATTTATGCTTTGTTGTACAAATATGAAATAGATTTTGATACTTCGCCGATTTTAAAAGAGGGAGATGCTAGGCGACTTGCAAGAGAAGCGGCGAGTGATGGTTATGAATATGTAATAGTCGCGGGCGGTGATGGA
Source organism: Patescibacteria group bacterium (assembly GCA_041661385.1). GTDB lineage: Bacteria > Patescibacteriota > Patescibacteriia > Magasanikbacterales > GWA2-37-8 > JAKANM01. Next base: position 112,436 of record JBAZUP010000002.1, read on the forward strand.
ACAGTGGGTGAGGCGGCGACTGGCCTCGTTGGGAGTAATACCGCGCTTGCCATTCTTCCGCTTGGAACATATATGAATGTTGCAAAGATGTTGTCCATTCCTTTAAATTTGGAAAGTGCAGTAATGGTTATAAAAATGGGAAATATCCGATCGATTGATGTGGGGGAGGTAATATCGTTAAAAGAAGAGCAGGTTGACGGTAAAGCGGCACGTGAGGCCAATTATTTTTTGGAAAGTGTCGGCATCGGAATTGAAGCCGATTTTCAAAATTTTTTATTAACTTATAAAAAAAATCGGTGGCATTCAATTGTCGAATTGGTCAAAGGCATGAAATCGTTTTATAACGCTCCGCTCAGTATTGAATTAGATAACGATCGAATTATTGAATCAAAAGCTCAGTTGATTATGATATCAAACGGACCTTTTATGGGGGCGAATCTTTCGGTTGCGCCAACTTCAAAATTAAATGATCACGTATTGAAGGTGACAATATACAAAATGACAAATAAAAAATTACTTTGGCATATTTTTAAACTTAAAATGACTAAACAGGGTTCGTATTTACGCTCTCATAACTTAAACCCAGCCATTCAAACTTATACATCAACTTTTGTAAATATTAAGTCTAAAAAAACAAGACCAGTTGACGCGGATGCGAGGATTTATGGCGAAACTCCGATTTCGGTAAAGGTAAGACCGGGCGCGCTGAAAGTAATTGTTGGTTTCGCGGGTTCAAAAAAAGATTCAGCTCTTCTTGAAAAGAATGTCTATATAAAAGCCTGATAGTTGCATCAGGCTTTTTGGAAGAAATCTAAATTTATAAACAAATTTTTATTCTTCGACGATGGTAACGCTTTTAACTTGAGTCGGAGTAACGGGTGAAGACATTTCACCGGAGGGGCTGGGTTTTACCGGGCTGTTTGCGATTGTGTCGACTATATCCATTCCTTTGGTCACGTGGCCGAAAATTGTATAGTTTTTTGGTAATGGCACGTCGGCGTGCATAATAAAGAATTGGCTGCCGTTGGTGTTTGGTCCGGCGTTTGCCATGGCAACTGTGCCGCGATCATATTCACCGGTAAACGGCTCGTCATTAAATTTATAACCCGGACCGCCGGTGCCGTTACCTTTCGGATCACCGCCTTGAATCATAAAATCTTTTATTATCCGGTGGAAGATGGTGTTGTCGTAAAAGTTTTTACGTGACAAGTCAACAAAATTTTTGACCGTGTTTGGCGTTTGTCCAAAATTCAAAGCGATTTCAATATCGCCGGCTGAGGTATGTAAGGTGGCGCGATAATGTTTGGTGGAGTTAAATTCCATAGGTTTATTAGAGGTTGGATTAGAAAGTTTATTAGAGGTAGTTTGAAAGGAAACAGTGTTATTTTTTGGAGCTGGTGTCTGCGCTTGCGTGGTAATTTCGTTTGCTTCTCTAGCGACTGGCGGCGAGTAACCACAACCAGAGGCAAAAATTAGCACAGAGAGCAAAGCAAGATTTAAATATTTGTTTTTGTTAATCATATTTTTTTATAAACTTAGTTTGTTAAGTTTAGCATAGTTAATAACTTCGTAAAACCCCCTGAGCAGTTAAAATGGCTATTATTTTTCCGGTGTAAAAATTTCTCCGGGGAATTTGGAAGATATTTCTACCGAATAGTCTGCAAACATTATTAGGTATTCAAATTCGTAGTCGGATTTAAATTTGCTGCTAGGAAGAAAAAATAAACAAGTGGCAAGCGCGTCGGCAATGGCCGTGTCTTTGGCTACTACCCAGATTGCCAAAATATCTTGCGGTGAAGTTAGCTTTCGCGGATCAATAATGTGGTTGAAATTTGCCCAAGCGCGACGATTACCCGCAGAACCACAAATACTATTATTCAACAATTCGGCAACGCCGATAACCTGACCTGAATTTTGCGGGTGTTCTAGCCCGACGCGAAGTTTTTTTCCTTGATTATTTTTATAAAAAATATCTCCGCCGGCGTTAATACAAAAAGATTCAAAACCATGCTTTTCAAAAATTTTGGAAATTATAGTTACCAAGTAGCCCTTGCCGGCGGCGCCAAAATCTAACAGGGCCGGTTTTTTTATTATTATTGTCGGCAACGTGAGTTCTATTACTTCATCCCAGCTCGGAGGGGTGGAAAGCTTTTGGGTTGTAAATGAGTAGGCCGCATCATAACCGGCATCAGCCAGCACTTGGCCGATGAGCGGTGTAAAAGCGCCTTGGGTAAGAATATAAAGGTGGTGATAAAGATTTAAGAGCGGGCCGGCGTCTTCGGGCAAGGTGTATGTGCCGGCTTTTTTAGACATCTCTGTCACTAGGGATTCGGAACGAAAGCGTGAATAATTATTTTCAAATTTTTCAATTCGTTCACGAATTTCAATAAGCAAATCCGCCTCATTTAAAAGAGGCGGATTGTGTTCAATATCAATTTGCCAGTGCGTTCCAATCGCTTCAAATTTTAAAGTCGCATTTGGCATATCGTAATCTTTTGAGAGTCTTGGCCGATATTTATTTAGCTTGCAATTTTATTTTTGCAATCGCATCATTAAAGGCATTTGTGGTTAAAGAAGATCCGGAAATTACCGAAAGATTAAGGTTGTTAATATTTTGTCCGATTACCTGTGTTTTGTAATTGGAGGCAAACATATTTTGCCAGACCTGTGAAACTTTATTTGTGGCTTTGGGTTGAATAGAAGTATCGGTGATGATGTTATTTTTTAACGTAACACTCACGCCAACGTCTTCTGTAAGGGCCTTCTCATCAGGTATATTGTAAGTCGTTGTTATATTATAGGTGCCGTCTTTATAAGTTCCTGGTGAATTGACCTCGCTCAATTGGGTATTAGTTTGAGTAGGGGTGGTGTTTGCGCCGATGTCAGTGGTGGTTGAATTACAACCTGCGCCAGTTACAACTAGTGCCATTGCAACTATTGTAAAAAGGACCGCTAAATTAGGTAAGTTATGATTTTGTTTTCTCATATGAATGAATAAATATTAGATAATTTAGTTATTTTTATAATAATACTGTTAAAAAGTATTAGTAAATTATTATAGCAAAAATTATTATCGCTGTCATTTTCGCTGATATCCTTACTATACGTATTTGGCACCCAAAAGGTTTCAAGGCAAAAAAGCCGTTATTCCTGTTTGAGCTATTCACAATCAATTTACCTTGACAACCCTAAGGATTGTGGATATAATTAGGCACATGAAATTGAACTGCGCAAACAATTTGAATAATAACAATAATAATACCTAGCGCAGGTATAGTTTTTCATGAAGCTATACCCGCTACTAAGCGGGTTTTTAAATAGCACAAGACTTATAGTTGGTAAGCAGTATATTCCGGGATAGTTGAGTGGTACAACGCCACGCTGTTAACGTGGATATCCTAGGTTCGAATCCTAGTCCCGGAGCCAAGTAGGATAAAGGGTTTTTTCGGCGAAAATACGCCAGCCCCTTTTGGCCAAGAATTCAAATTTTTTGCCTTTCACCGTAAAGTTCGAGCCGACATTTTTTAGAAAGGTACGAATTTCATTGAGATCGCCTGCACGGGCGATTTTTTTGGCTTCACAACTGGATAAAATAAATTCCCTCATCGGTTCGAGCCAATTAGCGCCCTTGTTATTAATTTCTTTCAATTTGCCTTCAGCTACCATTTTTTGATTCAGCAGTTTTTCTTTCTTTGTCAAATAATCGGCTTTATCTATTGTGCTGTCAAGATGCGAATCGAGCAATTTATCCATTTTTCCCTTTATTGCCGTTATTTGGCCTTCTAAGGCAACTACAAGGGCGCTGGATGCTTGTTTATTTGATTCCGCATCATTATCTAGTTTAGCAAGCATCTGCTCGCCCAGGTCATCAGGTAAAGAAACTTTTTGCAAAACCTCTTTCAGCTGTTCGGCCAGCGCTTCTTCACGAATATATTTTTCCTCGCATGTTCCTATTTTCTTGGTACAGCGATAGTACACATGACCCTTTTGTCTTTCAGCCGTTATATAGCAACCACACGAACCACATTTCATCAAACTGCAAAAAATATATTCGTGTTTCTTAATTTTGTGGGGCCGACCACGGTTTTGCATTATTGTTTGCACTTCGTCAAAAAGTTTCTTGGTAATCATTGGCTCGTGTTTTCCCTCGTGCAATTCGCCGTTGTATTTAAACACGCCAGAGTAAAAAGGATTTTTGAGAATTGATTGAAGTACGCTTACTGATAGTTTACTATTGCTTTGGGTGCGTAGTCCTAAATCATTAAATTTTTCCGCAAGGACTTTTAAAGGATATTCACCAGTCGCGTACAATTCAAAAATCCTTTTTACAAGTTTATGCTTTGTCTTATCAATAAACATGGTGTGGTTTTTGAGATCATTCAAATACCCAAACGGCGCGCGGCCAGGGCATTCACCTCGGCGCAATTTTTGGCGCAAACCCCGTTTTACATTCTCGGAAAGATTATCAATGAAATATTTACTCTGGCCGAAAGCAATATTAAGCATAAACTTGCCTTGGGGCGTGTTTTCGAACCAAAAAGTCGGAAATTTGAGGGAATTTATTTTTCCGGTGTCCACCAGGTAAATTATTTGTCCGCCGTCGATTGGATTACGAGCCAAACGATCAGGATGCCAAGCCAAAATGCCGTCGGCCTTTCCGCTATTGATAATTCGTAACATTTCACCGAACACAGTTCGGCCAGGCTGTTTGGCAGTTTTTGCCTCGCAAAGCGAGGTGACGATTTCAAGTTTTTCCTTTACGGCAAATTCTTTTAACTCGGCCAGTTGTGCGTCAATCGATAATACTTGTCGCTCTTCCTCGTCGGTCGATTTACGAGCGTACAAAATGTATTTGGCCATACGATTATCAATTATATTTAGAAAAGTTTGTTTTTGGCGTCGTGCGACCACGACAAGGCAAAAAATTTGAATTCTTGGCCAAAAGGGGCTGGCGTATTTTCGCCGAAAAAACCCTTTATCCTACTTGGCTCGGAATGTACGAAAGAATACGAACGGAATTTACGGAATAGGGCGAGCGGAAGGAGGGGTTTGGGGAGGAATTCCGCCCGCCCACTGGCGCGCTTTTTAAAAACTGCCAAACAGCCTGAAAAAATGTCGGCTCAAACTTTACGGTGGCCAAAAGCAAACTTTTCTTTTCTCTGCGCTTGCCCCACCCGCCCGTTGCGCGCGCAGCGGGGTAGGAACTCCCTTTATAAATACTGAATACTACACGTCAAATATAATATTCTCCTGCGCTTTGGCGTAAATATCAAGTCTATTTTTTAAATCGATTCTATTGACCAACCAACCCTGTAATTCGCACTGGTGGATAAAATCATTAATTCTATTAATACCATATATTTCTTTTAGGGTTACCACGAGGCCAAACTTAATACCATCTCCATCTCTCGTGCCAAGTCTTTCTTTTGTTTTAACACTTATCCCCCACATGCTATTATCATATGCTTTCCTAGGTAATAATTTTTCGCCAAATGTTTCCTGTATGTGTTTAGTATTGTCCCACTTGCGAAAAAATTTTCTTGCGTCACCCTCATACATATAATGTGACTCGCCGTCGTCAACGCTTTGAGTGTTTCTGTTTATTGTCTTAATACCTTTTGTGTGAACCCTTCCAAGATACACATCCAGTTCGGTATTGGTATAATCTACTCCTTGGTTTATCGAACATTTGGGAAAATAACAGAGTGTAGCTTTTGCTACAAAGGGATATTTTTTATCATCAATAGGAACAGGAAGTTTGTAGTTGTATGTGTCATACATCTCTGAAACACCATTGATAATAAACCTTATCTCGTCATCGGGTGATTTAATTATATCTTCTATGCGTTTCGGTACTATTCCATGGCCAATTAGTGCTGCAAGTCTTTGGTCGCACGCTTTATTACTCCATCCGGAAGCAGAATCCACAATTAAGGCTTTGGCTGTCTCTCTACTAAGACCCAAGACCTCGATTAGATATGCAACTTTTCTAGTTATCCAAGGTGCCGCAAAAGAAGTTCCCGTGCGAAGACCTTCACCGTTTGGTTCGCAAACTCGAATAAAATCTTCAGTAATCATATCACCCCCATAGCTACAGACATCTGGCTTGTTAAAAAATGACAAAACCAGCCCTTTTCTAGAATAAGAGGCGGGTGTATTTGTGCTGTTTACAGAATTGACCACTATCGAGTTTATGGAATCTGCTGGAGCGCCTATTCTTCTTTCGGTCTTAGGGTCTCTATTGTTGGTTCCCGCGATAATAAAAATTATATCTTTTTCGTATTGAATTTTGTCGAGTATGGCAGCTTCTGGCGATATTGAATTCAGGTTAATTTCGTTATCTGATCCCAAAGACAAGTTCCACACTTTAATGTCAGGGTTTGCTTCAACAATTTCTTCTATTAATTTCATAATTGTGAAGGCGCTGTACTGACCCTTGGCTGCAACGCCAAAGTGCCGTACCTTAAACCTACCACAACCATCGTCGAGATCGGGGTTAATAACCGGTCCGTCCACAATAATAGAACTTATTGCCGTTCCGTGTTCATAGTCCTTTTGATCAAGTGGAATTTCATCATCGATCATTTTTTTGAATTTAACCCACTCAGAAAAATAAACCCTCGTATCAAACATGGTATCAATAACACCTATAGTTGGTTCATTATTTGGAGAATCAATAATATGACTATTTTTCTGGACCGTCTCGCTCAAAACATCATCATAACTTAATTTGGATATATCCTCCGTTGCCATCGCTATAAGGTAAGGGGCTTTTTCCGTTAGGATTGTGATTTGAGGTGGCCTTAAGAGCATGGTGGTGTCACTGATCACTCTTTCTTCGGGGACATCAATGCCAATTTTTTGTAAAATTGTAATTGCATCAGCACTAGTTTTATAAATAGTTATAATTGATTGATTCTTTGTATTGATTCTGTTATCTGGAATTCCGAACCCTTCTACATAGTGCGAATCCGCAATAATATTGCAAAACGTTGATCGAGTAAGTCCATACTTATTAAATTCTATACCAAAACTTCCAAGCTTTTCGAGCCCGTCAGCATCAATACTTCCTTTGAACTCGATGTTAAGTAATATGATACTTTTACTTAATTTTTCGATTGTATCATCAATTATATCGCCATGAACAAAATGAGTAATGATGTGTTTTTTTTCTCGGTCGCTGTCTGAGAATCTTGCGCCAACAACTGTGCTATTTGCGTGCATTTGACCTTTAGAAAAAAAGCCACTGATTCTATTACTTTTCGCCACAACGGTCGTGTACCTAACATCAATAAGGGCCCCACCAAGAACCTTCTCTTTTTTCCAATATTCTCCAAGTTGTTCCAGCCCCACTGACAGCGTCGTCAAATATTTAGATGTTACAGGAGGTGCGTTTTTTGGAATATTGCGAAATCCCGGCCTGTTTTTACTTGGCCGCTGCTGAAAGGAACCTTTTAACTGAAGTAGGTCATTCATAAACTACCCCCTAAGATCTCGTGATATCTGACTTTTTGATATTCCTGTGAGCATCTCCATATCCCTAACAGAGAAGCCCTCCCTTTGTAAGTATTTTAAATCCGTTTTCTTATTCTTTGAATCGATAGATTCGTACAATTTTTTTAGATAGTCGAACTCATTGTTTGGATCACTAAATGCGAGCGAGGTTTTTATAATATTTTTTAGCTCACCGGGGTATGGCATTTCATCCATTAATGAAATAATTTTTTTAAACAATCGCATATTGCGACCTGCAAATTTAAACTTTACTAAAAAATCATTAAGTATTGATTCAGCAACTTCAATTAAGTCGTTTCGACTGTATCTATTGAAGTTAATGGTGGAATCGAATCTTCTGACTAATGCTTTATCAAATTTAATATAAAGGTTAGTCGTGGCAATAAGGATGGTACTAGCACTTAGACTGTCTAAACCCTTTAGCACCGACGATGTTACACGTCCCATTTCCCGTAAGTCGTTGGAATTTATCCTATCAAGAGCAATTGCATCTATTTCGTCAAAAAGTACGATCATCTTTTCTGGGTGGGGAAGTTCTTTTAGCTCTTTAAAGATAGTAACAATATTTTTTGATGTTTGACCAAGTTTGCTATCAATAACATTTTCAAAATCAACTGCAAACAACTCCCGCTCAAGTATTCTAGCTACTTGCTTGGCGGTCTCAGTCTTTCCTGTCCCAGGCTCGCCCTCAAACAAAAACTTATTTATTCCCGCGTTATGACCTATTGAATTAATAATCCCTAAAATATCATTCTTGATTGGGGTGGGAAGTGGAAGAGCGCCTCCTGACAGACTTATTTTGGTCAAAAAAGGAAAATTTTGTTCGTTGTCTTGTGGTACGAATGTATTCGTGCCGGATAATAGCGCCATTATATATTCAGCAAGCTGCTGGTCGCCGTTTGCGTCAAAATATCGAGCTATACTATAAGCTTCATTTCTAAAAGCCCCATCGTTTTTTTCTGCGTGATATTTTATTAAATTTAATATATTTTTTTTTCGCATATTTTCCTTTTATTTTTATTCTAACACACCAGGGACGCATTTACAAGAAAATGGGACACAAACATAAAATCGACTACATTTCGCGAATAAGATAGGGCTTTTGACTTATTGTTTATTTCGGCGTATAATTATGCGACCACATTTTGGAGAAAGCGGTTTGTTAAGCAAAATATTGTTAATAAACCGAGTTTCCTAAAAAGAAACTCCTTTGTGCAATGATGCATGAAGCCGAAACGAAGAAAGGGAAACACCAATGCACCGTTCACTGTTGTTTGTTGTTCTCTTCATCACGGCCGTCGCAGTCGGCTGTGGTCGGCAGGGTTCGCCGGATGTGGCACAGGACCTTGGTGGCGCAAGCGCCTTCAAGGCTGTGCAGAATCTCAACCCCGGCCTCACCATCTACAAGGCATCCGGAGGCGAGCTCCGCGGAAGCTATCGCGCCAACAACAGCGCGATCCACTTCCAAGCCTTGCGCGGAGAGAATCTTGTGCTCGGCGTCAACACGGTCGATCCGGATGCTCCCGCCTACGCCGTTTCCGTCCGGATCATCGACCAGGAAGGAAACCCTGTTGCGATCGCCATCGGCGATAGCGATGAAAGGATTTCCGCCTGGCAGGAGAAAGTGGAGGGACTCGGCACGGGTTCCAACCCCGACCTCAGTGAAACCTTCGTGCTCGCGCAGGAGGCCACAGATGTCCTGTCCCAGACCGTGACGAGCGGATTCGACGAGGAGATCAAGACCTTGAAGCGACGCAGCTTCACAGCTGCACCCGTCGCAAACGCACCCGGCCAGTCGAGCAAGATGCAGGCGCTTTCCTCGACGTGGAGGTACTGGCTCCGGATGTTCCGGAAGGATGCCAACTTCAACGGCAACTTCGCCGATCACTCCGCCGTCATCGTGAATGTGACCAAGCCAGACGGAACGATCCTGAACTACGTCACCTGCAACCACGGTACCTGCGCGGACGATCCGTCCATGCAGTTCCGGTGTCAGAACACGGTCTACCCGGCAAGCCAGCGTCCGTTCGCGATCTTGCCGTGCGATTCGGTTTCTTCCTATGGCTTCTTCTCGGGCCAACACGTCTGCAACGATGATACTCTGGTGCAAGTCAACATGGTCGTGTACGGCAATAGCAGTCTCACGACCTGCACCGACTCGTCGTTGCGCCTCTGGGCACCTTCTTGCAGCTAGCAAGTCGGCCTAACCAGTAGGCGATCACAAAGGATGTCGGCGCTCGCTCCTCGCGAGCGCCGACATCGCAACTTTTACACATATTTGTTATAATACCCACATATTTATAATAATACTTATTTATAATAATACTTATGAAAAATATTATATTATCTCCAGTGCCCTTTAAAAAAATAATTACTATTTTTTTTGCTGGCTTAGTTGGTGCCTTGATATTTGGCTTACTATTTGGTTTGGTCGGTTTATTGTTTGCCAACAATCTCGGGTTTAAGGTCGCTATTGGTTCAGAAGAATTAACTATGGGAGCAAGCGCGATATTTTACTGTCTTCTTAGTACGCCTTTTGGCGCAATGTTTGGTGTTTGGATTGCCTCTAAGATGGCAGGTTATAAATCTAATTATTTGTATTATTTTTTAACGACTTTATTTTTAGTTGTTATTGGTCTATTTTTTAGAGACTATTTTAATTTGTTTGCATTTGTGGCATATGCCGCTGTCTGTTCAATTACCCTAACAGCTGTAATTAATTATTTTGCTAAAATTAAATCGCAAAATGTATCTACTCAGAAGTAATAATTTTGTAAGTCTAGTTAAAGGAAAAACTTGAAATCGTCAAAAAGCGCGCCGGTGGGCGGGCGGAATTCCTCCCCAAACCCCTCCTTCCGCTCGCCCTATTCCGTAAATTCCGTTCGTATTCTTTCGTACATTCCGAGCAAATACAAAAAAGCACCCTAAAATGGGTGTTTTTTTGTATTTTGTTTTGCGTCTGGATTCGAACGGAAGATGGTAATAAACGAAGTTTCTTACTTGCCGAGGAAAGTCCACGAAAACCCGAAGGTTGTCGTGAGAGAGAACGAAGTGAGCGCATTCGAATAGCCAAGCGCCTAGTCCCGGAGCATAATAAATAAGCACACCATAATGGTGTGCTTATTTATTATGATTCAAAGGTTGGATTCGTTTTATTTTATAATATTGCTATAATTAACGTATAATGAAAGTCAAATTATGAAAAAATACCATAGACGAATACTATATTCTATTTTCGCAATAGTATTTGGTGTGTTTATGTTTATATATGGTGGGTACGATGACAGTCCGGGTGGGCAAGGATTGGGGCTATTACTAATTATTATTGGTATTGTTGGATTAGTAAAAAACAAAAAAATATCTTCGTAAAGCTAGTAAAATGAGCACGTTTGAATAGTGAAGCGTCTAGTCCTGGGGCTAATAAAAATATTGACAAAGTGCTAATTTAGTGCTATTTATAAGACAAGGAGGCAAAATCATGGATTTTTCCTGGGAAACCAAATCATCGCCGGTCATTTTGCTGGCGGTAGCAATTCTCGGACCTGTAATCTTGTTAGGGTTCGTGATCATCGGACCAATTCATCTGGTTCTTCGCATGTTCGGGAGGCGCGGTTTCTACACCTTGAAGAACGGAGTAACCCATACCTGGTCCCTCGAGGGCGCCCTCGAACCGCGATGAAGTTTCTCCATTTGAGCTCGTTTCGACCATCGTGTCGGAGCGAGCTCTTCTATTAATAATTACCTTTCTTAATTACAATGAGGTATAATTATTTAAACTAAATTTAAATTATAATTTATATGGAAATTACAATTTTTTTAGCAAAATTTTGGGGGAGCCTTTTTATGATCCTAGGCGTCATGTCTATTGGTGCAAAATTGTTGGGAAGAATTATAGAGTATACAGAAGAAAGAGCTGTTACTGTATCGACGGGTTATATTACTTTTTTGTTGGGACTTGCTACCGTTGTCGCTCATAATGTTTGGGTGATGGACTCGCGGGTTGCTATTACAATTTTGGGCTGGGTTACTTTATTCAAAGGAATTGAAAAAATTGGATTTCCTGATCGTGTTAATAAAAAAGCCCAAATTTTTAAGGGGAATCAAATGCTCTGGGGTGGAGTTATATTCCTAATTGGCGTTTTCTTTTTCTGGATGAGTTTTAGCTATTAATTTTTTAAGCATATTTATTATGGAAAAAACCGCCAGAAAACTTGCTATATTGAATATCGTGATAATTTTAATTCTGACCGTGCTAGAATTTCCTGCTCCGATTGGTTTTGAAGTTCGTCCTCAGAATAACGTGTCGATTTATTGGCTGATATCTTTTCTCACAATTTTGCTTTCAGAAATAACTGCTATTTTTCTTCTTTTTAAAAGAAAAATTTTGGGAGCAAGATTGGCAATCTTGGCTGGGGTATTAAATATTTTTCAAATCATTGCTGACCAGGCTCATTTAATGCAGCCAGAAATAGCCCCGCTCGGATATCTTATACTCGAGGATTCTGTGGGGGTTTTTTCGATTATATTAATATTTCTCTCGCTAAGAATTTTAAAACCAAACAAGCTTGAATCTGTATAAGGATGTAAAATAACAAAAAGCAACTTAATATGGAGTTGTTTTTTTTCGGTCAGTATTGTAAACTTCTAATGTTTTAATACTATATTATATGAGTGAACACGGTGGCGGACATGGTGGTGGGCATGCCGCTGAACACGGTGGCGGACATGAAAAAAAAGCCAAAGCGCATGGTGGTGGCGGACATGGTGGTGGGGGAGGAGCTGAAAGGAAAGAGCTTGCAATTATAGCGGGTCTAACTATAGCGGGACCGGAATACGCGAGTAGTATTTTTAAATCTATGGGTTCTGCCTTTGACGTTGCTACTATCTTTCCAGCCAAACACGCTCTAGGAATTGCGGCAGGGTCAGCATCGGGAGTAGATTCAATTTCTACCGGTGGCATTATTACCGTGGGTCTCATTCTTTGGGATGCGTTTGGCGACGTATTATCGGCTATTTAGAATATGCAAAAAACTTTGAAAGAAAAATTTGTTGAACTGGTGAATAATAAATTTTCGGAGGAAGCATGTTTTAATTTTTTTGGTAATCTGAATGAAAATGAAATAAAATTAATGCTGGAAAATTTGTCCAAAGAAAACCCTTCATTAAATGCAGAGCAGAGGAATTTTTTACAAACCTATTTAGAAAAACTGCTTGAGAAAATTGAGGAAATAAAAAAACAAACCCAATGAGGTTTGTTTAATTTTTAAGCGGTAAGAATTTTGCCCAGCACTTCTTCTAACGTGCCGTCGACTGTAAAGCCAGCGGCTTTTTTATGTCCACCGCCATTAAATTTTTTGGCGATGGCCGATACATCAACATCATTTTTTGTGGTGCGCAGGCTGCCTTTTATTTTTCCATCGGCGGTTTCGCTAAGGAGCAGAGTAATTGAAGTATTTTCTAAATTATTCAGGAAGTTGGAAATGCCTTCATATTCGCTTTCCGAAACACCCAGTTCTTTGATATCGGCTTGAGTCACATATGTATGAGTAAGATTAAGCCGTTCATCTTTGGTCAGGCGGCTAAAAGCTTTACCCCAGAGCCGTAGTGAACCGATGGATTTATTTTTTAGGGTGTTTGAAGTTATTAAATTAAAGTTGCCTCCCGCTAAAATGAGTTCACCGCCGGCACGCAAGGCGTCACCTGTGGTCGCGGCGTTGGTGAAGTTGCTCGTGTCGGTTGAAAGACCGGTTAGAAGACTGGTCGCCATTTTTTGAGAAATGCGAATGCTGTTATGCCGAAAAAAGCGAAATAATATTTCGGTGGTCGAGGCGGCGGTTGGAATTACCAGATTAATGTCGCCGTAATTTTCATTGGAGGCGTGATGATCAATATTAATAATGGTGGCGCGATGTCCTTTTACAAGTTCGGCGATGCCGGAATATCGCAAGTCGCCGGAGTCGAGCGTAACAATAGTATCAATGCTTGGGTCCTTAAAAATTGCCGGGTCAGAATAGATCGGAGCGGAATGATGTACGAAACTAAGTTTTGGATTGGGCGGAGTAACGCAAAAAATTTGTGCCTCGCGGCCAAGACTTCGCGCATATTCATGAAAGGCCGCCGCCGAACCAATGGCATCGCCGTCGGGATTTTGGTGGGGCACAATCAGGATTTTATGAGCTTTTTGAATGTGTTTATGAATTACCGTTGCTGCATGCATATCAATAAAACGACTGTTTTTTGGCTTTAATTAGTTAAAAGTAATTAGAGATTATAGCTCTCTTGTCGCAATTTGTCAAGGTGCGGGGCAGGAATTAATTTGTTGTTACTAAATTATTAAGATTTATTTAATATAAAAAAACTCCGAGGTGACCCGGAGTTGAAATTGATATTTAAAACAAGGTATTTATTGTTGGTGCCGAGGGTTTTGATTTTTTTCCAATGAGTTTGGAAGGGGGAGTGTTGGGGTGGGCTGTTAAGTATTTTTTAATTAAATTGTATCCAATAATGTAACCAGTAAATCTAGGAATATTTCTTTTTTTTGAGCCATGAAACCACTCGTCATAATCGTATTGGCGAGAAAAAAAATGTTTTTTCGCTTTTTTAACTAATATATTTAGTGAATTTCCTTTGGAGTAGCGATAGTGAGGTTGTGGCTGATTGCCAGTTACCTCTGTTTCAAAATGGATTGCTAGACCTTCGTCAATCATGTCTTCAATTAAATTCTTTGGATAACCAATTTTTTGGTTTCTTGCCGAGTGGAAAAGTTCGTGTGCTAAGGTTTTTGCTAGCTCAGAGCGAAGATTTTTCTTAAAATATTTATGAGTAACATTTAATGCGATGTTTATTTTATGCTGATGTTCAGATTGACCGCTTATTATTCCAAAAGAAATATTTCCAGGGCTATGCATTAAAATAATATCGATATTAGTAATCGGTATTAGTTTGGAGATTTTTTTAATTATTTCAGCCGCTGTTTTTTTTATTGCTTGTGCCTGACTTGTTAATGCTGGATTTCCATCCAGGATGTGAATTTTTACATTTTTCATATTAAATATTATGCGGTCGGTAGGTGCGACTACCGACCGGTTTGTCCACTTTTGATCTCACTCGCACGTAATGTTGGCCGCGGTTGCTTAGAATATGCGGAAAACGTTCTTGCGCTCCCTGTTGCGATTGGAGTTCGTCTTCTTGCCCATGTCGATCCAGGACGAGTTCTTCTTCGCCGAGTTGCTCGGCTTCTTCTCGTGCTTGTCGCGATTCTTCTTGTAGTTGCCGGTGTTTTGGTTCCCGTGCGCCATTACAACCTCCTTGTTAATCCGTCAATTATTTGACGGAGTTACTGTAACGTTAGCAAAAAATGATCAAAAGGTCAATTATCGCATGAGTCACTTTTCATAAAGAAAAGGTCGTGATATAATAATTTCGTGCAATTTTTGAATTGATGTAGTGGAAACATGTATCTTAAGCGTTTAGAAATACAGGGTTTTAAATCTTTCGCTAATAAAACCACCTTAGACTTTTTGCCTCCCAAAGATGGCGTTTTTAGTTTGACATCGATTGTCGGACCAAACGGCTCCGGCAAATCAAACGTGACTGACGCAATTCGCTGGGTAATGGGGGAGACAAGTATGAAAAATGTCCGCGCTAAAAAAAGCGAGGATGTTATTTTTAATGGTTCAGAAAATAAAGGTGCGATGGGGTCGGCGGAAGTTTCCATGACGCTCGATAATAAAGATAATGATTTTAATGACGAAGTGCTGCAAAATTATCCGGAAATCACAATTACGAGACGTTTGTATCGAACCGGTGAAAGTGAATATTTGGTGAATAATATGCCGTCTCGGCTTATTGATATTCATTTGCTGCTTGCACGCGCCCGCTTCGCTCAGCATGCCTACAGTATCGTTGGTCAAGGCATGATTGACCGGCTACTCACGGTTACACCGGCGGAACGCAAAGATTTTTTTGATGAAGCCTGCGGAATTAAAGAACAACAAATTAAACAACATCAGGCGCAGCTGAAACTAGTTCGCACTGAAGAAAATATTAAACAAGCCGAGACTTTGCTTGCGGAAGTTGAGCCGCGTTTGAATCTGCTCCGCCGGCAAGTTCGTAAATTGGAAAAACGACAAGAAGTAGAACAAGAGTTGACGGCCGCGCAGGAAAGATATTACTCGATTTTGTTTAGCCGCAGTAAAAAAGAAATGGATGAAGTAAAATTAAAACTTCAAACTTTGAATACCTCATATCGCGCCGGATTTTCCGATTTGGAAAAAACCCAAGGCGAACTCGCCGAACTCGCGCGCGGTTCTTCACGTCAGCAAGTTTTTGAATCTTTGCAAAATAAATATCAGGAAGTGGTAAAAGAAAAAAATGAGCTGGAAAGGCAACTCGTTATTTTGGAAGGTCAAATGCAGACCAAATATAGCGAAGCTGGCGCGCACAATGTGGGCTGGATAGAAAATAAGGTTAGTGAACTGTCTTTGAATATTTCCGGAGTAAAAGGGAGGCTGGAAGAGGCGAGAGCTGAGGCGGATCGCAATGCAAAAATGGCCAGTGAACAAAAAAAGCAGCTTGAAAATATTAGCATTGAACAAACTCAGCAACGGCTTAAAATTTCCCGGTTGCAGACCCAGCTTCTTAGTAATCAATCGGAACAAAGTTATCGCGATATCGTCGGTCTTACAGCAGTAAAAGCAGTTCTTGAAAATCGTAAGAAATTTGGCAAGGTGCACGGTCTCGTTGCTGAACTCGCCGAAGTAGACGAGGAATATAGGCTCGCCCTCGAAGTTGCGAGTGGCGCTCATTTATCTTCGATTGTGGTAGAAGATGAAATAGTCGCGAGAGAAGCGATAAATTTTTTGCGTGAAAATAAATATGGCGTGGCTACTTTTTTGCCCCACACCAGAGTTCGCGCCCGCCAAAGCTATACTGAAACCGAAAGCTTGCTTCGCGAAGAAGGGGTGCTTGGCAAAGCGATAAATCTTATCCGATTTGATTCGAAGTTTGATAATATTTTTTCAATGATCCTCGGCGATACGATTGTTGTTAAAAATCTCCGCGTGGCAGAGCGACTTGGTATTGGCCGCGCGCGCATGGTCACGCTCGATGGCGATTTGGTTGAGCAGCGCGGTATTATGCGTGGTGGTTATCGAAATCGGCGCGGTAATATAACTTTTTCCGCTAAACTGACTCTTAGTAATGATGAACAGATGCAGGAAATGCAATCTGCTCTTACCCTTGAAACAAATAATTTAGTCGAACTCGAAAGAAAAATGGAAAGCACTAAATCAAAAATGGTGGATTTTTCTATTTTGGAACGTTCTTCAACTGAAAAAGTTCGAATGATTGAAAGTGAACTGACTAATGATGAAAAAGAAGTGGCGACTTTAAAACGAGAACTATCATTATTCCAAAGCGGTCCTGAAGAGTACAGCCAGCACCTGAAGGGCATGGCGGAAGAAAAAGAAAAAGTTTTGAAAAAAATTCTTGCTGCTGACAAAATTGTAGTCGCGGCGAGCGGTGATATTGAAAAGTTTAATCGTGAGGAAGAAGAAAAGAAGCAGCGAGTATTTGCATTGCAAGGGCAGATGCAAAAGGAGCAGGAAAAAGTAAATCAAATCTTAAATGAACGTAATGACCTGAGCGTGCAAATGGCCAAACTGGAAACTCACCTGGAAGATTTATCTCAAGAAGTGATGAACGAAATGAAAGTATCGCTTGAATCAGTGGTAAGCCGCGTGCCGACCCCGGTTGCAGACGCGGCGCAATTGGATGTTTTGGCCGGTGATATTCAAAAATTAAAATACCAACTCAGTTTAATTGGCGGAATTGATGAAGAGGTAGTAAAGGAATATGGAGAAACCAAAGAAAGATATGAATTTTTGGATGGCCAACTTACCGATCTGCGCTCCGCAATGGAAGACCTCCAAACGATGATTGAAGAACTTGATGCGCTCATGAAAAAGAAACGAGCGGTTGCGTTTAAAAAAATTCGGCATGATTTTGATCGATATTTTCAGATTTTATTTGGTGGCGGTAAAGCCAATTTAGAAGAAATATATGGTGAACCGCCGGTAGAAATCGAAGAAGTGATTGGTGCGGAGGTAAGTGGTGTCGCGCTTGTGCAGCAGAATGAAGCGGCTGAAGAAGAAAAAGAAGTTAAGAAAAAGAAAAATGAAAAAGTTTTAACCGGTATTGAAGTAATGGCTAATCCGCCCGGAAAAAAAGTTCGTTATCTTAGTATGCTTTCTGGTGGTGAAAGAACCCTTACTTCCATTGCACTTATTTGCGCGATTTTGTTCAACAATCCTTCGCCGTTTGTGGTGCTCGACGAAGTTGAAGCGGCGCTTGATGAAGCTAACACGCTTCGCTTTGTAAAAATCATGTCTGAACTTTCTCATCATTCACAATTTATCATTGTTACGCACAATCGTGTTACGATGCATGCGGCAGATGCTTTGTACGGCGTGGTTATGGGCACAGATGGTGTTTCGAAGCTGCTTAGCGTTAAAATTGAAGATGTTGCCAAAATTGATTAGTTATAATTATTAAAGACCGAATAACCCAGGTTTTGCGGGCGTTGGGTTGACAAAAGGTCTTTTTTTTGTTATTTTAAGTTATTAATTTTCGATATTGATTTGGGAATATTGTTCCCAAATCAATGTCCGAAAATGGACAGATGTAATTGTTCTTTTTATCGCTGTCTAACTCTAACCAAGGAGTAGCGCCATGACCACAACCAAAAATCATCGCGTCCTTATTGTTGCAAGCTTGACCGATGGAGACCCCACTCCCGAGCAGCTGAAAGACGCCGTGTTCTTCGACAGAAAAGTCTCTTTTTTCTATACCATGCCGAGCGAGGCCGCGGCCGAGTTCCACATGCTTCCGGAGGGGACTATCGAAGTTAGGTTGTACAAGGCAATGCAGACCAAGCCGGGTGCTTTTTTGCTCCGGGGTGTGTACTATCACCCCGACGGCCAGAAGCCCCTCACCGTGGACGGGATGTATTATACGAATCCGGTCTCCGGCTTCCTCGATCTCGGAAAAACCTTTGTCTAATTATTTGGAGAACAGAAATGAACAAACTTTTTCTTCTCCATGTCGTTAAGGGGATAAACCCGTCTGTGGATCATTTGCTGAACAAAACGGAAAGGGTGGTTTTCACCTATACGACTGATTCTGAGGCGGCAAGAGCGCTCAAGATTCCTGATCATGGTCAAATGTTTTTCAATTTGACCTGTTGCATTCTTAGCTCCGCCCTAATCAACGTCTTCGTTGTAAAGGGCAAAAGCATCGATGACCGACTTCTAATGAACGGGACTTATTACCCGGTCAAAGAGGTTGGCAAACTGGCTGTTTGCATGAACGTGCCGAAATAAACATTTCAGCATTGGGAGACTCCATGTCGCATTCGAGAAAAATCCACATTCTTGACCTTACCACGGAAGTGGATGCAGAGAAGGCATTTGCTTCTTTGTTCAAGGGAATACCGATGGAAATCGGCTTCAAAACCGACAAAAAAACTGCCCAAGCAATTGGGATCGAGGTTCGTGGCAATCTCAATGTTTCCTGGTGCCACATTACCAGAATGGCGGAGATGTTTGTTTTCGAAGGAGCGTGCTCGCGCGGATTCAGCGTGCGCTGCTGGTATTGCCCAGATCGGTCCATCCGCCGCATTGAGCTCAAGGAAAAGAGTTAGATTGTTGTAAACAGGCCTGCCGACCTGAACTTCGGCAGCAGTATATTGGAGTATAAATATTGACAAACTCCCGGGTTTATACTATAGTAATGCTGCTCTCGCCCTAAATGGGGTCAAAAAAAGTCACAGTTTTATCTAAACTGAAAATAATACATTATGTTAACCATTCGCTTACAACGCGTTGGAAAAAAGAAAATTGCCACTTATCGTTTGGTCATTTCTGAAAAAGCCCGCGACACCCAAGACCGATATTTGGAATTACTTGGTACTTACAACCCTCACGCAAAAGAAAATCAATTTTTGCCAATTGCTGAAAGAATTACTTATTGGATTAGCAAGGGTGCAGAAACTTCCCCAACTGTTCACAATCTTTTGGTAAAAGCCGGCATCTTGAAAGAAAAGAAAGTTAAAGCTGTTTACCTTTCAAAGAAACGCCACGCCAAGATTGCTGAAAAAGCCGCTTCAAAGAAAGCCGCTGACGATAAGAAAGCCGCAGTCGCCGCAGCACCAGCTCCGGAAGTTGCAGCCTAAGCATAAAAAGAATATACTACCCTGCACTGAAATAGTGCAGGGTTTTTTTTAAAATTTATGGATAATTTATCATTTTTAGAACGGCCTAAATTAAACGGCGAAATTTCAATTGTTGGCATTCCGCTTGATTTGGGAAAAGATTCGGTCGGCACGGACAAAGGGCCGGCGGCTTTGCGCAAAGAGGGTGTTTCTTCCATGCTCGAAGAAATCGGTTACAAGGTGGAAGATGTCGGTGATATTTCTTGCCCGGATCAGACTATGGCCGAGGTTGGAAATACAAAAGCAAAATATTTAGATGCAATAGTTACCGTTTCTGAAAATATCGCCAAAGTTGTCGCTGAAAAAATTAAGAGCGGTAAAAAGATTTTGGCAATTGGCGGAGATAATACAATTTCGATAGGAACACTTTCTGGTGCGGGGGAGGCGTTTAAAGACGATTTAGGAGTAATTTGGATTGATGCGCACGCTGATATTAATACCGATGAGACCAGTCTTTCCGGAAATGTGCACGGCATGCCAATTTCCGCCGCGCTTGGCCTAGGAAATAAATCTCTAGTTGGTATTCGTTCGGCCGGCCGAAAACTTAAGCCGGAAAATTTAGTTTATGTAGGTCTGAAAGATTTAGATCAGGCGGAAGTGGATATTATTAGAGAACAAAAAATTGCGAGCGTTACCATGCTGGAAATTGCCGAGCAGGGGTTAGCTCCAGCTTTTGAAAAAATAAAAAAATTATCGCAAAAAGTTTCTAAAGTATGGGTCTGTCTCGACATTGATTCAATGGATGAAGAGTGCGCGCCCGGTACGCCCATGGCGACGAGGGGCGGTTTGAATTATCGTGAAAGTCTTAACCTTGCTAAATACATCGGAAAAGTTTGTAATGTGGCCGGTGTTGATGTATCGGAGCTTGCGCCGGATCTTGATTCAGAAAACAAGACTTCGCGTTTAGTTGTTGAACTGATTGCTAATTATTTTGGCGGTCAATACTCCTGGTATACCCGTTATATGAATGAAGAACAGAAGAAACAGGCAAAAAGACGGGGTTGACTTTTCACCCTATTTATGGTATAATGTATTCATTGAAAAGCAGTACTGGTAGGTCCTGAGTTAATCAGGATTCTGCACTACGTCGACAGGCTGCACTTATAGAAATGTTAAGAATTGACAATATGGAAATGGATCAAAAGTTTGTTGAAGATGTCGTTCGCGCCATCACCAACAACCCAAGCGATGTCAAAACCAACAGAACCATCGACGAGCGCGGTGTTCTCATCACCTTAGATGTGAATCCAGCCGACATGGGTTATGTTATTGGTCGCCAGGGTCAGACTGCCAGATCTATCCGCACTCTCCTCAAAATCGTTGGAGCCAAGAATAACGCTCGCGTTAACTTGAAAATCAACGAACCAGTAGGTGGTCGCGGACCAGCTCCAAGAATGGACTCACAAATGGGTTCAATGGACTCACAGCCAATCGATACCAGCGCTGTAGACAATCTGGAAATCTAAAGATAAAAAATCTTCAAACCACTCCGAGTAATCGGGGTGGTTTTTTGTTAAAAAAATACGGTGCACAATTGGATACTTCTTTTTTTTATTTTATGCTATATTAGTCTCAGCGTTTCCATAAACCTCCACCCATGAGGGTTCGGAATGGCACTCAAGCCTCATCACAGAAAGCAGCGTGAGCGCATTCTCGCGGACGTACTTCTTCGGGAGGCCGAGGCAGAATTGCCGCTTGGCCACAAGGTTCACATGTTCCGGCCGAAGCCGGAATTCCTGATGATTCAAGGAGACACACTCGAGGAGTGGAGGAAGGCTGTGCACCCGTACTATGCACAACTCATCGCCGACGCAGTGCGGGAACTCGCAGCCATGAGGAGTGCCGGCATCATGCTGGCCAGTTAGCCGTTTCACGGCCATTCGTTCTTTTCCACCAGGGCGTCCCGACTTTTAGTCGGGACGCCCTAATCATTATATTAAGTTGTTTTTTAGTATTTTTCATGTTAGGATAGGCACATAATTTATATATGAAATTTGAAATCATAACCATTTTTCCAAAATTCTTTGAGAGCTTTAAAACCGAGGCTTTGATTTCGCGCGCAGAAAAAAAGAAGCTGGTTGAAATTAATACTCATTATCTTCGGGATTTTGCAGATGATAAACGCGGCACTGTGGACGATCGTCCTTATGGCGGGGGAGCGGGAATGGTTTTAATGTTTGAACCGATTTATAAAGCGATTAAAAAAATAAAAAAAGCCAAAAAAACCAAAATAATTGTTTTTAATCCAAAAGGTAAAAAGTTTACGCAAGAAATGGCCCGTGACTGGGCAAAGCTTGATCAGTTAATAATGGTTTGCGGGCGCTACGAAGGAATTGATGAACGAGTTATGGCTGAGGTCGCTGATGAAGAAATTTCTATTGGTGATTATGTTTTGTTCGGCGGTGAAGTGCCGGCGATGGTGGTGATGGAAGCAATTACCAGGCTTCTTCCGGGAGCGATTGGCAAACAAGAATCATTAAATGACGAATCTTTTAAAAGTGTAAAAGGCATTGAAGGGGAACAGCTTACAAAATATTTGGAATATCCGCACTATACTCGACCGGAAGTAATCAAATTCGGCAAGAAAAAATTAGCGGTGCCCGAGGTTTTGCTGTCTGGTGATCATAAAAAAATTGAAGAATGGCGCAAAGGAAAAAGTAAATAATAAAAATATGTCTAAACTAAAACCAATCGCAAATTTTCTTTTTGAAGTTGGAATGTTAAATCGCACGCCCCGTAGCGGTTTTCAGTTTCTCGGTAGTGGTGACCAGAGCGTTGCGGAGCACACCAATCGAACCATGTATATTAGTTATGTGCTTGGCAAACTCGACGGCACAGTTAATATTGAAAAGATGTTAATTGAAGCAATGTTTCACGATTTGGGTGAGGCGCGGGTTTCGGATCTTAATCATATCCATCAAAAATATACGGAACGCTTTCAAGCCGATGCAGTAAAAGATGTGGCGGCTGGTTTGCCGTTTGGGGCCGAAATGGTGCAGTCTTATACTGAACACGAAGAACGCAAAACCCCGGAATCAAAATTGGTAAAAGATGCTGATACTTTGGAATGGATTATTTCTTTGAAGGAACAAGCCGACATCGGAAATGAACGGGCAAATTTTTGGATTGAGAGTGCCAAGGAACGGTTACATTCAGAAATCGCCAAAGAACTTTGTGAAGAAATATTGAAGACGGATTCGAACGAATGGTGGGGTGGACAGGCCGGCGGGGAGGCGTGGAAAAACAAAACCTAAATAGGCTAGCTTATCCACAATCTATGCCCTTGACAGGGTGCTTCAAATAAGCTAAAATGGTGTAACGTAAATTTAGACCCTAACCCGGTCGCCCCTATAAAAATTAATAGACTTCCTCTAAGTCCTACCGACAGTATCTAACGGTAACGAAACTGGAGAGAAAAAAGAGTAACTCATTTATTGGTTCCTCTTTTTTCTTTCTACGAAGCAGTTCGAAAAAAAACGAACCGGCCCGCCGTAAAAAGAATGAACTTTGACAATACAAATGTGACAAAAACCATTAACAGTTAAACGTTGGTTTAATTGTTATAATAATCGTCTATTATAATCTTTGAAATATTCTTCTTCGGCTTCGGCCGGAAGTAATTTCAAGATCCAACAAATCCAAAATAATTAACCTCGTTCATTGAACGAGTTTCAATTCTCTTATGATAAGTTGAACAAGGAGCGAGGCCTGCGCAAGCGGACTTGAACACCGTTCTACATACTTATCTTTATTGAGAGTTTGATTCTAGCTCAGGATGAACGCTGGCGGTGTGTCTAAGGCATGCAAGTCGAGCGACGTACTCTTTAACACTTTACTGATGAATAAATCGTCGGCAAGGTGTTAGAGAGTTACGAGCGGCAAACGGGTGAGTAACACATTGGTAACCTGCCTCTAAGACGGAGATAGCTCGCCGAAAGGCGAATTAATATCCGATAGTCATGGGGGGACAAAAGTCATTCCCATGTAAAGATTTATTACTTAGAGAGGGGCCTATGGCTGATTAGCTAGTTGGTAGGGTAATGGCCTACCAAGGCGATGATCAGTAGCAGGCGTGAGAGCGCGACCTGCCTCAGTGGGACTGAGACACTGCCCACACTCCTACGGGAGGCTGCAGTCAAGAATATTCCTCAATGGCCGAAAGGCTGAAGGAGCGACACCGCGTGCAGGATGAAGGTCTTCGGATCGTAAACTGCTTTTAATAGGGAAGAATTTGTGACGGTACCTATTGAATAAGAGGTTGCTAACTCTGTGCCAGCAGCAGCGGTAATACAGAGACCTCAAGCGTTATCCGGATTTATTGGGCGTAAAGCGTCCGCAGATGGTTTGGCAAGTCAGGGGTCAAAACTCACCGCTTAACGGTGAGACTGCTTCTGATACTATCAAACTCGAGTATGGAAGAGGCTAGCGGAATTCTCGGTGTAGTCGTAATAAGCGTTGATATCGAGAAGAACACCAAATGCGAAGGCAGCTAGCTGGTACATTACTGACATTCAGGGACGAAAGCGTGGGGAGCAAACAGGATTAGATACCCTGGTAGTCCACGCCCTAAACTATGCGAACTAGGTATTGGCAGTATCGACCCTGTCAGTGCCGTTTAAAAAAGTTAACACGTTAAGTTCGCCGCCTGGGGATTACGATCGCAAGATTAAAACTCAAAGAAATAGACGGGGACCCGCACAAGCGGTGGTTCATGTGGTTTAATTCGATGGTAAACGGGGAACCTTACCTGGGCTCAACTACTAGCTGCATATGACCAGAAATGGACATAGCCTTCGAGGGTGCTAGATAGGTGCTGCATGGTTGCCGTCAGCTCGTGCCGTGAGGTGTACCATTAAGTTGGGAAACGAGCGCAACCCATGTCGTGTGTTAAATTGCACACACGAGACTGCCTAGCACAGTGATCATTATCTTTGATAGTGGTTAGTGTGCTAGGAGGAAGGGGTGGACGACGTCAAATCAGCATGGCTCTTACGTCCAGGGCTACACACATGAAACAATGGGAAGTAACAAAGGGTTGCGAAGTCGCGAGATGGAGCTAATCCCATCAAACCTTCCCTCAGTTCAGATTGCAGGCTGCAACTCGCCTGCATGAAGTAGGAATCGCTAGTAAACGCCAATCAGCCACGTGGCGTTGAATACGTTCTCGGGTCTTGTACTCACCGCCCGTCACACCACGGAAGTTGGCAATGCCCAAAGTTCCCTTACGGGGATTAAGGCAGGGTCAATGACTAGGGTGAAGTCGTAACAAGGCATGGGTAGCGGAAGCTGCTCATGGATCACCTCCTTTCTGGAGATACTCAGTCGAAAGACTGTGATTATCCATAGTCGAATCCCGATATATAGTGAAACTTCGGTTTCTCTATGGGATGAGTAGACGAAAGGTTTTTGTCACTTTGTATTGTGAAAACAATAACACTGACTAAAAAGCTATCCTTCGGGATAGTTTTTTAGTTATGAAAATGGAATTTAAAATTTGTTTTATTAAGATGTTGATTCTTGACTTTTCGGTCGTTTTGGGGTATGTTGAAAATGCCCAAGCGGGCCGAAAGGAATGACACATGCAATTACTGCTAATAGTCATTTACATTCTGGCCCAGATTTTGGGAAACGGTGGAAGCGCTCAAAAAAGCGCTCCGGCCTCTGCGCCCATAAAGGCACAGCTCAACTACGCAATTCTCAGGTCTGATTGCAAGGCAATCCCCGTCGATGCTGCCGGTAGGCAGTTCATGGAGATTAATCTTCAAGAATTAGACCCGGAGACGGACGAAAGCAAATCAAAACAATCGTGCAAAATTGGCGCGAACACATCAATCATTAACCCCGTAAAGGCGGTGTGGATCAAAAAAAAGGAGGTACCGCGACCGGTAGTTCATTATATTTAGGAGGACCTGGAAGGTGGCGCGCTAGTTAGCGCGCCACCTTCCACACAATACACAATACCCGGTGTATTTTTGTTTGGCTTTAGCTTGACTTTTTGACAACTTTTGTATATAATTTTCAGTACTTATGGGCAATTAGCTCAGTTGGTTAGAGCGTTACATTGACATTGTAAAGGTCAGAGGTTCAACTCCTCTATTGCCCACCAGAGTTGAACAAGGGTTGGAAAGGGAAGTATTCCCTTTCTTGTTGAGGAAGAGTATTGAGAAACCCGAAGGTTTCTCAAAGAGCGTAAGCGAGTTCAACTCCTCTATTGCCCACCAAACTATGAAGTCATATGGAAAATGAATCAAGTTTAGAAATTAAGAAATTGAATGAGTTGGCAGATAAGCTAGAAGAGCTAAATGGTGGTAAAGAGATTCCTGGTGCTTTAGGAGTATTTGTGAAATTGCTGAGGGTAGGAAAACGCGAAGAAGCCGTCTCAAGAGTAAAAAATGAATTGTTCGACAAATTGACCGATGAAGAAAGAAAAATAATTGGCGATTATTTATAGTAAATAGCGGGCGTGTAGCTCAGATGGTTAGAGCGCGTCACTGATAATGACGAGGTCCCCGGTTCGATTCCAGGCACGCCCACATAAATAAAAATTCCCAACAGGGGATTTTTTATTTATGTTAGCCTGTGAATCGAACGGGAAAGGGAGAAAACGGGAGTTTTCTCTTGCCGAGGAAAGTCCACGAAAACCCGAAGGTTTTCGTGAGAGCGAACGAAGTGAGCGAGTGAGATTCCGCACGCCCACATATAAAGATTAGAATCGAAAACCGGACAAGATTATGCCAAAATTTTTCAAAAATAATATTGTTGTAATAGCTGAAATACAAATTAGAAAAATGAATGATGAAATTTTGTATAATTTTTTTTCTTGTGGAAAGTAATTCGTTATTTTTGCAACGTATAATATTAGTAGGGGCGGCAGTATCAAATTATACATTATGCCTGCCATGTATCCAGCCATATCACCATCTTTTGATAGGTCAACAAATAAATCCGTGATAAAATTACCAGTTAAATAACCGTAATGGGAGTAGTTAACTACTTGAAATCTTGCATATAATATCGAAAAAAGTCCATGAATTATTGCTAGGATGCTCCAGGTGATAGTGGTTTTATTAACCCATGATTTATGGGTAATATATCCGTAACCGATGGCAGTAAGAGTGATAGAAAATAATATTCTTATTCCTGTAATAACGAAAAATGAGTCTACAATATTTATTAAAAAAAAGATATTTGATAGTATTCCTATAATTCCTATAATTTCAAGTATAACTCCCACAAGAAGATTTGTTTTTGGTGGTGGGTTAAGTTGTGTTGTTGTTTCCATATTTATTATATTTATGTAAAGATATTTGAATAAAGTATACCTTTATATCAATATATTGTCACGAATGACAAAAGGTGCTAACATGGCGAGGTTATGCAAGTAAAAATCGAAAAACTCGTATTTGGCGGGCAGGGCCTGGCACGGAGTGATGGCCAGGTGATTTTTGTTTGGGGCGGACTTCCGGGAGAAGAAGTAGAAATAAAAGTTTTGAAGAAAAAGAAAAACTTTGTCGAGGGGGTAGTGATAAATGTTTTATCCGCTTCGCCCGACCGCGTTAAGCCCGCTGAGGAGCATTTTTTGTCTTGCTCACCCTGGCAAACTATTGGTTTTGAAAAAGAGAACGAATGGAAAAAAACTATCGCCGAAGAAACTTACAGCCGCCTCGCGGGAATAAAAGATTTAAATTTGGAAATAGTTTCTGGTACAGAAGAATACGGTTACCGAAACAAAATGGAATATAATTTTACCGCGGGTAAAAATGGCGGAGTATCGCTCGCTTTTCATCACCGTGGTACTCACGATTTATACGAGGTAGAAAAATGCGTGCTTGCGGACAAAAAAATTCAGGAGTCAAGTGCGCAAATTGTGAATATCTTGAATACCAACCAAGTACCGCTAAATGTGCTAAAGAGTTTGATTGTAAGAAGCGACAAAAAGGGGGTAGCGGCGGTTTTGTTTGTTACAAATCGGGAGTTTTTAAATATTTACCCAGAGCTTTCTACTATTGATGACCTTGTCGGCTGGCAAGTGTATTTTTCAAATCCGTTTTCTCCCGCTTCAGTCCCAACTGAATTGATTGGGCAGAACGGTAAGACCGAATTGGATTATATTTTAAATGGTGTAAAACTTAGTTGTGGTCTGCTTAGTTTTTTTCAGATTAACCCTTCAATTTTTGAAGAAACCCTAAAAGACATTGGACAACACTTGTCCAGTGGGCCTGCCCGCAATGCTACGCATAGCGTTGCCCGCCGGCATGCCTTTGGCAAAGCCAATGGCGGCCAGGCAGGCGGGCGAGTTGTGGATTATTATTCGGGGGTAGGGGCAATTGGTTTAGCCTTGCATGATAAGTATAAAGAAGCCGTTTTGATTGAAGAAAATAGAGAAGCGGCTGAATTTGCGGAAATGAATATTAAGAAAAATGGTTTTAAAAATGTTAAAGTTGTTAACTCTTTATCGGAAACGGCAAAAGCAGAAATCGGGGAGGATGATATTGTAATTTTGGATCCGCCTCGCACCGGACTTCACAAAGATTTTACAAAGGAATTAATAAATAGCCGTCCGAAGAAAATAATATATCTGTCTTGCGGGTTAGACACACACGCTAGGGATATTTCGGTTTTATCTCTTATCTACAAACCAGTCTTCTGGAAACTTTATAATTTTTTTCCTCACACTCCGCATATTGAAGGATTGTGCGTACTTGAGCGTAAATAACCCACCTTGCTTTACAAGCTTCTATAACCATGAGATAGTAATATAATCTCATTTTTGTTTATTCCTATTTTTTTATTATATGCGTAAGCATAATTTAGTCGGTTTATTGGGGGTGGCCGCAGCCACAATTATTTTGGGCGCTGGGTGTAGTTCGGCGCCTGGTTATCAGGATAATGCGGCAATTAATCCAGTCGGGGATGGGTATAAAAATCAACCGATTGCGTCTAGTCCAACGCCGTCGCCAGCCGCGAACAACCCGCAAACACCCGCAAGTCAAAAGCTTTCCGATCAACCTTATGCGCAATATGCGTATCTGATTTCTAGTCCAACACTTAGTGCTGATGCGAAACTGGCTTTGACTGGATTTCAAATGACCAAGAAAGCAAATGCGGACGGTTCGATACAATTTACTTTAAAGGCGCTTAAAACAGAATACCGCGACCAAGTTTACACCTTGCAACCCGGACAGCAGCTATATTTCATCGAAAAATTCTTACAGGATGATGACCAAGAAGCCAATGAAGATAAGAATATAAAAGATGATTTGGCTGTGATTGTCGACAAAGATGGTAATGTTGTAGGGGAGCCGGCAAGCTTCAGTAAATAAGTAATTATTAAAAAACCACCCAAACGGGTGGTTTTTTGTTAGCAATATTTTTAACCCAAACTCTTGCGAAGTAATGCCGCTTCTTTAATCAGCTCCGCGACTGGTTCTTTTTTTTGAACGCGAGCGTAAATTTCTTCCGAAAGGATTTGGTGCTGTTTTTCTTCAAAAGTATTAGGCCCCAGTTCAGTGCCCAAATATTCCTCGATTGCTTCTACATCTTGCCGAATTCCTTCCCAAGCCGGAGACTGCAAAGCCAAATCTTTCAAAACATTTTTGTTTAAATAATGTCCGGCGCGTTTAAGATCAGCTTTAATATTGATGTAATATTTTTCCACCAATTTGAGATTTTCTTTTTGAGCTAATCCAATTTCGCGAAGGCCGCGACCAGTACCGATAAGTTCGGGAGGTACGCCGATAGAATAAAGCGCGCCAGTGAAACCGATTGCGCGTGGGAGGCGGACTTTGCCGACTCCGCGGGAATAACCAAACAGGCCGATATGCTGAACGCGTTCGCGGCGTTTTGGTAAAAGTTTTGCGACATCATTTACAAGGCCGGCAATTCCTTCCACGGCTTCACGGTAATAATTTTCAAAAATACCGCAAAATTTTTCCAATTGTTTTTCTTCTTCGTCTGACACCTTCATTGGTTCGCCTTTGGGAAGTTCTGTTTCTAGTTTTTTGATAGCTTCAATAACCATTTCTTTCGGATAATCATAACGGAAAGCGCTTTGGAGTAGGGCGGTTCGGACGCCTTTGTATTCGTTGATAAAAAGTTCCGGCGCATCGGGCCTGAGGCCGCCGCGGAAAGGGAGCGAAGCAGAACCGATAATTGGATACATTTTAATTCCTAATTCTTTTTCCAGTTTTGCGTAACGGGACAAGGCGATTTTAATCGCAAGTACAGTCGGTACAGTTCCCGAATTGAGCGCCGGGTCCGAGCGGGCCATGTAAGGGCGTACGTAGGGAGGAAGTTTATTAAATTTTGCTTTGTGAAGATCTAGATATTTTCGGAGTATGCCATCGGAATTAATAATCGTGCCAACTTGTTCAAAAAGAGGAATTACTTCAAGGTGATGAAAAGCACTGGTGCCAAGCTTATATAAACGATGTTTAAGCTGAGTTAACTCATCGAAGGCTTCTTCAATTTCGAGCATTTCTTCGGCGGATTCCGTCATTGGTAAAATTACTTCAAAAATTGGTGGGCTATGCAGTTCGACTTGCTTCGCAAGGCCCGCGGCATTAAGAATTCCCATGAAAGCGCGGCCGAGGCGAAACTCAGTTTCCGCGTTTGGATTTGGCAGACGAAAGGTGAGAAACTTATCCTTGCCTAGCGGGTGATTTTTAAAATATTCAAAATGATCGCCCAGCAATTTTTCGAGGACAGATTCATCGACAAATTTTCCTTCCCAATCCCATTTATATTCGGACACGCCAAGCTCGGAATAAGATAAAAAACATTCCAGCGCCTCGTGCTGAGTACTGATAAATTCTTCGGTATGCCAATAGGGTTTTCCGGCGTGGTCGGGATGCTGAGAAACCATGGTGGCGGGAATTCTTCGGTGTTCGGTCATACAATAAATTTCTTAATACTTTCAATTCCTTTTTTTAAATCTGTAAAACTGGCGGCAAAACTGAGGCGGAAATATCCGGGCGATTCAAAAGCTTCGCCCGGCACGACTGCGAGATGCTCCTTTTCAAGTAAACCGCTGCACCACGCTTCTGAAGTCGGATATTTTTCGGATAATAATTTTTTTATCGAAACGAAAAAATAAAACGCTCCTTCGGGTGCAGAAAATGATAATTTTTTTAATTTGCTGAATTCACGGATTAAATATTCGCGGCGAGCGGCAAACTCAGTAAGCATTTCGGTCACGGATTCTTTGCTTTCTTTTAAAGCGGCGAGAGCGGCTTTTTGGGCGATTGAAGAAGTGCAGGAAGTAATTTGACCCTGCAAAGATGAAAGCGCCGAGATTATTTCTTTGGGGCCAGCCGCAAAGCCGATGCGCCAGCCAGTCATGGCGTAAGTTTTAGAAAAACCATTTACTACAATGGTGCGCTTTTTTATTTCTTCGCCAAGCGAGGCAATGGATATATAGGGAGTTTTAGCATAGCGTAATCGTTCGTAAATTTCGTCGGAAATTACATATAAATTGTGCTTTACGGCCAAACGGGCAATTTGTTCAAGTTCTTCGCGTTCAATAACCGCGCCAGTGGGGTTAGAAGGGGAATTAAGAAGAATGATTTTAGTTTTTTTTGAAAGATTTTTTTCGAGCTCGGCGGCGGTAAGTTTGAAGGGCGGGGCGAGAGGAACTGTTACCGGTATGCCGCCAGCGAGTTTAATTTGTTCAAGGTAGGTGTTCCAAGTTGGGGTAGCAACCAAGACTTCGTCGCCGGGGTTGCATAAGGCTAGAAAAATATTATATAAAATTGCTTTTGAACCTACGCCAACAATAATTTCGTCGGAATTGTATTTCAGGCCGTTTTCCTTTTGCAACTCAGTTGCAATTGCGTTTCTGAGTTCGGGAATGCCGGCGACCGTGGTGTAATGAGTAAAACCACTCTCAATGGCATCAATGCCAGCATCAGAAATAATTTTTGGAGTTGCAAAATCCGGCTCGCCCAGTCCAAGGTTAATAATAGGAATTCCTTTGGTTTGGAGCTCCTTAATTTTGGTATCAAGTGATACAGTCGGAGAGGGGGTCAGTTGTTTGAGGCGTTCGGTTAACATAGTAAAAAGACCTGCATATGCTAACACAAACACTGCATTAATTCAATAATTCCTTATAAATTAGCCAACTTGACAGGCGTTTATAATTATGATGAAGCTATTAAATAGCTGATTCCAATAAATCATGAAATTATCATTTTTTACCTTATCTTAGCCATAATTAGCTACTTGCCAAGATCAATAAAATGAGGTATAATATGGCCTTGAAACCTTAAATTACTCTCTATATATATGTCCGAAGAACTAAATAACTTACCTCCACAGCGTTCTCGAGCAAAAATCGCATTATCATTCATATTTGAGCTGGTTAAGGTTATCGTCCTTGCCGGTATCACAATTGCCGTAATTAGATATTTTCTATTTAAACCTTTTTACGTAAAAGGGGCTTCGATGGAGCCAAACTTTTATGACCATGAATATCTCATTGTTGATGAGCTTTCCTATCGCCTTCGAACTCCGGAGCGGGGAGAAGTCGTAGTGTTTAAATATCCAAACAATCAAGAAGAATATTTTTTGAAACGCATTATTGGTTTGCCTGGGGAACGAGTGAAAATTGCCGATGGAAAAATTACAATTTATAACACTTTGCATCCGGAGGGAGTTGAAATAAATGAATCTTATTTAGATAAAGATCTTGTTACTCTTGGTGAAGCTAAAACCGTCACTCTTTCGAATGATGAATATTTTGTAATGGGTGATAATCGTGCTAATAGTTTTGATTCACGACGCTTCGGACCGGTGAAACGCGATCTGATAGTTGGTCGGGCTTTTTTTCGAGGTTGGCCAATCTCACGTATTGCTACATTTAAATCACCAGTCTTTGAAAGTTTAAAATAATTAATATGCCTAAAAAAATCAAAGTTGCGAAACCGCTTAAGAAAAAATTTATTCCCCGAGAAAAAGTTGCCAAGGTTGCAGCCGCGGGAAAAGCCACGGCACCGGAAGCAAAATCCGGCAAAAAAACTTTTAGTGTTTTACGGGGCATGCACGATATTTTACCGCGTGAAGAAAAATATTGGCGCACCTTCCGTAGAATTGCCGAACATCTGGCTGATTTTTATCAGTTTGGTCTCATTGAAACTCCGGTTTTGGAAGAAGTCGGTTTGTTTGTGCGTTCCATCGGTAAAGGCACAGATGTGGTAGAAAAAGAAATTTATTCTTTTGAAGACCGCGATGGTACTAAGGTTTGTTTACGCCCGGAAGCTACCGCTTCAATTGTGAGAGCTTATATCGGTAATGGGATGTGGAACCAACAACAACCGGTAAAAATGTGGTATTGGGGCCCAATGTTCCGCCACGATCGTCCGCAAAATGGCCGTTATCGCCAGTTTTTTCAAGTTGGTTACGAAACAATCGGCATAAAAGACCCAGCCGCCGATGCAGAAATGATTTTGCTCGCTTATAGCTTCTATAATGATATTGGTCTTCCAACTGTTATTCATATTAATAGTCTTGGCACTCCAGAAGAAAGAGTTCGCTATATAAATGAGCTCGTAAGTTATTACCGCAACAAACGCAGTTATCTTTGTGAAGATTGCCGCAATCGTATTTCCAAAAACCCACTCCGACTTCTTGATTGTAAAGAAGAGAGTTGCCAGAAAGTGAAAGAAGCCGCCCCGCAAATTTTGGATTGGCTAGAAGAAGATTCAAAAAATTATTTCATGAAGGTCCTTGAGTATTTAGAAGAATTACACATTCCGTACGTTCTTACTCCGACTTTGGTACGTGGTTTAGATTATTATACTCACACTGTATTTGAAATTTATCCTGCCTTTGAAGAAGAGAAGAATGAAGCCGGCGCAGTTATTAACCCAGGTAGCCAAAGCGCGCTTGGCGGCGGTGGACGATATGATCTGCTTGTTGAAGAGCTTGGTGGCAAACCAACTCCGGCTTGTGGCATGGCACTTGGCCTTGAACGAGCGGTTGCAGCACTCCGTAGGCATGCCGAAGCAAATAAAATTGTCGTCAAAGATATTAAGTATGACGTGTTCTTTGCCCAGCTTGGCGATGATGCCAAACGTCTTGCGCTCCGAATGATTAACGAATTACGCGGTACCGGAATTCAACTGGCTTTTAATTTCTTTAAGAATTCGCTCAAAACTCAGCTCGAACTTGCCAATAGTTTACAGGTTCCGTATGTCGTGATTTTGGGTCAGAAAGAAGTTCAAGATAAAGCAGTTATTATTCGTGATATGGAGTCAGGCGTACAGGAAATTGTTGATCAAAAAAAACTCGAATCCATTCTTAAAAAGAAGCTCGGAAAACTCAGTTAAAACAGCTGTTAAACTTTTCCACCGATAAAGATCTCTTCCGCTTTGTTCTTTATCCTAAAATAATGTATAATATAGATACGTTTTTTTAGGGTATAAATATCCATTGTCTCATGCTTCAATGGGTCAGTAACAATTTAAGAATAAATAAAAATACCGCCAGCTTACGGAAGATTTTATTGCTGGTGGTTTTTTCATTTTCATTATTTTTTGCTACTCCTGCTGTTCACGCTCAGACCACGCTCGGCGGTGAAATACAGACTTCAAACAACATGTTTCAAGCCGCATCGGGTTTAGCCGATCAGGATATCCGGGTTATCATTGCGAAGATTATCAGGTCAGCGCTCGCATTTGTCGGTATCGTTCTCGTCGTTATTATTTTGTATGGCGGTTTTATTTGGATGACAGCGGGCGGAAATGATGAAAGAGTTAATCAGGCAAAAAGAATAATTACGAACGGAGTGATTGGTCTAGTGGTAATACTTTCTTCTTATGGAATAGCGTCGTTTGTTATTAGGCAGTTGGTAAATGGTATAAATGGCGTAAACGGAAATGGTGGAAACGTTAATATTGCATTTACCGATCAGAATTTTAGTGGCAGCGGCGGACTCGGCGGAGTAATCGCGGATCATTATCCGGGTCGCGGACAAATCAATGTGCCGCGAAATGCGAAAATTATTATTACATTCAGAAGAGCGATAGTACCGGCTAGTCTTATTAATGACACCACTGGCAACGGTATTTTTGGTGATTGCAGAAATGTTGGCGCAGCTAATTTTAATTGGGAAACAGATTGTGACACTTTAAAAATGGACAGCAATTTTATTTCCATAATGCCAAGCGGTACCACGACACCAATTCGCGGTGCTTCGGCCATAGCCAGTGTAGAAACCGGGGGAGTATTTACAGTTGTCCTGCGCCCGTTTGATTATCTGGGAAGCGATACCGCAAAAATTTCCTATGTGGTTAGGGTTGGCAGTGGAATTTCGTTAGACGATTCATTAAATAATAATCCGTCGATATTTGCCGGCCGTCCGGCGGGTCGCGATTTTTATGAATGGAATTTTTCTTGTGACACGGTACTTGATCGTTTGCCGCCGCGCGTTACAGGAGTATTTCCAGGCAGTGGAGTTACCGAAAGTGGTAACAGTATAATTCAAGTCAATTTTAATAAACCGATGGACCCGTCTACTTTGCAGGGCACGCTAACTGCGGGTACAGGTTATTATGTGCTTAGCGGAAATTCAGTATTTCTTCGCGCGCCAAATAGCACTTTGCCAGCCGGAACTTTTCGGTTGGTAAACAATTATCAGACCATGGAATTCACACCTACCACCGCGTGTGGTCAAAATGCCTGCGGCAGTACTGTTTATTGCATGCCGGTTTGTGATCGGGCTGGAGCCACCTGCACGGTAGAAGATTTTGAGGTGCTGCTTAGAGCCGGAAAAACTTTTACCGGTACATCTTTTGAGGCGGTGCCGTTTTCAGGTGTGATGGATGTTTCGGGAAATGCACTAGATGGAAATAAAAATGGAATTGTTGATGCAGTGCCAAATTCCTTGCCGGTTTTTCCAGACCAGGCGACCGGAGACAACTACGATTGGGCCTATCGGCTGAATCGTGATTTAGATCTCACTTCTCCTTATATTACTCAGGTTACACCTGGTCCAAACGCTACCTTCATTGCTCCAAACGATGAATTAAGTTTGGCATTTAGTAAGCGTCTTCGCGCGGAGTCTTTATATAATATTCGAATTGACGAACAACCGACTTCACCGGAACCGCTTTGCTATGTGCCAAGAGCAAGTTTCGGCGCCTCGGGTACAACTACAGTTAAAATTGATCATTGTCCATTCCTTACTGCTTCGACTCATTATTATATTCCGATTATCGATTCCACGGTTGAAGATAGTCACTTTAATTGTTTTTATCCTGGTTACGGTCCGAACGGATTAGACGCTACAACCAAAGCCTCAACAATATGTGATAGCGCCAATCCGACAAATTGTTGTCAGACTGGTGGAAGTACTCCGTTATGTTGTAATGGAATAGTTAATAGTAATGACAGAGCAGCTTGTCTAAACACTCTCAAGTTGCCGTGACCGCTCTAGTGTGAAATTAAATTTTCGCCTAATTAAATTATACTTGTTCTTTCTCCTGTTTTTGACAGGAGCTTGGTTTATATATAACACCAATTTAACTTCCGCCCAAACCCTCACTTCCCCCGAGCTTGGTCTTACCCCAGAGGTTGGTACAAGCCTCGGACTATCTAATTCAGACATCAGGGTCACCATCGCGAAGATCATCCGCTCGGCACTTTCCTTCCTTGGCGTCTTAGCCCTCCTCCTTACCTTGTATGGAGGTTTTGTTT
>JBAZUP010000003.1:0-105904 GCA_041661385.1 Patescibacteria group bacterium
TAGCGCCATCGATAGAAAACAAAATATCAGCACATTTGAAATCAACAGCTTTAATTTACAACATCTTGCCAATCGCTAAAACAATTGTTGAAGTAGCCAACTTTGATATTCAAAAAATCAACAATCCAAACATACAAGGCAAAGAATATCAACAGGGCAATCAGTTAAATTTTTGGAACGTCCGCGAATACGTTTTATTCCGTGATAAACACAAATGCAAAGGAAAACGCGGTTGCACCAACAAAATATTAAATGTCCATCATATAGAAACACGAAAGACCGGCGGCAATAGCCCAGACAACTTAATAACGCTTTGCAAAGACTGCCACTCCGATTATCATCGAGGCAAACTAAAACTATCACTAAAGCGCAACGCAACATTTCGAGACGCGACCTTCATGGGAATAATGCGTTGGGCGTTCTACAATAAATTAAAATCATTATATCCAAACGTTTCATTGACTTTCGGCTATTTAACAAAAAACACCAGAATAACAAATAAGTTATCAAAAGAACATGTTATTGATGCCCGTTGTATCAGTGGTAATCCATTAGCAGTACCATCATTAAACAATTACCTTTCGAAAAGAGTCAGAACGCAAAACAGGCAATTACACAAAGCCACAATTAATAAAGGAGGCACGAGAAAGAGAAACAAATCACCAAAATATGTTAACGGGTTCCAATTGTTTGATAAAGTCCTCTACCAAAACCAAGAATGTTTTATCTTTGGAAGAAGAGCTACTGGAAGTTTTGACGTTCGAACTCTTGCGGGTTTAAAACTATCTGCAGGAACACCAAGCAAGCGACTAAAATTATTAGAAAAAGCCAACTCCACATTAATAGAAAGGAAAAAAACACACTTCGTATCTGTCTTATTAAAGCCAGAGTCGTCTGTGTGTAACTATTTTTGATGAAATTTTATGCAATCAACCTGTTGCCC
The DNA here is from genome assembly GCA_041661385.1 of Patescibacteria group bacterium. Classification (GTDB taxonomy): domain Bacteria; phylum Patescibacteriota; class Patescibacteriia; order Magasanikbacterales; family GWA2-37-8; genus JAKANM01. Next base: position 944 of record JBAZUP010000003.1, read on the forward strand.
AACAAAACCCAAATCGCAGAAATACACTATAAAAACGGTTTGGCGAAAATCGAAAACGTTTTTGAAGAAACATCATTGTTTCCACTCGAAAACAACGACAATCTTTTACACGGAATAAGAAGAATTGGCCGGCAAATTAACAAAAATGCAGAATGCTACCTTACTTTGCCAACCAACCTGTTAACAAGAATGGACTGTAATGCTACAAAATATCTGTTATTTGATGAATATAACGAAGAACAAGTAGATATCCAATTAAAAATCTGGATTAAACAACTTTTAGAAAACACAATACCTGTTGACTTAAAAACCAACTACACAGCATCGCCACTAATAGTACGTCAAGACAGCAAAGTTTCAATCACAGCCGCAGCAATCCAGTCGATATACATTAATGTACTTTGTAAAGCGTTTGACGAATGCGGATTACAGCTTGTATCTATCGAAACTGCAAATATTGCGTTAACAAGATACATTGATGATTTTGATAAAACAAAATGCATTATTGAACTAGACAACGTAATTAGTTTAACGGGTTACGATGCAAAATTGGGAATGTTTTATCAACCGCAACCAAACATGCCGATTGAAAGCATTATTAATGCAAATGACGGCACAAATTTAGCTACACTTATCAGCGCTTTTGATATCGCAGCAGCATCTTCATATGAGGGGAACTATAACCCTGATGAATGCGATATTTACATATCTACGAAAAACAACAGATTTTCTGATAAACTCGAAAAATTTCCGGAACTAAAAGCACGTCTAAAACCAATGCCGCTCAGCAACAACGATGTTTTTATTCCAAATTCGCTGGAATTTAATAATACCGGAATTATTCAACTGACAACAATTTTTGGAACGGCATTAAAACCAAAGTACGAAGAGGAAAAGTAATATGAAAAAAGTTCCGACTCTGAATTTTATTCCTAAAAAATATTTAGACAATAAAATCTTCGCCAAACAAATGAAAATCGTTAAATACGCACTGAGATCTTTTTCATTAATATTGTTGGGATTGCTGGTTTTCAACATTGTCGGTATAAGTGTAAACGCTATTGGTTATAACGCAACTTTATCACCGGAAATCGAAAAAAAATACAACGAAACAAAAATCAAAGTAGTTGAATTGAAAATAAAAAAAGATTCGATGGAAAAAGCTGAATACGAATATTTTCAATATGACCAAATTCTGGATATGATCAATAATGCCAAACCCGACGATATAAAATTTACAAAAATTGATATCAAATGGGATAAAGTAACGATAAACGGCGTTGGAGAACACGTACAATCATTCAACAGATTCGCCGAAAATTTGCAAAAACAAGGCAAAATGTTTGAAAAAGTGATGGTAGACAGAATGGAATCTGAAAAAACCGGCAATCAAAAAACATTCACATTATCGACAACATTAAAATAGAAAGGAGAATACGGTGAATTTAAAAAAATTTAACAGCGAAGTTGATGCACATCCGGAAGCAAAAAGAATTATAAAAATACAAGGATTGATCATCACGATATTAATTATCGGCGTAATGTTTTCTTCTTTTTATAAATCCAGTCAGGCAAATTCAATAAACACAACAAGCTACAAATTAAAAGAAATAAACAATTATATCGCTGATTATGACAAATCCCGCGAAGCTTTTGAACAAACAACAGCTACAAAACGAATGCCGGTAGCAATTCAAGACCTGGATAAATTACAAAATGACATCTTACGGCTAATGCAATCATATAACTTGCACATAATCGGTATGACCGCCACCGCGCCGGCCGACAATCAAGATATAAAAAGCTATGAATACAAAATCTTTTATAACGGCGAATGGCGAGACATAATGAATTTTCTGAAAAATTCATCAACATACAGGTTTAAGGGTAAGTTGGTATTGGTAAATTACAAAGACGTTTATTTGGAAGCAACCGAAACCACCAAACTCAACGGACAGCTTTCATACAAAACGTTCGTAGAATAGGAGCCACTTATGAGTAAAAAATTCAAATATTTAATCGTTGTAATGTTGTTTATAGCGGCAATCTTTCTTGGTTGGATATTATTCGCAACAAAAACGCCGCCAAAACAAACACCGAAAATAACGGCTGTACCTAAATTTACCGCTCCGGTGGAAGTAAAAATAGAAAGCATAAAACCTTCACCATTTACTCAACTGATATCGTTAAACAACGAAAACAAAACAACACCAAGCGCAAACCCGATACCCAATATGCCACCAATTCCTAATGGAACATTCCCGGTAAATCAAGAAATGCCGGTTATGCCAAAATTTGACACAAAATCCAATTCACTACCACAAATCCAAGCAATAATCATCGACAGCGGTCAAACACTGGCAATACTATCAGACGGAACTAAAACCGCAACAGTAACAAAAGGTTTTGAAAGCCCATGGGGAACAATAGATAACATAACCAACGAAGGCGTTAGTATTAACGGGAGTTTTATTGCGGTATCACGGCAAATGCGAACCGAACAAACTGAAAGACAAAAACAAGAATCAAACAAACCGGCGCCAATGCTTGATCCGACTGGCAACAGTATAAGTTTCAATAATACCACTAATAATTTCACACCACCAGGCACAATTGTTACACCGGAAGGCACTTTTTCTCCACCGCCAATTAAAAATCAAACAAAATAAGGAGCGCATTTTTAATGAAAAGATTTTTAGCTTTCATTCTGACCATAATAATTTTCACAGCGCCAATTATCAGTTATGCCGAACACTCAGATGTTATAAACATTGATATGATGCAAGATACCCGGCTAAGCGACGTATTATATTCTATCGCATACAGCAGTGGACGCAGCATAGTTATCAATGCAAAACTTGATAATTATATAAAAGGCAGTATAAAAGGCAAAGACATCTACAGTGTACTTGATTATCTTGCCTACACCAATAATTTCAACTACGAAGTATTGCCAGACGGAACAATTTTGGTAAGTCCGGCCGACACAATGACCACAAATAAATCGTTCAAATTAATATACGCTAATCTTGAAGACGCAAAAAAACAATTAATGTCTTTTGTCGATGAAAAGAAAATTCAGATAGATATAGAACAAAACACAATAGCAATAGACGGCACAGCGTTACAAATAAGAAAAGCCGCGCAAAAATTAAAAGAAATGGATTTTCCTGCCAAACAAATTCTCCTGGAAGTCCAATTGGTTGAAGTAAGTAAAGATACTGGCCGCGATTTGGGAATTGCTTATCAAATGCCCGGATATAACAGCACAACCGGACCATTAAACGCAGACAATATATCCTGGGCAGTAACAACTTACGCAAACGACATCATTGGTTCCGGAAAAGTATTGGCGCGTCCATCAATGGTCACACAAAACGGCAGAAAAGCCACTGTCAAAATGATTGATAAAGTGCCAATTCTTACAGTAAATATTTCAAATTCCGGTGACCGTCAAACACAAGTCGCTTATGAAGATGTCGGAATCACATTCATTGGAACCCCAAGAGTAAATTTTGAAAATGGCGAAGAACAAGTAACTATGGACATCCACCCAACAGCCAGCGCAATTACAAAATGGGTGACAAACGGCGATACAAAAGCGCCACAAATAGCTTCCCGCGAAGCTGAAACCGTCGTCAGGGTAAAATCCGGCGAAACAATTATCATCGGCGGTTTATTAAAAGATGAAGAAATTGAAGCATTAAATGAAGTGCCATATTTATCGCAACTACCGATTCTCGGCGGATTATTCAAATACTATCAAACCGCCAAAGGCAACAGCGAAGTATTTATTTTTGTAACACCAACTGTCTTAAACGCTGATGGCAGCCTGCCAAAAAACACAAAAAGCAAATTACAAACTACGGGTATCCCGGAAAAAGACCAAAATATCACAATTTTAGATGATTTAAAAAAGACTGAAATACCAGCACCGGAAATTCAACAACCAAAAGTATCGTCAACATACCAGGATCAAAACACCAAAGAAACCGCAAAAACCGGACAAGAAACAACGACACAACCAACACCGTCAAAAACAACGGCAACCCAACGAATTAATAACATCCTCAATGAATACCCGGAATAACAACACTTAAATAACTTCTAAATTTTAACAGGAGAACGCTAAAAGCCGTTTTCTATGAAAAAAAACATAGAAAACGGCAAGCGAAAATTTATGACAAACGAAGCTAAATTTTCTTTAACATATTATGAAGACTTGTCAAAAATATCAATAAACCACGACGTTATTAATAAAATATCTCCAGATCAAGCCGTAAAATACCAAATAATACCGATAAATTACAAAGATGGAAAATTAACACTGATTACAGCCGACGGCAATAATTTCAAACTCCAAAATGAATTAGAAAAAAAGTTTGGACCAATAACACTAAAAATAACCACACCACAAAACCTGGAAGCAGGCATTAACCGAATTTATGACGACGGTTACAAATTCGAACAACGTGACGCACTAAAAGACTTTGAAACACAACAAACAAACACTAAAGCCGCGGCATCCTCGGACCTTGCACAAATGGTAGATGCAATAATTCGTGATGCAGCACTAAAAAACGCCTCAGATATTCATATTATACCAACCGAAAAAGACACACGGGTTATGTTTAGAATACATGGCAAGTTTTTAAATGTAACCGATATTCACCATATTAAAAGCGGTTCACACGAAAAAGTAGTAAACCGGATAAAAACAATGTGCAAACCATCATTAGACATTTCTAAAAAGGAAATATTTCAAGACGGAAGTTTTAGCGTGTCCCTTGATGAAAACAATAATAATAATTTTCACTGCCGAGTTAACGTTGGTCCGACAGCCCTAAAAAACGAAGGTATTGTTATTCGGATTCACGATTCTAAAAAAGCCGCAAAAAAACCCGACGAACTGGGATTCACTAAAGAAGACCTGATTTGGTTAAAAAAACTACTCAAAGTTTCCGCAGGCATGATTTTAATCGCCGGACCTACATCAAGCGGTAAATCAACAACCATTCAATCGTTATTAAGTGAATATAACGCTGATGAATTTAAATACAAAATAGTAACAGCAGAAGATCCGGTTGAGGTGAAATGTTCCGACGGAACAATAATTCAAACAGAAATCAAAAAAGCTGAAAATGAAGCAGTTTCCATAGGCTATGCCGATATCATAAAAGCTTTTTTACGACAGGATCCGGATATTATCATGGTTGGTGAAATTCGCGATAACTTAGTAGCTACTGCGGCATTGCAAGCCGCCGAAACCGGCCACGTCCTTTATTCAACAGTCCACGCCAACAGCGCCAGTGCCACAATGGGCAGGATGTTTAATATGGGAATTGAAAAATTTGATTTACTACAAAATATCGCCTGCATTATCGCCCAAAGGTTAATCGCTACAAATTGCGAATATTGCGCCGAACCACATATTTTAACTGAAGATGAAAAACAATGGTTAACGCCGCAAGAAATTGAAGACTTAAAAAGCGGAACATTAAAAAGCAGCACAGGTTGTGAAAAGTGCAACTACAAAGGAGTAGGCGGCCGTATAGTAGTTGCTGAATTCATCCCGTTCAACAATAAAATCAGAGACTACTTCATGCAAGAACACTCAGCAACCGAAGTATTAAAGTTTTTGCAAACAGAAGCAGGATTTATCTCAATGTGGGAAAAGGGTATAGAACACGCAAAATCCGGGAAAATAACTATTGCCGAATTAGGTGAGGCGCTGGGCGATGAACGAATCATCGCAGCAAGTCTCTAATTCAAAGGAGAATACCATGAACGACAACACCAGCACTATAGAAAAATTAAACAGACTTGTTGCTAGCAACCCAAGCAACGAAGAATGGTTTTTATTTTTCACCAATCTGCATGCGTTTCACAGAAGTGGGATGGGATTATCGATAGCGCTTGATACCATTGCCGCAGAATCTACAAACCTGAAATTAAAAGAATGCCTTTTTTCAATGGCAGTAATGATTAAAGACGAAGGAATACAACTAGCGGAAGCTATGGAACGACAAAAAATCTTTCCAACGCTGGCAGTATTCACCATCCGCGCCGGTGAAAAAAGCGGCAATTTAGAAAAAGCAATGGAAGAATTAACCCAACAAATTGAACGACAAGGAAACATTACGCAAAAAATCAAAACAGCGCTATTACCTGTTTATATTTCCTACGCGTTTCTTTCAATCGCAGCCGTAATCGTTTTTGCGTTTCTTATTCCAAAATTTCAGGTTATCTACAAAGAAAGAAACATGGACTTACCGGCATTTACAAAAATGACTTTTGCGGTATTGGACTTTATCAAAAATCAGTGGTATATCATTGCGTTAATCGCTATTGCTATAGGTTGCGCAATTTATTACATAAAAAAACATAAACAACACTGGTTAGATAAATTATGGCTAAAAACACCGGTAATAAAAAGCTTGGTATATTACCAGCTTCAATATCGGATAAGCACAAATTTCGCAATGTTTGCAGCTTCCAACAGCAATCATATTGATACGCTGGAAGAATTAGCCAGTATTTCCGGAAACACAATTGCGGCAGACGCACTACGAAAAACCGCAATAAAAATTATGAACGGTAATTCGTTGTCCAGCTCAATGAAAGAAAACAACGAAGAAAAAATCTTCGATTACATTCTGATGAATATGGTAAGAAGCGGCGAAGATAACGGAAGCTTGCCTTATCAACTTGGTATAGCGGCAGAAGTATATCGAAAAAAAGTTTTGGCGATTATTGAAAATTTTGGAACAAAAATTACCACAGTTACACTTATCCCAATAGCAATTGTATTTGTATTCATTATGGTAAGCCTCTACTACCCGATGCTAATGATCAGCCAGGTGAAACATTGAAGCGCGCGGGATTTACGCTTATTGAACTAAGTTTGTGTGCAATTGTAGTAGGAATACTTGTTGCCGGCGGCGTATATGCCTTCAAATCAAGCATCGATAGCGCCAGAAACGCCCAGGCAATGACAGTTTGCACACAAATAGCAAGCGCAATAAGTCAATATAAATACGAAAACAAAGCATATCCTGCTACGCTGGCAAATTTATTAACAGTTAGCCCAAAATCAGGAAACGCTTATCTCAGCGGACTGCCAGCAGCCGACCCCTGGGGAACAACAATTGAATCCTATGGCTATTTATACAGAGTGAACAACAATGTTTTCATGGTGTTTAGTTACGGACAAGACAAAATAATACAAAGCTCTTCCACGCCGCCAACTATAAGCGGCGATGACGTCGGCGTAGTAAGCAAATAACCCTAATCTCACACCCCCGCTGAAGCTTTGCAGCTCAAGTCCCCTTTGAAGCTTTAAAACCCTTTCAATCGCAACAGGAGCGTCCTGTTAACGATATATCACACACCAATCAAACGATGTACATCAAACAGCTAGCCCAACGATTAGGCCAATCAGCGGGCAAAACGAAAAAAGGAGAGATTTTATTGGAAGATTATCCCAACACAAAACGTTATAACAATTTTCCCGTTAACTAAAGGAGGCACACAATATAACAATTTTGAGTGCATCACCACAAAAAATCTAAAAATCGAAAGAGGTAAAAAATGCAACTATTCAATAAAATGCTGGCTAAAAAACGTTCAGGTTTCACAATGATCGAGTTAACAATCGTAATGATTATCCTGGCAATCTTGATTGGTGGCGGTATCTACGCCATGAACGCACAATCCGATAACGCAAAAAACACGATTACCGTCCAGGATTTGGATTTGCTCGGTGGCGCATGCGGACAATATGCCGCATTCTCCAAAGACGGCAAACCACCTGTATCGCTATATGATGTAGTAACCGGAGTAACAGCCACAAACAGCGTAACCGGCAAAGCATCAGGACCATTGGTAGCTAATTCAAAATGGACAAGTGCTGCAACAATGGTAGACGGTTGGGGAACTGCATTTACCTATGATGCAAGCGCACGTACAATTACCAGCGCTGGTAACGGAACGCCGATAGTTAAAAGCTTCTAATCCAAACTTTTCACAAATAAGCGTGGCGGCATTAACTCGCCACGCTCCTTAACCATAATTCGAAATTAAAAAATAGGAGAGCAAATGACAATATTCAATAAAATGCTGACTAAAAAACGTTCAGGTTTCACAATGATCGAGTTAACAATCGTAATGATTATCCTGGCAATTTTGATTGGTGGCGGTATCTATGCTATGAACGCTCAATCCGATAACGCAAAAAACACAATTACCGTCCAGGATTTGGATTTGCTCGGTGGCGCATGCGGACAATATGCCGCATTCTCCAAAGACGGCAAACCACCTGTATCAATATTTGACCTATTAACCGGAGTAACGGCCGGAAATAGCGTAACCGGCAAAGCATCAGGACCGTTGGTAGCTAACTCAAAATGGACAAGTGCTGCAACAATGGTAGATGGTTGGGGTAACGCCTTCGTTTATGATGCAGCAGCACGCACCATTACCAGTACTAATAACGGCGGCACGGCAATAGTTAAAGGATTCTAATTAAATCAATAATGCGTGGCGGTAAACCCGCCACGCATCTAATACAACCCAAATCAAAAGAGGTTAACATGCACAAAATTAATTTTAAGAAAAGACATGGCGGCGTATTGTTATTAGAAGCCGCAATCGCCTCAATAATACTTGCGCTCATATCCTACGGGGTAGTGCAAGTTAACTCAGCAATGTTCACCGGGCTTAGCGCCAGTGAAAACGGTTACCAAGCCCAATTTTTAGCTATGGGCAAAGCCAATGAAATAAACGCAACTGCCTATACAGCGCTCACGGGGTTACCACGTGCGGCAATATCCGGAACAAGCTTCGAACGCGAAGTAATAGTAGGCGCAGAAACCGACATAGGCGGGGGCGTATTACAAAAAAATGTAAATGTAAATGTATACACACCTGGAGTAGCAACGCCCACCTACTCCCTGTTATTGCAGCCAACCAATAAAGGCACAGCAGCAAACGCAGTACCAATGGGTACAATAGTAATGTGGTCTGGTTCATCAATACCAGCCGGGTGGCAAGTATGCAACGGAACCAACGGCACACCAGATATGCGCAACAGATTCCCAATCGGCGCTGGCGAAAGAATGGTAGGAGTCAGCTATGGCACAAGTTGGGTTATTCCGGCCCAAACTGTTTCAACCTACGGGCATCAACATACTGCAACAACTTCAATGACTGATACAAACCACAATCATTATGTTGATTTATCAGGAAGCACACTAGGCCATATATTAACAATACCCGAAATGCCCAGTCATAATCATGCAATGCCTATAACAAACGAAGGCAAATTTGGCGGTGGATGGCCAACAGGGGGATCCCAATCTCGATTATCTTATAACGCTACCGAATACGCTGGCGGCAGTGGTGGTGTTACACAACCACACTCCCACCCCCTCAACGGAACCGTAGTATCCCGAAGACAAGACGAAAGTCCGCTTAACAACGGCCACGCCCACGCCCACAACTTAACCACTACCGCCGATTACCACAACCACACCACCTCGGCGCATCAATTCAACCCTCCACTAACCGCCATATATTTCATCATGAAAATGAGTTAATTATGCTTAAAAAAAGAAACGGTACATCGTTCGTCGAATTATCTATCTACATAATCATATTAACATTAATACTAACCGGTTCTGTTGCGGTTATCCGTAACCCAACACAAATAGCCGATGATGCCGATCTAAAAAACACTTTAATGGTACTAGATATGGCGCTAGCGAAATATCAAGAAACACATTTAAAAAACTTACCAGAAAACTCGGATTGGAAAACAAAACTAACCGAATTAAAATACATTGACGATAATCTATTCGATAAATACACTAACGCCGGAATAAGTTTCAATTATACAAAACTAATTATTACCGGAAATGTTCAAAAATATACCTTGTCAGTAACAAATAAACAGGGAATAACGCTCACCTCAATCGGTAGTTATATTCCTTAAGGAAATTATGTTTACATTAACTATAATCGCAAAAATCGCGATCGCAATTTATTTGCTCGTAATTGCTTACATAGACTATAAAACCATGACAATCGACGACAAAATGGTATTAATCGGCGTTATTACAATAACGCCGATATACCTGATTACCAACAATTTTGACTGGCGTTACTCGCTTTTCGGAGCAATACTCGCCTTAATCTGCACCGGAACAACCTATCTAACCGCTAAACTACTCTTAAAAAAACCAGGCTTCGGACTAGGCGACGTAACGCTATCGATACTGATCGGAATAATCGTCGGCTGGAAATGCTTTATCTTAGTGTTTTTCTTAGCGCACTTCATCCACATGGCGTTTTATTTAATAATAATCCTGATAAAAAGAAAAAAATTCAAAGCAACCGACACACTGCCGTTCGCGCCAGCTTTCGTAACAGCAACAATAATTAACTTAACAATGACACAGGGAATATACCCGGTTTTCGAACGTATAATATTATCAAAATAATCACCATAAATATCAAAATTACAAACAAGGAGAAAATCCCGAAAATGAACAATAAAGCAGCAAAATGTGTCAACTTAATTCTGGACGGTAAAGACAAAATATCAACAGTAAAACAAAACGAAAAAACCGCAAAAAAAGAACTCGAAGAAATCATGAAGAAAAGAGGCGTCACTATACTCGAAACAGAATTCGCTACCGTTACGTATACCGTTGCCATGGACAAAAAAACTGGTAATCCAAAAACAAAAAAAGTTTTTGATAAAAAAGCATTTAAAGAAGAAATGCCCGACATTTATAAACAATATTGGCTTAAAAATCCGGATTTTGATATTGAAAAAACCGAAACATATGAAGAATATAAAAACGAACTCCAAATTTTTAGTAATGCAACAAAAACCGCCTGGAAACAAATCAACGAAATCGATCTCAATACAAAAGCAGCACTACTTGGTATACCGGGTAATACGGTATTAACTCAATATATTCTCCTTTTAGAAGCCCGTGTGCGAGAAATTGAAACAAAATTATCGACGATATAAGCGGGCTTAAACGCCGTCAATAACCCGTTGCGACTATATGATATTGACGGCTTATTGCCCGCTTAAAGAAATATACATATAACTTTTATATTGTTGTATAATAAGGGTTAAGAAAACTTAAGGAGAACATCCGAATGTTCACTCAAAGCTCAAAAACAGTAAGTATAATCTTGCTGATCGTATTCCTGTTCACCCAATTCGCCGGGGCAGCCGCTAACAACGAAATACCAATGGCCAATACCAGCACCCCTGCGACAAACGCCTCCGGTGTTCCTGCGGCAAACAACAGTGTTCAAAATTCCATCACCGCCGGGAACAACCTGATGAACTACTACATATCACAATGGCTAACCGGTGGACCAGCCTGGTTAAAACGCATTCAAGTCTCCGGAAGTTTCGAAAACAACCAGGCAATTTGGCAAGCCAGTACTATTCAGCCAATATTTAATTACGACGAAAGCCTGGAAGATGTCTTGTTCTGGCAAGCCAGCTACGCCAGCTTAAACAATACCGGAAACATCGGTTTAGGTTTCCGCGATTTATCCGACAGCCACAAATCAATTTACGGCATCAACGCCTTCTACGATCATCAATTCACCGTAACCGCGCTGGACGGCTCTAACGCCGGCGCACACCAACGTGTAGGATTAGGCCTGGAATGGTTCTACGGACCGCTGGAAGCCCGCGCCAACGCCTATTACGGCATAAGCAACGACGTCTTCCTTGGCAACTCTGGTGATTGGGCCTATTGGGAACGTGTAATGAACGGATTTGACGCTTCATTAATCACTAATATGTCCTTCGTGTCCGCACCCTGGCTAAAACTCGGTGTCGTCGGCTCGAATTACTTGGCAACCCAGGCAATGTTAGGTATTGCCAACCCCAACGTGTCAAATATCGCCGCTGTTGCAAGTTTGCAAATATTCCCGCAACTAAGCATCAACGCCGCCTATAATATGCAAAACACCGGCGCCAACAACGCTACAATCGGCTTTGCCTTCAATCTGTTAGCGCCGCCGGTACCGGCAATGCTTTGTGGCAACGAAATCATCAACGATAACGCGTCGAACGATATCAGCTACAAAATGCTGCAACAAGTACAACGCAACAATACCATTCAAACAGAGCGATATACACTGTCCCGTGTCGGCGACGTAAATATAACAGTAATGGCCGGAACTACGCCGGTTTCCGACGCACTGGTAACGATTTATGACAACAACAACGTCCAGGTAGCTCAATCGAGCAGCGGCGTTAGCGGCGTCTATAATTTCGGACACCTTATTGCCGGAACAAATTACCAGGCAACAGTAACAAAACAACCCTATGACAACGCCGCGGCTAATTTTACCGTCGCAGTTGGCAAAACTACCGCCGTTACAATCAATTTAGAAACTACCGCAGTAGCGATAACGGTTGTATATACCAACCAGGCGCCAGTAGCCAACCAAACAGTTACGTTAACAAACAGCAGCGGCAACGCAATATTAACCGCCGTTACCAATACCAGCGGCGTTGCTAATTTTTATCAAGTAACCCCGGGCACTTATAATATTAGCGCAGTCATCAATGGCGCAGCTTATGGCGGCTTAAAAACTAATTTTGCCGTAGTCAAAGGCTTAACGCAAACCGAATTAATCATCGGGCCGCAACAACCGGGAGCCGGAAACGCCAATATTACTTTAACCGATAATAACGACAATCCAATCTCCGGAGTTACGGTACAAATATATTCCGGTATCGACCAAAGCCAAACCGCAATAAGTAACGGAAGCGGTATCGCCGCATTTACCAACTTGCCGCTTGGCAGCTATATTTTTTCAGCAGTTTCTTCCGGACTGGTACGCTACTCAAACAGCGTAGCAATCAGCAACGGAACGACTACTACCAGCGCCATAAGTTTTTCCACAAGCACTTTCGGGAACATCAATCTAACAGTGAAAACTAATGATGGAACACCGATCGGCAATGTAAACACTTATTTAACGACATTAAGCGGACAACAGACCGGCTATAGCGCCACTAGCAATACCAGCGGCGTAGCCGCATATACCGGCGTCCCGGCTGATTCATATATTGCCAACGCAACCTATGAAAACAATCAATATACCAGTAACCCGTTTAGTGTTTCAGCGGCAACGGCCGCAACTCCGTCAATCACCGTAGGCGCAACCGCGCCGCTGTACGTTATCGTAAAAGATAACGGTGTAGCCGTAACCGGAACAGTTGTTAACCTGCAACCAGGAAATATGCAAACAGTTACCGACAGTAACGGCAACGCCTATTTTAACAACGCCCCAATCGGAATATTAACCGCTTCAGTATATACCCAGGTTGTTACCCAAAAAACAGTTAATGTCACTTACGGACAAACAAATTTCAGCACAATCAACTTAAATACTAAAGCAAGTGCCGAAATCACCGTACTAGATATTAACAGCGTACCAATAGTTAACAGCACCGTGCAAATGACTGGAACAAATAACGTTTCAGCAACTACCAACGCCAGCGGTATCGCCGCCTTTACGGGCTTAACCGCCGTTAACCAGCAACAACTATACGCCGTAATCAACGGTAATGTAATATCCGGACAACTAAACTTAATGGCCGGGGCTGTTAACCAATACGTCCTGAAAGCCGGAACCGGCAACCTGCAAACTCAAGTGGTTGACGCATCTGGCGCCGGAATTAACGGCGTGCTGGTAAACGCAACAAACTTCAATAATTCCGCAACAATAAGCGGAACAACCGACAGCGCCGGAAACGTCAATATCCCGCTGGCCAGCGGTCTCTGGACCGTAGCCGCAATATATAACGGCAACGCCTATGCTTATAGCAACAACGGCGATACCAACGTCGAAATACTGGCTAATTCGGTAAAAACCATTCAAATAACCGCAGCCGCAATTTCACCGTCCGTAAAAGTTGTCGATAATGCCGGTGCAACCGTATTCGGCGCGTTAGTATATTACAACAGCGAAAAGAAAATGGTAACAACGAATATGTCCGGCGTCGCCCAATTAACCGGTGCAACGAACGGAACCCAGCAAATACTGGTCTATCCAAACGGACGAACACAATCTTATCATTACACTTATAACACCAGCCTGCAAAACGGCGCAGCAATCCAAACGTTGCAAAACAAAACCGGAACAATGCGAATACATGTAATTGATAGCAACGGCAATCCAATCATTGGAACTAACGTCCAAATAACCAACCCGGTGGATGGCAACGAAGCTGGTCAGTATGCCGCAACAAACAGCGCTGGTTATGCTGATTTTATCGTACCTATCGGCTGCACCTACACTGCAATAGCTAGTAACGGTACCGAGCCCTTTTACCCAACAGTTAATCCGGTTATTACCAACAACGCAATTACTGATACCTATATAAAAGTATCAACGCTGCCAACGGCAAATGTAACAGTTACCGTTAATGGAACGCCAGTGTCGGGAGCAACAGTTACCCCTTACCTGAATTCAAAGCAAATACAAAACGGAACGACAAACGGGAACGGCGTAGTAAGCTTCGCAAATTTAGAAACTGGTAATTACGAATTCCGAACATTTTTTACGTATAACGGCAACAGTTATATCACAAGCGTACAAGCAACGTTGATAAATGGTACATATCCGATAACTATAAATTGTTCAACAACCGCTACCGGCACTGCAACAGTACTTGTACTTGACGCACACAACACGCCGTTGTCCGGAGTAGTTGTTAGTGGCGGCACCGGGCCAATCATTACAACAAACGCCCAAGGTTATGCAACAATAACAAACCTTCAAACTGGCAACGCCACTTTCTCTGTTCAAAATTATGGAACAAATATAAATATTTACCACGTTACGACAAACATCGTTGCTAACCAAACAACCAATGTAACTTTAAAAGAAGCTGTTGGCACAATAAACGTCACAGTTTACGACGTTAACAATAATCCAGTAGCCGGAGCCACGGTTGAGACCTATGAAAACAACAGCACATACAGAACAGTGGTTACAAACGCCAGCGGCGTAGCATCCTTCGAAAACCTGCCAATTTGGGAAAAATTCAACTTCATTAATGGCGTTTCGCCAACCCTCTGGGGCGTAACAGTCTACGACGGACAAACAACCCAAGTTGACATGCACGCAGTGCAATAACCAATCACAAGCCAAGCCTGCTCGTGTTTACACGGGTGGGTTTGGCTCCCGGGAGTAATCATGTATGATTCAGAAATAAAATTAAAAATTTCCGGCAATGAAACATTAGTACATTACCATTCAAAGTATACAAATGATATTGCTGCTAAAATGATTGCCGAAAAATTTATAAATGAAAACCCTCACTACGCAGGATATGAAGAAATTAACATACTTTCCGTTAATAAAGACGATGCAGAAATAGAATATATACCACGCAGCATCATTATGCGCATAAGAAGAATAACTGGATATTTATCAGTAATTGATAACTTTAATAGTGCAAAAAAAGCCGAAGAAAAAGACAGAACTAGTCATTATATTGAAACTAATATTACTAACTAAACTTACTAAATAATATTATTAAAAGGAACTTTATATGATAATAAAAGCACTAGAAACTATTATAGCTACAACTTTAACAACAACTTTAACGTATAAAGCATTAACAAAAACCTATAAACCAGAAATACCTACTATGAAAAAAGTGTTATACGTTATAATAGCTTTAATGGTTGTAATTCCAACGTTTTGGATTTTTATTTATATACCAAAACCTGATTTATCACAGCGTTTATTTTTTATTCAACTAACAATCACGATGTTAATGGCAACAAGTCCACTTGTATATAAAAACTTTAATAAAAAAATCACCACTGATTTATTTTTTTTCATAATCATCACTATTATATCAATAATGATTTTACGCACAGAACAAAATTCGTCAGCAAATATCATGATGATGTATGTCTTATATGTAATAACATTTAGATGTTTGATATTTAAAAAACTATTCAAACGGATAAAATTAATTTTTACTAACTGATTTCAAACATTTTCCGCTAAAAAAAGAAAGAGAATAATAAATTTTAATTATGTCAACATTAGGAAATAGATTAAAATTACTAAGAGAAGCAAAGAATTGTACACAAAAAACAATAGCGGATCGTTTAGGTATATGCAGAGAAGGTTACACTTATTATGAACTAAACAATCGCGAACCTAACATCAAAACCATAATAAAATTAGCGGAATTTTTCAATTGCACTACTGATTACTTATTGTGTAATAGCAATAACTCTAATATGCCATTTTTAAAAAACAATAATATTGATACAAATATAACACTAGGAAACCGACTAAAAAAATTACGCTATAAACTAGATAAAAATAAAAACCAAGCTGAAACAGCACGGAAACTAGGCATATCGCCAATAAATTATAATCGCTTCGAACACGATGTAGCGGAACCAAGCTATAAAATTCTGTTAAATATAGCAAAATTTCATAATTGTACAACAGATGATCTATTCGGCATAACAAACACAATCAACAATATTATCGTTATTGAACCAGAACCAAAAAATAACAATAACATAATCAAAATACTCCGTAAAAAGAAAAATGTGACACAAAAACAACTTGCGAAAGAAATCTCCGTAACGAAGGGAACTGTTTCCAGTTGGGAAAACAACCAAAGCGTTCCACCTTTGGTCTATCTTGAAAGACTTTCAAAATACTTTTCTGTCACAGCGGATCTACTACTTGAAATAATAAACACATCCACTGATGTAAAAAACAACATAATTAAATCACTTCGACAAAAAAAATACTTAACACAAAAACAACTTGCGAAAGAAATTTCTACAACACAGGCTATAACAACACAGGCTATGATTTCTAAATGGGAACTCGGCCAAAATAAAATACCTGCAGTACAGCTTAAAAAACTCGCAAAATATTTTTCCGTCACAACAACCTATCTACTTAAACAACTTAAACAACCAACAAACCCTAATAGGAGCAACAATGTTTAAAAAATTAACTTGCGGTATATTACTGATTATCTTATTAAGTATAAACATCAGTTGTTTTGCAACCGAACAACAAAATATCAATAAACCTGATCCCGACAATGACCGTCTAATCTTTTGCTACAACTACATTCTTAAAAATTCGAACGTAAACGCTAATACCGCAAATTACATTGCTCGGGCAATTTTATATGGTTGTGGAAAGTATCAAGTAAATCCATTACTAATATTGGCTATATTTCAACAAGAATCCGGATTTGAACCAACCTCAGAATCGCCGGTTGGCGCAATTGGCATAGCGCAAATAATGCCGGAAACGGCGTATGGAATAGGTATAAATCCTAACGACGTTGGACAAAACATCATTGGCGGTATTTATTATATCAGTCAACAATTGCAAAAATTTTCAAATTGCGGAGAATGGAGTACATCTTATGCGGTTGCCGCATACAATGCTGGTCCGGGCGCGGTACAAGAGTATGGTGGAATACCGCCATACGACGAAACAATAAAATATGTGCGATCAGTTGGTGCAATTTATAATCGATTGCTAAAAATAGCACCACAAGGATTGTTTTAACAACCTTCGTACTAAGAGACAAAAAATATATCTAGGAAAATTTAATGTTGAAGAAAATTATATTAACAATTCTGCCTTTTATCTTTCTTGTTTTCATATTAACACTTACTATTCCCGGTAATGAATATGTTGGCAAATGGACAAGAGACGTAAACGATAAAAGCTTATTTACTAACAACGTTCATACTATTAACATAACTAAAAACGACAATCAATTTAAAATATTATTTGAGTGGCCTAAATTCAACACAAATGAAAAATTTGGAAGAGTTGAAGATGGGATTTCTACCACTGAACGAATTGGGCATCTTAACAATTTGAATGTAATAGAATGCGAGGGAACATTGAATATTATTTATGTCAAAAACGGTGATTATATTAAATATGGAGGCGTTAAATTTATGCGTTCAAAGTAATAATATATAATGCAAATTTACTAAAAATAACGCCTCAAAAATACAACACTTATTTTTCAGAAGTATAAGGAGCTTTTCATGGAAATTTTAGGTTTTATTATCGCTTGGGCGATAATTGCAGTAGTTTATAATCTTTTCAACAAACAAATACACTCGTATATATCAAAAAAATTCAATAAAAAATTCCGGCCAAACATGGTAAATGTTACTGAAACCCAGCAACCACAAAATTCAATAAAAACCTTTGAAATTAATCATTCGTTACTATGTGATTATTGCCGAAAAGAAATAAAAACCAATGAACATTATATAAACGGTGAAATGCACATTAAAGATAACGAAACGTTAGTAGTAATAAACGGGAAAGCCGGTTATTTGAATATACATATATCCTGTATTAACGATATATGGCAAAAGAAAATTAACGCCGAAGCAACTTCTGAAGAAAAGATTGATACTAAATAAACAGCAACGTCAAGAAACTTTTGCGGCATAACAGGGAATCCTCGCCCTAGTATTCCACAGTTTTCTTGACGTTTTTTTATTTTGAATAGACTTAATGGCAAAAATTAAGCAGGTTAAAAAAATGTTAAAGATAATTAGAAGTTTACTATTATTAGTAAGCGCAACAATAAATGGCGCGTTTTTGTTCTTTTTTCTCGGTATAGTATTTGAAATAACAAAAACAAAAGGCTATGTTACAGATTTAGTAATAATGGGATTAAAAATCCAAACTACTAATAGTAAGGCAATATATGCGTCAATAATAATAATGATAATTATCGCGCTGATTTCAAAAACTAATTTTGGAGCATACCTGGTTGTTTGTTTTTCGCTAAATGCACGCAAACCGCTGCAAATAAACAATGAGATAATTAATAAAATACTACCTTCGTTAAACATCGATAAACATTTTGATACAAAAATAATTAAGTTTTTGATTATCGACGAAAAAGATGCTAACGCATGGGCCGTAGGTACTCACTATGTTATATTAAGTACCGGTTTATTAAAAAAACCAATTATGCAAATCCGATCGGTCATTTTACATGAAATTGGTCACTTGAACAACAATGACGGCAGCTATTTAATACAACTAATTGCTACCATGATTACTACGCGCTGCATAATAAAAATGTGTAGCATAATAATAAACATAACAGGCTGTTTTACAAGGTTACCGATTATTGGATTAATCATATTATTATTATCGTTACCCTTTACTATAATGGCATATACTTTGATATATGGTTATATCAATCCAATATGTTTTTTGTCGACATTAATCAGTCAAAAATTTGAATATAACGCTGATAAATTTGCCGCAGAAAACAACGGCGCCAAAGGAATGTATGAATTTCTTAACGGTTGTTTAGAAAACTATCGTGCACAATCGTTTTTGGAAAAAATAAGTGATTCCCATCCGTCGCCAATTAAACGGATGTTGAAATTAGAGAAATATTTAGATTAAAACCAGCATAACTCATTCAAAAATAAATTAATATTGACTTTATGTATATACATATATATACTATTGACGAAAAGTAAATATGAAAGGGTTATGCTTTTTGAATTAATGTGATACGATTTTTTTGGCTTTCTTAACATAAAACCATAATAATTTAGTAAACCAAAAAACGAAAACCGAAAGAGGTGGAGGAAAATGAATACGAAAGTGCAACAATGGGGTGGTAGCCAGGGTGTTAGAATTCCAAAAAACATTCTGGAAACAATTGGATTGCACATCAACGATTTAGTTGAAATTGTGGCAGGAAAAGATAGTTTAATAATCCGAAAGCCAAAAAAATATGATATCAAAACATTATTCGCCCACTACAAAGGTGAGTACCAACCAGAAGATGTTTGGGGATCATCTGTAGGACAAGAGGCCTTATAACTATGGTTAAGAAAGCGCGTCCAAAACAGGGTGACATATTTTATGTTGATCTGGAACCAAAAAAAGGACATGAACAAGGGGAAACACGCCCGGTAATAGTCATAAGCAATAACGACTATAACAACCGAGTACCACTTCCAATTGTTTGCCCTGTTACTACAACAGACAATGGATTTCCATTGCACCTTGCGTTACCAAGTGGTTTAAAAACTACCGGATATGCTATGATAGAACATTGCCGTACTATTGATTACAAAGCAAGAGGATGGCGATATGTCGAATCCGCACCAATACCATTTGTTGAAGACGTAAATCAGTTATTATTTTCTTGCTTATAATCCAAAACTCCCCAAAAGACAGGTATAGATGCCTGTCTTTTTTTATTTTAAAATAGAAAAAACAAGCTAACAAAAAAATAATTTCAATAAATAAAAATATTTTTTCAAAAACCCTCAAAATGTAACAGGAATGTAACAAAAAATTGATATAATTTAAACAAAGACAATAATAAAGGAGCGAAAATGTTAAAAACAACGCAGTACGAACTCAACCAAATTATATCAAGACACACCAATCAAATGCCGGCAGATTTATCCAACCGCGATTTATCCGGATTAAATTTCAACCGTGCAAAAATACCCGGTGCAAATTTTGAAGGCAGCGACCTGCGCAGAGCCAATATGTACAACTGCGACATATCTAAAGCCAACATGAATAACACGCTCATGTACGGCATAAATATGTGGTACGCCAACGCCAAAGAAGTAAGCTTAAACAACGCAAATCTAAACTACGTAAAATTAAACGAAGTAAACCTCGAAGGATTTACCGGAATAGACGTTAAATTAAAAAACACATCTTTTGAAAACTGTGATTTAGATAATGGTACATTAAAAGCCGATCTGCGTGACATTGTTCTAAATCGAAACAATAGCGCAGCTAATTTAACATTGGCCGGATCAACAATTTCCTCAGCCGACGTTGCAAGTGGAATTTTTAAAGCATTAGACGTAAATGACAAAGATGTTAAACACGCCGAAAGCACTCGAAATAACATCCTGGATATTATCAAAAATGAAATTCATGAATTCAAACAAGGACGCCCGTCACCCACAACCGGAAAGGTTATTTCCCCGGAATATATCAAAGAATTTATACTAAACATCGAAGCCAAACATTCAAACCGTTATGAATCCAGCGGCTACAACGATTTAAACAATATAAGCAACGGTGATTACCTGGAAGCAAAAGAACACCGCGACCTGAACTCCAATCGCGCCGAACAGCGTGGTATTGCCTACGAATTTACAACCGAAGAAAAAATTACCGCCGAAAAACTATTAAACCACGTCAAAGAACTAGTAAAAGATTTGCCGGATAAACAAGATAAATGGTATGCCGAGCGTGTAAACGGCAAAACACAATATTTTCGTTCGAAAGATGAAGCAAAAGCATATAAAGCTGAACACGAACCTAAAGAAAGATTATTAACCAGAGAAGAAATTATGGCCGGATTAAATGCCGCGAGAATGCGTAAATTAGGCGCTAATTTACGCCCAATTCCCGAAGACATAGCAATTGCCATAAAAGAACATCGCTTATGGTTAAACAGTAAAGAAACGCAAGGAAAGCAACTTGAATTAAAAAACATAGACCTAAGAAATACTGATTTATCGAAAATCAACTTTTTTTCCGCAAAAATTATCGATTGTGATCTGTCTGGATGCAAACTTGATTCTACTAATTTCCGAAAAGCAGACGTTTCAGGAACAAAATTTATTAAAAGCATGGGTATAAATTGTGATTTTACTGATACGAAAATGATTAACATCAACGCATCGATGTCGAACTTTTCTAATTCAGTATTCAGAAATGCAATTATACCAAAAGGTGATTTTACCCAAAGCAAATTAACTAACTGTAATTTCAAACACGTCCAGGCAACCGGTATTGACTTTAGCTTCAGCGCTATAGACAAAGTTGAATTTAATAAAGCGTCACTCCCTTATATGAAATTTGAAAATACCAATGTAAGAGAAAGTGTTTTCAACCAAGCTTCGATGGAATATGGAACGACCGAAAGCAGCAATTTTAAAGACTCAAAATTCATTGAAACAAATATGAGTAATAATCAGATTTTAGAATCAAATTACGAGTATTGCAAAATGACAGAAATAAACATGCGTTATGGTGATTATGAAAAATCAAGTTTTGTAAATTGCGAATTTATTAATGCAAAAATTGACGAAGTAAACCTAAATGAAATTTCTTTTATCGATTCAAACTTTGAAAAAGCCAGTTTCTACAATACTTCATTAGATAAAACCGAATTAACTGGCTCGAATATTGAAGGAATAAATCTAACCAACAACTTTGAACGCGAAACGGAACCGTCGTTAACAAACAGAACGTTAGATAATTTTAGATTAAACAACGACAAAAATATCATTGACCAACCCGAATTAATTCAAAACACAATAAACATTGCTGATGAAAAAAACCAGGCAATGATCGAGCAAATGAAAGAAATCGACAATAACAAAGCAGATTTAAAAATGTTTAAAGCTTTCGTTAACGTATACAACAATCAAGAAACTGCGTTAACAGCAGAGGGCGAAGCAGAACGCGTATCAAGATTAACAGTATACAAACAAAGAGTATTAGATACCGAAACTAAAATTAAACAAGCCCGGGAAAAAATAACCACTTTACAAACCGAAATATCCCAACTGCCGACATTCGAAATTACCAAAACTCCGGACAAAGAAATCCAAAACAGTAAGCTCCATTTAGTAGAAAAAAATCAAACTATCAAAACAATCGAAAAAACACAAACTAAACTCGAAAACACTAAATCAAAAGAAGAAAAACAACTATCAACCACCACAAAAACTGTCACTAAAAAAACCAAAGGAATGGAACGTTAATCCAAACTACTGAGCACTTTCTTTTTCAGAAGTTAAATATAGTTGGAGGTTGACATGACCGAAGAAAACCGAAAAATATTAAACAAATTACTTAACGCGGAAACCAGAGATTTAACAATTTTAAGTGACAAATTAAGAAATGATAAAGAATTTATGTTGGAAATGGTTAAAGATGGTTGGCCGACAATCGATTTTATTGGCAACAATTTATTAAATGATCGCGATATATTTCTTGAAGCAGTTAAACAAAATGGAATGTTGTTAGAAATGGCTGGCGAAGAAATTTGTAGCGATAAAGAAATAGTAATGAAAGCAGTAAATAACGTTGGATATGCACTGGCTTTGGCAAACCCTGCACTCCAAAACGATCGGGATATTGTCTCGGCAGCTGTCACTAAAAACGGTGCTGCATTACAATACGCAAGTGATAATCTACGTGCCGATCCAATAATTATCGAATTAGCAGGTGAAAACGGCAAAGATTATACAATCACAATGCCAACAGATGAAGAAATAAAACGCGAAGCAAAAGCTGAATTATTATACGAAATAAATTTCACCGAACACTACGGACTGTCCTTAAAAGACCAACCAAACGAATGGAAAAACGACAAAGAAATAGTTATAGCATTTGTTGCACAAAACGGCTACGAATTAGAATATGCAAGCACGGAACTACGCAATAACCGTGAAATCGTAATGGCAGCAATCAACGAAAACGGCGCCGCACTTAAATATGCAAGTACTGAACTCAAAAACGATAAAACCATAGCAATGACAGCAGTTTCAAACGACGGTTACGCTCTAGAATTTGCAAGTCCAGAATTACGTAACAACCATGAAGTAGTTTTAACTGCTATAACTGGAAGCGAATTTGCATTAGAATATGCAAGTTTAAAAGTAACTATAGATATAGTAAAACACAACGGTTGGAACTTAGAATACGTAAACGACGCATTTAAAAACAACCACGATGTTGTTATGGCAGCAGTCTCTAGATATGGATATGCTCTTAAATATGCCAGCCCTGAGCTCCAAAATGACCGTAATATTGTTCTACGAGCAGTAGCGC
Source organism: Patescibacteria group bacterium (assembly GCA_041661385.1). Lineage (GTDB taxonomy): Bacteria > Patescibacteriota > Patescibacteriia > Magasanikbacterales > GWA2-37-8 > JAKANM01. The sequence continues at coordinate 24,878 of JBAZUP010000003.1, forward strand.
AAGATGGCACATCGCTAGAATTCGCAAGCCAGGAGCTCCGCAACGATCACGACGTTGTTATGACGGCTGTAACAAAAAACGGTTACGCATTAAAATACGTAAATCCAACACTTCAAAATGACCGTGAAATAGTCTTGGCGGCAGTTAAACAAAATGGATTTGCGTTTGAATTTGTAAACGACCAATTGAAAACTGATCCTGAAGTAATTCGTACAGTTGATAACGATATGGCGATTCAACAATATGAAGCAACAGAACTTGGTATAGAAAAAGACAATAATTATATTAATAAACCAATTTCTGACATACCCCAATCCCATAAACCCTACCAACCACCATCCGTTGAGCAACTAGCCGCGTTAAAACAATCCTCTGAGCAAAAAATGGGGACAACAAGCATAACAAAAGAACCTGCGCAACGAATAATAAACCAACAATCAAAAGGATTAAGCCGCTAAATAAAATTAAGGAAAGGAAATCATGAACAGAGTAACATTAATCGGTAATCTTACTCGTGATCCGGAAGTCAAATACACCGCAAAAGAAAACAAAGCAATTTCAACATTCACGTTGGCCGTAAACACAGGTTACGGCGAAAAACGAAAAACTGATTATATCTACGTAGTTTGTTGGCAAAAACTAGCCGAAATTGTTGGTAAAAGGCGCACGTATTCTCGCTGAAGGACGATTAAATGTAAAAGTATGGGAAGATAACGAGGGAAACAGGCATACAACTTACCAAGTTGTAGCCAACCACATCGAGTTTTTATCGCCAAAATCAAACAACCAGGAAATACCGGCTGAAACAATAGCTTCTGAACCAGAGTTATCCGAAGACGATATCATCATTTAAAGAAGAAAGACCAACCGAATACGGTTGGTCTTTCTTTATCTACAGCTATATCGTTTTAGCTTTTAATACCACTGGCAGCGCAATTAAACAAATAACCGCTAAGATTGCTACCGGAATTAATTCTAGTTGAAATTTGTAAATCAAGTAAGTACACAACGTCGGCAAACATCCGCCAAATATAGCGGTGGGAAAGACGAACGCTACACACATTCCAATGCCGCGTATAGATGGTTCGAAACTGCGCGAGAGAATATGCCATATTACGCCGTCAGTACACGCTAAACAGGCTGCAAAAACGATTTGAACCATAAATATATACTGCACGCCATGTTTGAATAACAAAAAGCCTGGATAAGTTAAAAACAACAATGACAAGATGCTGAAGATAACCATTTTCTTGTGCTGACCGTTTTTTGTAAACCAGCCAACGAGTAAAGTAAATGCAACCAAGAAAAACAATCCGGTTGTGTTACTGGCCAGTGCAATGCTTTTATTAATCCCCAAAAAAGTTGTTAGATACGTCGGCAACCATACAAATAATAAGTAATAAGATGATTGGACAAATATATACACAACCATTATCTGCAAAACAACTTTGACGTTGCTTTTATCTTTCGAAAAAAAGGTTTTAACTACATCACGAACGCTATTGTGGACCGGCTGATACTCTTTGCTTTCTTCGATGTTGTTGCGAACGTAGAGGATAAACAAAAATAGAATAAATCCGATAAAAAACGGAATACGCCAAGCATAATCCAATATTTCTTTTTCAGTAAAAATTGTATATATGCAATACCCGGACAAAGAACCGAGCAGTGTACCTAGCATGGAACTCGCTGCAGCAAAGCTGGAAAAGAAATTTTTTTTATGCGTTGAAGATACTTCGTAAATGTAGCAGGCTGATATCGGCAACTCGCCGCCTGAAGCAAATCCCTGAATTAATCTGAGTAATATTAACAAGAAAGTCGCAGTCATTCCAATTGAGTCATAAACCGGCAGTAAACCGATTCCGATTGTCGGAAGCGCCATGAGTATGATTGTCCACTGCAAAGCCTTTTTACGGCCAAAGCGGTCCGCAAAATAGCCGAAGATAATTGCACCGATTGGGCGGATTAAATAACTGACAGAGAACAGAAAGAAAATCTTTAGAATTTCAAGCACCGGACTTTGTGAAGCAAAGAATAAGGCGCCGATCGCGCCGCCGAGAAAAACATAAATTGAAAAATCGTACCATTCCGCAATGTTTGCAAAAAAGCCAATCAATACAAGTTTTTTTGTGTTCATCTAACCGTAGCACGGATACCGCCTGCTTTAGCTGTGCGAAGGAAGTGCGGCTTCGTGCGTTCTCCTTCTGTTTGAAATATTTAATCAAATGTAGTATAATGTTGGCAGGAGGTTTGTATGCTACTTACGCTCAAAATCAAACTACTGCCAACCAATGAACAACGCGAAAAGTTACTCAAAACAATGCGAGCGTTTAATGCCGCTTGCGATTATATTAGTCAAAAAGCATTTTCTACCTCTACTTTCCACCAATCAGGCGTTCACCGATTGACTTACTACGAAGCGCGCGAGAAGTTTTTGCTATCCTCGCAAATGGCCGTTCGTGCCGTTGGCAAGGTTTGCGACAGCTACAAGCTGGACAAAAAAACTTTACGAACATTTCAACCGCTTGGCGCAATTGTTTACGACCAGCGTATTTTGTCTTTCAACGGTTTAGAAACGGCATCTATCCTAACTCTCGACGGCAGGATTAAAGTCCCTATGGTATTCGCCGAATATCACGACGGGCTTGTTAAGGGCAATCACGTTCGCGGACAAGCTGACTTGTGCTATATCGACGGTGAATTTTACTTAATGCTTGTCGTTGATATTCCAAACGCTCCGAAAGGCAAACCGATTGAATATCTCGGCGTTGACTTCGGCATAGTACAGATAGCGAGTACTTCTGACGGCGATAGTTTCTGCGGCAAGGCTGTTCGCAACGTCCGTTACCGCAACCAAAAGTTACGCAAGAAGTTACAGGCTAAACAAACAAAGTCGGCAAAACGGTTGCTCAAGAAACGCCGGAGAAAAGAACAACGATTTTCAACATGGGTTAATCACAACATTTCTAAAAAGATAGTCAATGTTGCTAAAGACACTCAACGCGGTATCGCTATCGAAGATTTGAACGGTATTCGCGAACGAGTTAATACGGTTAGAAAAGCACAACGAATTGCACTATCTAATTGGGCGTTCTATCAACTTCGCCAATTCTTGACCTACAAAGCATTTCTAAATGGCGTTGAATTGGTTGCTGTTGACCCTCGAAACACTTCTAGGACTTGCCCTAAGTGCGGTAATATCGACAAAAAGAATCGCAAAACACAATCTAAATTTCAATGCACTGCCTGTGGTTTCGTTGCCAATGCAGACATTAACGCGGCTGGCAATATTGCTAGTCGGGCTGTTGTAAACCAGCCATACGCGGAAGTTGCCTAGCGTAGATAATTATCTGCAAAGCCCCTGCCTTTAGGCATGGGGTGGTTTACTTCTATACTCCTCGTAAATGTTTAACAACACTATCAATATTACCATAAATTAATTTACTTTTGATATTTGAAACATGCGCTTCAATTGTTTTTATAGTAACACCTATATTAACGGCCATATTTATCCTGACATCATCATTTTTAGCATGTAACAGGCACATTAATTCTTTTTCAGTCAAAGGTTCGTAAAAAAACTTCTTTAAATCAAGATATTCCATAAACATAGCCAGCGCCCGCGGTTTACTGGCATATATTCCTAAATAAGACCTCAACAAAGTTATTAAATCAACTTTCTTTGTATAATCGTCGCTATTTGTAAGAATAGCGATGATTTTTTTTGAATTACTACGGCTGGCAAACGGTATCTTGTACATATTTTGATAATGAACAAACCCGGTTTTATCGAGAAAAACACGTTGTTTATCATGGACAAATTTTCCGGAACTAACTACTAATTTATCCATTTCATTTACTTTATCAACAAACGCATTACCCCAAAACGGCCGCATGAAGATATCCAACTCACTCAAAGTTAAACCAATTATCTCTTTAATATTGTTTAACTTATATATCTCTAAATTAGCTTGATTACTAACGATGTATTTCCCGGTATTCGCGTTTTTTACATGAACGCTAACCGGCAACGTGGCAATCATCTTTAACATATTGTCGATTGATACATTATATAAATTTTGATAGATATTAATCATAAGTTAACATTCATTTTCTTTGCATAAACAATTACACCACCCATCATGTTTTTCTGCAAATTTGTAACAATTTCATGATAAGTATCATAAGTACTGTTAAAAGCCGATTCACCAAACGTATTGATAATGTCGTTTTTACCAGCTTCAATTTTATTCATTAGTGTTTCATACCAAGTTAAAAACTTTTCATTCATATTGACAATGCTGGAAATATTCCAGTTAGTACGAGCCAGCATTTTAGCAATCTCACCTTGTTTTATTGGTAAAAAGGGGTTTTCGTCAAATCTGAATATTGACGGGAAATACTGTTCTCTGTCGGAATAATCAAAAATCATGATTTCACCGTTATTTTCGGTGATTTTATTCAATGAATAAAGCGCTTTCTCCTGATCCACAAACGCATAAAAGGTAGTAAATAGGCATAATAAGTCAAATTTTGTATTAATTACACTATCGACATTATGCACATCAGAAACATAGAAACTAACATCTGGATAAGTCTGTTTTGCATACATAACCGATTCTTTTTCGATATCAAATCCGGACACAGCGCCCCAATGTTTTTTTTGGATATAATCTGCGGTTTTACCAAGCCCGCAACCAACATCAAGTATTTTTCTATTCACGTCTTTTTTATAAGGAGATAACGCAATATCGATTGCTTTATCTTCACCAGGATGCGCATAATCACCGCCTCTAATTTGTGATAATAACTGTTTACCTTGAAACCACCGCATAAATTCCATCAATTTTTCTTTTATCCTCCGTTATTTAATATATTTAAATGCAAACTTAGGGTTTTTCCTTATAAAGGTATTTCCGCAATTGATATATATTATTAATAAAGCAAAGCATTCAGCGAGTATTGTATAAAAAATCGCGAAAGGTAAATAAAACCCTTCGCGATCGATTATCACGTAACAATATTATTTTTTGGAATACGCAACCATGGTTGCAAAGTTTCTTGAGCAAGAATACGCGAAAACGACACTACTTCACCAATAATACTAACTTCATTTACCTTATAGCTTTGCTTCTCATATTTCCGGAAATTTGTCGGCAATAATACTACCTCGTCATTACACATAAAACAATACGCAAAAACTGCTTGCTGCTTCGCTACAAATAAACCAATACAACTTTCAACCATGTCGTTGGTTCTGCGTAATAACAGATTATCGTCCTTTTCAATTTGCGGGGACAGGGAATTGTCCGGCATTGTTATAAAAAAATACTCATAAGCAGAATTTATATAACCCGGCAACGGTTCATACCGCACTGGTTTTTGTTTTTCAAAAGACATACCTGGATCATATGAATAAAACAACGGCGCATAAGGAATTTTTTCTTCATTTAACTGGCAATCCATGCCGACGAGCTTATCAAGAGACATGTTATAAAACTTAGCTAACTTTTGTAAATCCGGCAAAGACAGATTGCCCTTATTTGTTTCTATCCGACAATAAGTTGCTTCGCCTATATCCAATAGCTTCGCTATTTCTTTTTGCTTAAGTTTTTTCATTACACGTAATTCTCTAAGAAAGTCTCCGAACATTTGCACCTCGAAAATGTTTTACTGAATTAAAACAATTATAACAGAATCCGCATAAACATTTACCATTTCAGCTATAATAGGTAATTGCTATATATGGAATTAAGCGTTGACAATTCCACAAATAACAACTAAAATGTAACTAAAACATATCAGAATTAGATATGAAAAGGAAGTAAATGCTAAATGGAAGAAACTCTTGGTGCACGAATAAAAAAACTACGAATAAAAAAAGAAATTTCTGGTAAATATATGCAAGAAAAACTGGGCTTCGCAATATATAAATCATATTGGATGATTGAAAAAGATATGGTAAAAGTTGACCATGAACAATTAATAAAAATTGCAGAAACATTAAACGTAGACATGAACACTTTGTTAAAAGGAATAAAAAATGCAACCAAAAAACCAAACTGAATTACATTATTTGTTGTGCTGCAAAGCGAGAGAATGGTTGTACCAACATAATTATCAACTTGTCGCCCGTGAAGTTTGGCAGTTTTTTTCTCCGGGTTACACTGAAAACATTAAAAAAAACGGTAACAGAAGAGATATTGTTGATGTTGCCGGCGTAAAATTTATAAAAAAATGGGAAAGCAACGTAGGTTATAAAACAGTCGATCATAAATGCGCAACAATCGAAGCAAAAGCCAGTATTGAAGATTTCAAAGCCGGATATTGCAGGCATGATTATGGCGCAGAATACATTATCACACCACAAGGAATGTTGACAGCAGAAATGATACCAAAAGGCATTGGACTATTAGAGCTAACTCCAAAAGGAGTATTTTGCGTTAAACCGGCCAGACATAAAGGAAAACAATTTTCAGATATGTTGTTGCCCTGGATCTGCGCAAGAGCAACTAGTGAGTTATTGAAAATCACTTGTCCGGAACATAAAGATATGTTCGAAAAAGCAAAGATAATTAACGGCATAAAATAGATTTGTTTTTTAGGAAAAGGAAAAAAGAAATGGAAATAATAGACAATTTCAAAAAAAACCGACAAAACTATTTAAGACTTATACTCACACCATTGGCCATAATAGCAATACTGTTACTCTGCAACACGTTTAATTTACAAAAAAACATAACCGATAATGCTGTTTTGTCGAATGAAACCTTAAATAATGATGTAATTAAAATTAATGGCAACTGGAAATTTTATCCCGGAGAAACAAAATTACCAATTGCGAAAAATACAGCATATCAATTAAAAGCTCCGCCAAGTGCTTTCAATAATATCTGGCAAACAAAAGCTGCCGGCATTTATACGCTAAATATTAGTACCGAAAACAAAGAAAACAACCATTTGTCCATATACACAAAAGATTTATCAGACAATGTAAAAATTATAGTCAACGGAAAAATGCTCAATAAACACCACAAACACATTTTTGGCGCCTACGATCTTAACCGGTACGATTTTTATGCAAAAGACAATATCGAGATTTCACTCTTGATAACTAAATCCGATAACAACTATGTAGCGCCAATATACCTTGGGAAAATCGAAAATATAGCCAACGTCATCACAATAGAAACGTGTATCAACATTATCGTAATTGCAATCGCGTTTTTAATAATCGCTATTTTGATTATTCAACGATATAACCTCAACCGCGAAAAAACATTGGTCATTTTAACAATCTTCGTAACATTAAATTTGCTTTATTTTTGTGCAGCGCTGGCCAACTTATCGAGTTGGTTTATAAAAAACATTTCTTTCGAATATTTAGTTAAATTTTTCAATATCTGGATGGTTCTAAATTGTTTATATCTAAATAGGTTTTTGTGGGAAAACTCAAAAAACAAACACGAAAAATTAATGCTTTATACAACTATTTTAATCACAGCAGCGTCTTTAATAGCCTTAATTTTACCAACTTTCCTGTCATTTTTACTGTTTTCAATAATTATCATATCAACACTAACGCTATCTTTGCTTATGCTATACGATTCATTCAAAAGAAAAGTGAAAAGCATGGTTTACCTGACATATAGTACCAGTTTCTTAATTTGTATCGTTAGTTTGAATTATCTTTGGCAATGCAACGTCAATCCACCGGCGTGGATAACTGCACTATGCACAATAATGTTTATAACCACACAAATGTTATACATTACAGACAAGCACAAACAAAATTGGGAAAAAGAACGCAACAGCGCATTAGAACAAGCATATTTACGTGCTCAAATAAGCCCGCACTTCATTAATAACGTATTAACGTCTATTGTCACACTAATAGATAAAGATCCGGGAAACGGCCGCGCATACCTGCAAAAATTCGCAATATATCTTAGAGAAATGTTTAAAACTGATCAAACTAAAAAACAGATACCATTAATAGAAGAAATTGAGCTAATTGACAGATATTTATCACTCGAACAAATCCGCTACAAAAACAATATGTCTTACATAATCCAAATAAATCCCGAACACAACCAGGTATTAATTCCCCCGTACACTATTCAACCGATTATCGAAAACTCAATAAAACACGGTAATTTAGCCGCCGGATTACCAGATATTTTTACAATCGCCTCAATCAAAGAAGGAAATTATGTGAAAATTCAAATATCAGAAACCGGCGAAGGTATTGAAAATAAACAACTGGATGTTATATTGAAAAACCAAAAAGGCGTTGGATTAGGCAACGTTATCAATCGCGTAAAAGCATTCAAAGGATATGTGACGTTTAAACAATCACCCAATAAATTTTGTATAAATCTATTTTTAAGGAGTAGCAAATGAACGCAATTATCGTTGACGACGAACCATTAGTAGGCGAATATTTACGAAAAGAGTTGGAATATTTTCCCGATATTGAAGTCTTGAAAGTAATTGATTGTCCGTTGCAAGCATTGGAATTTTTAAAAGAAAACAATGTCGATATTGTTTTCACCGATATACGTATGCCTAAACTTAATGGTATGGAATTAGCAGAAGAAATATATTCGATAGCGCCAAACGCGGAAATTGTATTTGTAACGGGATACGCAGATTATGCAGTAAACGCTCATGAATTAGACGTCATGGATTTTTTAATGAAACCTGTTGAACAAAAACGATTAAAAACAACGATTAACAGAATACGAAAAGAAATTGAAATCAACAGATTACTTAAAAACGTCAAAAATGATGTAACGATTAATTTTTTTGGAAAATTTGAAGTATTTATTGGTGATACAAAATTGCTGTTCAAAGGGAAAAAACAAGAAGAGTTTCTTGCGCTTTTGGCCCATTATGAAAACGGTGTAAAAAAAGAAACCATAGAAGAAACATTATGGCCCAATTTGGACTCGGCGCGTGCCGGAACAATAATGCGTGTAACTATTTATCGATTAAGAAATATTTTGAAAAATTCAAATATTTCCATTGAAAACGGTAAATCGTTATGTTGTCAATTAATTTATCCATATTGGAATAGTGACGTAAACATTTTGGAGAAAATGTTATCCTCATCAGAACCAATAACCAAAGAACAAATAACAAAAATGCAAAAAATATATAAAGACGGTTATATGGCTATTAATGCATACGATTGGGCAAGAGATAAAAGAGCGGAATGGAATAGACGTGTCGCAAAATATATAGATGTAGAAAACCTATGATAAAACAAATCAAACTTTCAATCTTAACGGCTTTCTTGATTATATTTTTATCTCAACTTGTTTCATCTGAAACACCAACAATTTACGAAATAACCGACGCCCATAATCACTATACCGATATATTGCAAAACTCAAACGGTATAAATGCGTATATTAAGTGCATGGACGCCGCAAAAGTTTCTGATTCAATACTTACTGGCTTTCCACTTAGCGAGAGCCGGGAAGAGGGCATTCCGTTAGATAGCGCTATGTTATATTGGGATAAAGAAACAGATTACATAATTGCTGAAGCTTATAAATCCGCAACCACTAACCAACAAAAACGTTTACACCCGTTTTTATGCGGAATAAACGGCAACGACCTGCAAAGTCTGAACCACATTAAACGCATGATTCAACTTTATCCGGGAACGTGGCAGGGAATTGGCGAAATATTCAGTTACCATGATTTTTTAAGCTGGCGGACTTATGGCAATATTCCTTCACCAAACAGCCCCGCCTACAACCAAATTTATCAATTTGCCGCCAAATATCAATTGCCAGTGCTGATTCACTGCAATATGACACTGGCCGGATCAAAAATATTAGATTATCTTCCGGAAATGATCGCTGCAATCAGCAACAATCCGAAAACAACATTTATCTGGACACACGTCGGAGTATCTAATCAATTGAAAATTGAAAATTTAACAATCGTTGCTGATAAATTACTAACCGAACATTCAAACCTATATTTTGATATCTCTTGGCTAGTTTACGACAATGATATTGCAAAAAACAATAATATAAACCCGGAGTGGATAACACTGATAGAAAAACACCCAACCAAATTTATGATCGGCGCTGATTTAACCGGAAAATACACCCAGGAAGCCTATATTCACGAAATCCGGAAATATGACTTACTATTAAACAAATTACAACCAGAAACCGCAAAAAACGTAGCAAAAAACAACTTTATGCGATTACTGCCGAATAAAGGAATAACATTACTTTCGGAAGATAGAGTGACGATCTAACTTTAGAAAAGAAAGGCGCAAAAATGCTAGATACAACAGATAATACATTTCAACCAGGTGATAGTTGTCCATTCTGCAAAGGTGTTATTATTATAGATAAACTACCCCATTCAAACAAAAACTTCCTTTGTTGTGATAACGCACCAAGTTGTGATTTTAAAATAGAAATAAATTCATTAAAGAAAAAACGTCTAGTATTAACCCAAGACGAAAAAACAAACACATTATATAAAACACAATCAAAACGACTACCAAAACCTTTTGAAAAAAAGATTTATTATTGTCCGTTTTGTGGGAAAGCATTAGTAATACAAAGAATAAGAACCGATTATTTTGTTTACAAATGCGAGGAAAACAACTGTGAATATTATCAAAATAATTTATTTTCATTAACTGCAGAACAAAAAGAAATTTATCAATTAAAACCCTACAAATTCAGACTTCGATACTATTTTCGAAGAAAAGTATCCAATAAAGAACGAGAAACACAATTAAAATTAAACATTTATCTACAGCGATTTGCTTCTAAAAAAACATTAGCCTCTATAAACAAATAATGCGTATTAATTTTTTCCTATACTATGCATCTTCAAAATGATGTTTAGTATCAAATAATTATGTGAGTTTCAAATATTGTTGTACCGTATCATTTAACTATGGAATTAGAAAAAATATTTTTCACAGATACTAACCCAATAAACTACTCCTACAAAACCGTCAACGGCAACAATTTTTGCTAATCGTTGACGGTTTTTATTCTTAGTTTTAATAAACATTTATTATTTTTAAGGAGTGAAAAATGAACAGAGTAGTTAATGTACGAAACGAAAAAGCCGATGTGTATATCGGCCGCGGCAGTAAAAAGGGAAATCCGTTTTTTATTGGCAAAGACGGAAACCGCGACGACGTTATAGTGAAATACAAAAGCTATATTTTGAACCGGCCAGACCTGATCGCAGCTCTGCCGGAATTGAAAAATAAAAGTTTAGGTTGTTACTGTGCTCCGCTGCGCTGTCACGGTGATGTATTAGTAGAGTTGATACGAGAAATAGCTTAACGAATAACATAGCCACCAGGCTCTAGCTTGGTGGCTACTGGCGCAATACACGAATATTCATCCACGCCACGCAGTCAATCAAGAACGTGCGGATATGCCATACTCTCGTCAAACCGCAATATCCCGTATCATTGCAATTTGACTTCGTGCACGGCCGTAGTATAGCTCAAGTATTAACAGGCTTTAGCCGAAGGAGAAATATTAGAATGTCTAACAGCTACACCAACTACATAACCCCCGACATGGAATATCACGGCAAACATATTATCCAATGGTTAATTGAAGAATTATCCAATCCAGGAAGGTTTACTTTTGGAAGTAAAACTATCGACGAATATATGCACAAATCCATTCTAAATAATTTAGAAAGCGTTACGTATATTACTAAGCACAACGAATGTTATACATCAGAACGCCTAATATTACGAGACAACAACGCTGTTTTCGTCGAGGGTTTATCCGCTTTGCTGGACAAAGATTTCGATTCACTGACAATGCGTTTTTATTCTCGCTCAGTTATGAATAGTTTTGTCAGCAACATGTCTTATTTGTTCCCGAACACAGCGATATCTTTACACGCCTACGACTATTGCATAGGAAGTGATTATAAATTCGCGTTTCACAACGGCCACATGACAGATTATATATATAAAAATATCTACGATTAACCACCGTAGATGTCACACACAAAAGACAGCACAAGGGTAAATACACCGCTACGCGGCCCTTGTGCAATCTTTTTTTAAGTGCGTGGCAGTCTATAAGCATAACTAAAACAAATCAAAAAACGCTGGCGAGCAATAATCGCAACAGGAGATTGTTATGCTGTTTGAAAATTTAGAAATCAATTACACCGTATCACGCCCGGACGGTTGCGATACAGATTGGGACACAATCGACGCACTCGTTGGCCAATACAATTAATATACGGTTGCTCATGTTCCATAGAGGCGAGTTGGACTCCAAATCCGACTGTGGTGAGTGCAAGTCTCACAGCTTCCGCCAAACATGTTTATTTTAAGGAGTTAACATCATGCAAACTATAGAACAATCTTTAGAACGCAATAGACAATTTTTACTAAGAAAATGCGGAAAAACAAAAATAAGCTCTGCGATAAAAAATTTACGCAAAGCATTAGATAACAATTCTGATTTTTCCAAACAATTAACAATTGCAAAATTAGAAATGGAAACAATACTTATTGCAATCAAGTCTTGCGAAAAAGAACTTGAACAGCTTAATTTACGTATACAATAAAACTCATTCGGAATGGTGTCTGAGAGGTTTAAAGAGCTGGCCTTGAAAACCAGTGACTCTGCAAAGAGCCGTGGGTTCGAATCCCACCCATTCCGCCAAATCATTTCTTTTCATCTGTTTTTTATTTAGAAGGGTTCCCGAGCGGTTAAAGGGAGCAGACTGTAAATCTGCCGGTTCGCCTTCGCTGGTTCAAATCCAGCCCCTTCCACCATTTTATATGTATAACCTTATTTTAAGGAGTTTTTATGAACACTTCAGAACAAAACCGCGCCAACCGGCGCGACCGCAAAATTGCAAAAAGAAATGCGCCGATAACGCTAGGATTGCCATTAGGCAAACCAAAATACGCTCGATTAGCATCAGACAAAAAACGTCGTCAAGCAGCGAACCACGCTATAGCTTGACACCAATTGTTGTCTGAGCAACATTTATATCAAATTTAATTAATTAGGTTGGATCGACAGCCGTAAGCCAGAGTGCATCGACATAAAAGGAACTTAACAATGAAAACAACAAACGCAACAATCTCGTTCGTAGGCGCACCGATCACAATCAACGGAAAAAAACGCGCACACATTAGTTTAACAAACGAAAACGGCGAAGTAACCCGCGCATACGCTTGGGACAAAACAGCCTTTGCTTTGCAAAAAGTAGCAAAAGGCACTCAAGCCGAAGTAACTACCGCACAAAATGCCTTCTTGCCTAAAGAACATGCTTTAGCAGGTTTTTCGATGGCATATAGCCGGCACATGGCCGGTGAAATCACACAGAAAGCCGCTGCTGCTTTATGTGGCGTAAGTGCCGCAACATATAAACGTCGTGTAATTGACGCTATTAAAGTTGACAATATTTTGTCCTTTAAAGTTGCTGCATAAAAAAACAAGCTGGCTCGTTAAATTTTAACGAGCCAGCTTTAATTTGCTTTTAAACTCAAAAACAACTTTTAATAAAAATTCAGTTTATTGCCACCCTTGAAAGGAGGTGATATACTTACCCCTGCCGCCACATCGATTAAAAATCATATTTAATTGATTTGACGGTACTCCTGAAGAAAGGAGGTGGTCCCGATGGTTGCAATAACCGTCGCGCTTTCTGTGATTCTGGCAAAACTGGCAACAGCAATTTGGTTGTTAACTCAATCAATTAACCTGTGGCGAAGTTGGTCAAGAAAAGCAAAAAGCCAGCGTAAGTCCTGGCGGAAACGCTGACCATTATCTAAGATGGATGTCGGACTGACCTCCGGCATCTGTCTATGGGGTAATTATCTAACATATTCATTGATTTGTCAAGAAAATTGGAGGTTTAAAATGAGCTTACGAACAAACAATATTATAACCCTGGTAGCTATAATAGCGGTATTGATAGAAAGTTTTATTGATCCCGTTAAATATGTTGGCCAGTATGTATATATCGGCTGGAACATACTGCTTACCGTGATTATAGCATACGCTTTGTACTGCCGGTTCTTCCGGAAGAAAACCCAAAAAAGAAAAATATCGTTTTGATAACCAAAAAAAGACAGATTGCTAACGCGGTCTGTCTTTTTTTATAAATTTGGAGAGAAAATGGGAATACTAAAACATATCAAAAGAAACAACCTTGACAGAGAATTGTTTTTAAACAACAGAGAATCCACTAAAGATATGTGGCTTGAAGGCATTTTCACAAAAATCAATAGACGAGAAATAACCAAACAAAAAGCAAGAAATAGTCTTGCTGGTAAGTTTTGTGATTGCGGACAAAAATTATTAAAAAGATATGGCAAAAATATGTATATCAAAGATGTAGGCAACGGATGCGGTCACATAATATACGTTTGTGATTTTTGCCGAGACAAAATGATTGCGCAAGGATACGGACCATCATGGTTATGAAACTTAATTTTTTCGCATTATGCAAATGCGTTGATGAGGCAAAAAACACACAAATAGACGAAAACGCATTTAAATTTGTTCTAAAATAATGAATACTCAAACCTCGTAACTTCGGTTACGGGGTTCTTTTATTTTATACTAACAAAAAACAATTCTTCCTTTCAGAAGTTACCACCGTCACGTATTAATAAACTTCCCCGTCGCTCCCTTCGCGCATTACGCAAGGTAAATACTCGCACTAGACGATAAATGTGCGAACAGCAAAGCGGCGTGTTTGAGTGAAACGAGTTTGCCGTTTGCGGCACATCGCCATAGAACGAGTTTACCTGAAGTACGGCGCTTGACTTTTTTGCTTGCTTTTTGTGTCAAGACAAAAAGCAAGACGCGCCAGCGAAAAACGCACTCGTTCCATCTAACAAAAACAAAAAAGTTCCAAAGGAGAAAAAATGAAAACATTCAATGTTATCGTCGAATTCACGGTTGAAGCAATCGACGAACAAGAGGCTGACGATAAAATTACACCTGCTCTTATCGATTTTAAATATGATTATACCGACATTACTTTTTATGAAATAGAAAACTAAGGAGCCTCAATGTATTCAAAAATCAATCCCTTCGAATACTATAAAAACGATATCACCCACAACGACCTGCTCATCGCCTTAGACAACCAAATCAAATCCGTATACCCAGAAATGTATAACAACCTGCACTGGGGCTTTGAATGCAAATATGGCGAAGAGCGATTTCAAATAGTTAGCCATAACGCTTTTTATATTGCCGCACCATATCCCGGCGATAACGAAGGACTAATAATTGGAATTTATCAAGACTTCGGCAACCAAGCACAAAGAATCGGTTGTGCCAAAATACTCGACACCGGCTACGACGGAAAAAAATTCGTCTGCAAACTATCCGGAATCATCAACCAATGGTTCCTGCAAAACGCAATCTACAACTAAAAATACAGAAATTGGAGATGTTTATGGATCACAGAAAACAAATACTGGAAATACGCGAACAAATGACCGAGTACGGTGCAACCGGCGTAAACGACATCGACCTTCTGATGTCCAGTCTAGCCGTCGATAAAACCACCGCCAAGCGAGTTTTAGCGGCATTAGATGAAAACTTCGACAACTTAAACGTGTCAAAACTAAAAGAACAAGTTGGCAACACAACCGGAAACAAAATTGTAGCCTTCCAGGAACTATTTCGAAGACGCTACAAACCATCATTTGACAAAATTATCAAACCGACCGACGCATTAAAATACATTCAACATTACGCGCAAAACAAACAAGAACATTTAATAGTAATACTGCTTAACGGCGCCTGTGAAGTTATTAAAACATCCGTCATCACCATTGGTTTATTAGACCGATCTTTAGCACATCCGAGAGAAGTCTTTGCTGAAGCAGTTAACGAACGAGCCGCCAACATAATAATCGCCCACAACCATCCAAGCGGACAACTTTCCCCAAGCAACGAAGATCGAAAACTAACCATTCGCTTACAACAAGCCGGAGAGTTATTAGGAATACCACTAATAGATCACTTGATATTTTCCACAAAAGGCCACTATTCATTCAAAGAACACGGCGAACTATAACTATTTAAGAGGTAACTATGATTGTTGCAATAACAAATTTAAATGAAATACCAAAAATGTGCTCTTGCGTAAATATAATCCATAATTGCACCCAAACACAACGCTGTAATTATTTTCACTACGACGATAATATAAAAAAACACATTTGCCTTATCACCGGCAATGCAATAACTACAACCGACATCGAAAACACACCGCGGCCACCGTGGTGTATGCTGAGAAAATTACCAATAATTAATATTTAAAGGATATACAACACTATGAGCTACAACAAAATGATGAATTGGACAAAAAAACACACAAAACGACCAAAACAACCAATATTCGGCATGCCTTTCAAAGCCGGAGAAAAAGTTGAATCCGGTCCCGGCATGTGTAAAAGACTTTTCGAAGAAAGACGTGGCTCAAAATGGTTTTGTGTAATGGCATGGAACAAAGAACAACGAGACTATACCGACCAAGTATCAGAAACCTTCATTGAATGGGATGATGCGGTAAATTTTGCTAGAGAATATGAGAAAACTCACAATCTATCAGAAAACGCAACCGCTATTTACAACAGCTTTGGTATGAAATCATATGGATATTAACAATAACGAGGTAATAATGAACTTATTTGACATCTGCGAACCAAAAAACCAATTTTACCCTACGCCGGATAATTTAATTGACAAAATGCTGCTAAAAATTGATTTTAACAAAATTAACACTATCCTCGAACCAAACGCAGGAACAGGGAACATCCTGGATGCCATAAATCGCAAAATTAAATCAAATTGGGATTTACGCCACAACAAATACGACATCGATGCAATTGAAATAGACCACAATTTTCAACACATACTCCGAGGAAATAAACATCGTATCGTACACGACGACTTTTTAACTTTTGACACCTTAAAACACTACGACCTAATAATAATGAACCCTCCTTTTGCAAACGGCGAAGAACATCTGCTAAAAGCCATGAAAATGCAGGAATCCGGCGGCAATATCATTTGTATTTTAAATGCGCAAACGCTACACAATCCATATTCACTAACCCGAAAAGATTTATTGAGAAAACTCAACGACCTTAACGAGAACGTTGAAATTTCTTACCATGATAACGCCTTTTTAGATTCAGAAAGAAAAACAGCGGTAAAAATAGCGCTGATCAAAATCACAATTCCACTAACAAAACTCAACAGTGTTTTTATTGACGGTCTAAAAGCCGAAGAACGTTATAAACAGGAAAACAACGTCAATTATATTGCAAAATCTGAATTAATCGACAATATAGTTGATCAATACAAAATGGAAGTAAAAGCCGGGATAAAACTGATTAACGAATACAATGCAATGCTTCCATATATCCAAAACCATTATGATCCCAATTATGAATACTCAAAACCTATTATTAAATTAGAAATTGAACACGGCGAACATAATAACAGCGACATCAACAATTATGTCAGACAAGTTCGTATGAAATACTGGCAAGCTTTGTTTGCAAAACCGGAATTTACAAACCTGTTCACATCCGAACTACAAACAATTTATCACAACATGGTTGAAGACTTTATCAATTATGATTTTTCCGCATACAACATAAACCAAATCAAAAACCGTATAATGGCACAATTATCAACCAGTGTAGAAGACACTATAATCAAACTATTCGACGAGTTTTCACACAAATACCACTGGATGAACGAAACATCGAAAAACATCCACTACTATAACGGATGGAAAACAAACAAATCTTGGAAAATAAATAAGAAAATCATACTTTTGCTAAATGGATATAGCAGATATAGTCCGGGAAATTTCGATCCGGACAATTATGAAACCGGCCGCAAAATTCGTGATATCGAAAAAGTCTTCAACTATTTAAACACCGAAGACACCGACCATATTGACCTAGTACGTGCCTTGAAATATGCAAAAATAAATGAACAAACCAATAAAATCAAAACAAAATATTTTAATTTAACATTTTACAAAAAAGGCACCTGCCACATCGAAATCACCAACGACCGCCTATTGAAAAAATTCAACATCTTCGGCAGCCAACGCAAAGGCTGGTTGCCGCCAAATTACGCAAAAAGCAAATATACCGACATGACCGCCGAAGAAAAAAGCGTAATCGACGAATTTGAAGGCGAAGCAGAATACAACAAAACCCTAATAAACAAAGACTACTACATCACCCAAAACAGCCAATTGTTGCTGAATTGTGCCTAAAGGAGAAAACATGGTCAAAAAGAAAACCACCACCCCGCAAAACTTCGAGTATCTTGGAATGTTAGTGAAACCATACAAAAAACTAACCGGCATCGACGCTGATTTTGCAAGAAAGGTTTCTCGCGCCTCTCGTTCTGCTACGCCACCGGGCTGGAACTACGACGAATTTTACAAAACCGCCAAAGCCCACAATTGCGGCGATTTTGATTTATTCGAAGTAGACGGAAAACTGCGAATAGCAGGAAAACCTTGTTTTTTCGTCTACGAATAATCCCGAAAAACCTCCGTCACAAAACGACCGACGCTTTGCAAACCCCGTTACCGGCTTGCAAAACGCGGTCTTATTTGTCCGAATGAACTCATTTCTTTTCAGAAGTTAAATCAAAACTATAAGGAGTTTTAAATTATGAGCTACCAAGGAAGTTTAAGAATCAAAGACAATAAAATCATGTTTATGGAATATAGAGTCATCGGCGAAATAATAAATAACATTGCCCACGTCGATCCGATGTACCACTGCGGCGAAGTATCCGACGGTCTCGACCACAACGGATTTAGCGAAAGCAACAAGAATCTTGTTTGGACTAAAAAACCCGAAACCGCAAACAAATTATAAGGAGCAATATTCGTGGAAAATCGTAATATACTAAAAACAAATAACGCAGAAAATTTTGCAAAAATAAACGGAATGTTAGACGTTTTTTATGCACATAAAAAGCTGTTTGACGCCGTGCCACGCCTTGAAATTAAGCACGTAAGAATATACGACAACACCTTGATCTACAAAGGCTACATAATTATTGGAAAATTAATCAACAACATTGCGCACGTAAAAGACATTTATAATCAAGCAGAAGTAATAGCCGGCTTAACCCACAACGGCTACAACCAAGAAAACCAAAATCTGATCTGGACAACACAACCGGAAACCGCAGGCGTTTTATGAATGATTTACTCGAAGATTGTAAAAAAGTGACAAGTGAAGAATTTTACGAAAATCTTAAAGCGACAGCTACGGCGGGAAGAGATATAATGCCGCGCATCATTAATGATAGAGTTCCTTACATAGAAGAATGGAAGGATAAACGCGATCGAAAAACATTTGGCTATACATTTGGTGCAGAATATTTTTTAGTAAAGTAAACCGAAAAAGAATTAGGAGACAAACGAAATGAGCATCAAAATCTTAGACGCTAGCAGAATATTATCCGCCTACCAAGCCTTCAAAACCGAAGACAGGTTACACATCGAGCGCGGATATTACGAATACATTGATACAGACTGGGACAAGCACGGATTTTGCCACCTGCAAACACTAATAAACGCCAACAGACTAAGCTTCGCCAACAAATACAAAGAAACCGAAAACGTCGAGATTTTAACCATCGCAAAATACGAAGCGCTCATATCAAAATGGAACTCCGAAAAAACGACCCCCGAACAAGCGTTAATGACGTTGAAGTGCTTGTTCTACAACATCGAACTAGAATATCTACCACCGCTACCACTCTACGAAAACGCCTTAAAACAACTCGATTACACCATCAAAGACCTAACCGAGCATATACTAAAGAAAAATCCGGCATATTTAGCCGCAAAATGGGGATAAAATGGTTCGAGTAATCACCTACGACGAATACCAAAGCAACGCGACCATCCATATAGGTAAACGCATCGTCGAAATCGACGATTATGTTATTGATGAGGAAGGAGCGAGCTGGACACATATTTGCAAAACCTGCGCCCGGAAGTTGTGCATCCCTAAACACTATATTTCCGAAGGCGGCTCCGGCGAAGCCATATGCGGAATTGCCGGTTGCGAAAGACGAGCAACTGCTGGATATTTCGACATCCCACACCCAGGGACGCTGTGTGCAAAAAACTCAACCGACTGGTTTAAAACCGACGATTATCAATTATGTCAAAAATTATCCGAGACCAAATTCAGCATAATCGAATTTAGAACGTTCATGGGAGCGCAAATACATCCAAACACAAAATTCCCAAATTCAACAGTGTATATAGGAACTAAGTTTGAGTTCGATATTTCCGAAATGTCAAAAACGGATATTGTCGAAACAATCCAATCTTACGGCTACAACTCAATCGAAGCAGTGAGTGCCGCTTATCCGGAAAACGCCGACCAAATAATTGCCGAATGTCTGGCAGAAAGTTGGCCAATATCCGAAGGTAAAATTGTATTCAAAGGAACAAAACAACAAGCCGACGCTTGGATTACTGAATTTATTTCAAAGGAGAACAAATCATGACCGGAGACTGCACCCAAATATCAACCGAACTACTAGAAATCCAATGCCCGGCATGTGGCAACACGCAAGAATATAATTGGAACGGTAAAAACATCTTCGGAACAACTAAATGCGACAACATCGAGTGTGACGAAATATTTCGTTTCCAATACCACCCCGAAAAACTAAAAAAAGCCGCATAACAAACTAACTTATATTAGTTAGCTATAAGGAGAAATGTGTTCAAAGAGCAAAAACGAGACTACCGTAGCACCATACTAAACATTCTAAAAAGACACCCGCAACTCTGCCAAAAACTAATTGTCCTTTCAATCGGCTACTTAACGCCAAATAAAGCCGCCGACATGATCCGCGCCTACCAACAAAAAACCGGCTGTTACTGCGAATGGATATCCAGCATAGTAGACCGACGAATCAATAAACCAATTTGGAAAACTATGACGCCGACCGAACGCCACGATTTCGAGTTGTCTGAAAAACAAATGTACGCTACCGTAACAAAAGAACTAATCTGCGATGCCATCCGCTTGCGAAAACAAACTTATGGCGCAAAACAAGCTAAAGAAGCTATAAACGCCCAATTAACCGGAACACAAGTGCTATTTGCATCATTCTTTTAAGGAGTTATCATGTCCGACAACATTAGACATCGAATTTCATATATTCAAGATACCACCGACCAACTTTGGGAAGCAATAATCAACAAAGAACACTCAAAATCATGCGAATTAACCGAAATCCTGGCAAAACAATCCAAAGAACTAGAAATCGCAATAGAAAAGGAATTAGGAAATGGCTAAATTTAAAATAAACGTCCACTGGGAAATGTACGACATAATTGAAATTGAAGCGCCGACGCTAAAAGACGCAATAGCAATAGTCAATCACGAAAACTTCCCATTGCCGGCAACCGGCGAGTATTTAGACGACAGCTTTCGCGTCGATGAAGAATATTGCGAAACAATCGAGGAAGATTTTGTAACTATTTCAATCAACGATCATCAAGCTGAATTGCTAAAACAATTTGCCTCCAGCGACAATAACACCACGAAAACAGTAATCGAACTATGCCCGCACTGCGAACATGAAGCAACGCTGGAGCTGGAACTCCACGACAATATTCTTGCAAAAACATGTCCGAATTGCGGGAAACAATTAATGCTTTGTAGCGAATGTCCCAATAGCCGTTGCAACACTTGCCCGCACAAACCAACCGTTTTGAAAAAATACTCCGTAATGGTGGAATCCACAGTCATGGCAAGAAACGAAGACGAAGCAATGTGTATAGCCGACACAATACCTTTCAACTCTTTTTACGAAGGTGAAGTACTAAACGCAAGCTCTGTTAGCGTAGTCGAATTACAACCACAAATACACACAGTATCAGTGCGTATCGAAGTAAACGCAAATAACGCCTGTGAAGCCCAACGTTTAACTGAAGCAGCAATAAACGTCCTGGACACCGGCATAAATATAAAGGAGCTAAAATGCGCATAAGTATTGAAATCACAAACCGCCAAGCCGAATTATTAAAACAATTTGCCACAAGCAACAACATGGCAACCAGAGATCCGATAGTGCAAATCATCAACAACGACACCAAACTGCCGGTTGCATACTTCTTCACGGTAGAAGAAGCACGTCGAGTATTCAAACTACGCCGCTACGCATACACCAATCATTCAATTTATCTCGACGCACCAGGCGAGGGAACAGAAGATAGCGACTGGACTCATTTTTATCAACTGTTGAAATACATTGCAACAAATATCTGCAACGTCCAGGAGACTACGCCATGATTTTTTATATTATATTAGCAATATGGGTTGTATTAATACTACTTATATCAAAATCGACAAAGCCAATAGAGTTACTAACTAACTTAGTAAGTTAATTAGTAAACAGGAGTAATTATGAAAATACTACAACTAAAAACTTACCCGTTTTCTGAACTATCAACAAAAGCCAAAACTAAAGTTATTAAAAACTGGAATCACAATATTAACAGCATAAATGAATGCAGTTATCAAGAAATAATTGAACAAGCTGCTAATATCATTGGCGTCAAAGTTGTAAATTGGAGCATTGACATCTACACCAAATATTTTGAACTCGAATTCGACCCTTGTTATTACCCGGAACAAATAAAATCTTTAACCGGTACCAGATTATACAAATATATCCATAATTTCATCATACCACAAATAACCATTGCAGAACCAAACGACAACGACGGTTATATCTGGCTCCGTGACGATTATTACGGCGATGACGGGGCACAATATATCTTTTCGAAAATGTTAGACTTTAACCCCAAAGAAAATAAAAACACAACTTACGAAATGTTATCTTTTGCCGTAATCGACTATATTTTTGACATGTGGCAAACAGATGCACAATATCGCGAATTCGAAGAATACTTAGCTGAATATTTTAACCAAAACGAATACCTTTTTGACATAGAAAGTAATATAATAAACCAAAGATTATTCAAAGAAGTAGCTTAAGATAGAACAAAAGAGTGATAAATGTATAAAAATATTACGCCGTTGCCACCCTGCTTTTTGAAAAATTAATTAACCCAAAGGAGCCTTTATGAACTACAAACGTTTCTGTTTTGGATGGGGAATATTGTTGACATTTTATTTTCTAATGTGGTATTTCACCGGGTACAACACACTTAACACTTTAATCTTGGCATTGTTAACACAAATAGCACTATTTGCATACGATTTACACAAAAAAAACAAAATAATATCAACCATGCGAAAACAAATTGAATTTCCGCGAACAAGCACCGAAGGATTGATATTAGAATCAACTTATGCCGTATGGTTTATCACCTTAACCAGCATAATAACATATTCAATCCTCATCAGAACAGATATGAAATTATTGATCATTTGCAACTTGGCAATTATCGTATTTTTTCAAATAAGTTATCTACACATGAGAGATAATTATATTAAAATTTTGAAACACCTAATTAACGAACAAAATAATTAAAAACACAAACATGTTCTCAAGCCAGCGTTTTAAGCTGGTTTCTTTATTTTAAACTATAAATCAAAAAATATGTTATCATATTAAAAAACAGGAGTATTAAAAATGTTATATTACATAAGCTTAGGAATAGCTATTCTATCATTTATAATGGTATTCATAACACTTGCTTTAAATAATTTTTCCCGCTTAATATATTTAGCATGTGTAGCATTAATAATATCCATGCCACTAGCACTTTTATCCGCAAATAGTTATTCTTATTTACCAATTAAGCCTAACTATCTACAAGAATGGATTATGCCTATTGTGCAAAGCAACGAAAAACTATATACTACCGATAAGGATTTCACATATGTTTATATTGGCAATAACAACAACTCAACCCGTTGGAGTTTAGATATGAATGCCGAAAAAATAATAATAATTAAAGACGCTGCCGGACCGGGTTCGTCATATATTATCAAAAAAACGTCTCCAATGACTTTTATCTCATTACCGGTAAGCTATTACGAAATTCACATACCACCAAATTATTAACAAAAAGAGAAGGTAATCAAAATGTGGCTTAAACCAGTATATATGGGATGGCTAGCAATAATTGCTATAGAATTTCTTATTTGGATAATTTCCGGGTATAATATGAGCTGGCCAATAATAGGCACGCTTGCGGCTACCACTATTTGTTTAGCTTATGAAATTAGAAGCTTACACAAATACATAGAAAATTACGAAAAAAACGTCAAATTACTGCTCGATAACAAAGACGGTTTTTAAACAAACACTTCTATAATATCAAAATAACCAAAGCCAGCATTTTATGCTGGCTTCTTTCTTTTAAATTAACCCAACAGGAGGCACACATGAACCTAAAAATCAAAACACTCGCCGGTTGCAACAAACCAACCTACTCCGAATACCTACAACCAAACGACCAGGTAGATGAAGACATGGTAGATTATTTCAACGAAGTACTACCACCACTAAAAACCCGTGCCGGTTTAATTCAGTGCAGCGAACCCTACGACCACGTAAACGGAAAAGCAACATTCACAACTTTTGAGCAAATTGGCAAAGATTGGTTTTATCGCGGCCACTGCCACCACAACGAAACAGAACACAAAATTGGAATTTTTGAATTAAATACTAACTAATATTAGTTAGTAAACTTAGTAATAACAATTTTCTTTTAAGGAGTTATCCGTGAAAAATCCGATGCAAACAGATTTCCAACTCAGCCTATTTGAAGAACAACCATCCCAAGAATACATCAATTTAGTAAGCCAAATAACAAAATACGACATCCTCTACCACGTAAAAAACATATCCGAAATCCCCGATCACGAATACGACCAACTATACCGCCAATTATTAGACCTCGAAACCCAACACCCGGAATGGATAACCAAAAACTCACCAACACAGCGAATCCAGCCCGAATCCTCAACCCCAAACACCAACACGGTACCCGTAAAAATGCTATCACTTAAAAACGCCCTAAACGAAACCGAACTACTAAGTTTCTGCAATAAAATCCAAAAAGACCATCCGGAAACCAGTTTTATTGCCGAACACAAAATCGACGGACTATCCATAAGCTTACTATACAAAAACGGCACATTAACTGAAGCAAAAACCCGGACCGGAGAAAACATCTTCGCTCAAGCAACTGCAATAAACAACATACCCCACAAACTAACCGGAGACTACCCGAACGAAATCGAAGTGCGTGGGGAAGTGTATATGCCTAAAGCCGATTTTGAACGCGTCAACCAAGCGCTAGAGACTAATAATCAACCCTTGCTGGCTAATCCCCGCAACGCCGCGGCCGGCGCCATGCGCCGCCTCGACACACAAAAAACGAAAGACTACAACCTGTCCGCGTATATCTATGCCACGCCGATAAAATGGCGCGAAACACACCGCAAATTACTGAAATTCCTTCACGAACTAGGCTTACCAATTAACACCTCGTCCTTAATCTGCAATACAAGCCAGGACGTTTTAGAATTTTGCAACTATACCAACCAAAACCGCCATACTTTGCCTTACGAAATCGACGGCATGGTGATAAAAATAAACGATTGCGACCTACAAGTAAAATTAGGCGAAACATCCCACGAACCACGTTGGGCAATCGCCTATAAGTTCCCGCCCGAAATCGCAATAACGCAAATATTAAGTATTGATATTACGGTAGGACGAATGGGTGTGTTAACACCTGTTGCCAACCTAACACCGATACAACTTGCCGGAACAACCGTAAGCCGGGCCACGTTACACAATTTCGATTTTATCAAAGAAAAAGATATCCGAATAAACGACTTTGTACAAATCGTAAAATCCGGAGAAATAATCCCTAAAATACTCAAAGTAGTAATTGAAAAACGCCCGGAATACACCGAAAAATACATTGAACCAGATACTTGTCCAGTTTGTTGTGAACAAACAACCAAAAACGACGGAGAAGTAGCCGTAAACTGCACAAACCCCTTATGCCCGGCAATGATCCGACGCGCCGTATGCCATTTTGCAAAAAAAGACGCAATGGACATTGAAGGACTGTCCGAACAAACCATAGACCTATTATTTGAATACTCGCTTATTAAGGATTGTACCGACCTGTATTTACTGCGTAAAGACACCCTGATAAACCTGCCACGCTTAGGCGATAAAAGCATCGATAACCTGCTACAAAACATCGAGAACAGCAAAAAACAAGGGTTGTCGCGCGTTTTATACGCACTAGGATTGAAATATGTCGGCAGAACAGCCTCGCGAATAATAACCCAAAAATATCCAACAATGGAATTAATTACCGCAGCCCGCGTTTCCGACATCTTAAAACTCGAAGGAATCGGCGAAGCAATCGCCGACAGCCTGGTAAAATCACTGACCAAGCCCGAAATCAAACTACAAATCCAAAAACTAACTGAAGCAGGAGTAAACATGACCGAAAAAACATTGCAACAAACCCAATCCGGATTAACCGGCAAAACCATCGTAGTAACCGGAACACTAACAAACTACAGCAGAGAAAGCATCAAAACCCGCCTATTATCACTAGGCGCCAAACCGTCCGAAAGCGTAAGCGCAAAAACCAACTACGTACTGATCGGCGACAAACCCGGAGCGTCCAAAATTGACAAAGCCCGCGCCCACAACGTAAGAACAATAACCGAAGACGAATTCGAAAACATGGCAGCGGCATAAGAAAGGAATATTATCATGAACGATTATTTAGCACTAAAAAAGAATCAGGCAGACCGATTAGACCTATTCACAAAAGACAATATGTTTTTTGCATTTAGCAAACAACAACTCGAAGAAGGTATGAAAAGTTTAGGCGTAACAGATACGTCACAATTATCAAGCATACCGGGCGGTGGTATTATTTTGAAAGATAAAGTTGCTGAATATAAAGAACTCGGGACAGCTTTCAGCGACGAAATGCAAAAAGCCATTGACTCGGACACAACCGGAGAAGGCTTTATTTACAACATGTTCTTGTACGAACTAGACAACCACGAATACAGCTACACCGGCGAACTAGACCAAACACTAGACGCTTTAGACTTAACCTTAGAAGCAGTAAACGCAAGCCAACCCTTGCTAAACGGACTTAACTTAGCCATTAAAAAGCAAAGACAAATGTACGCTTAATCACCACTCGCCATCCCCTCCGCGCAATTACGCAAGACAATTACTCGCTCTAGGCGAAAAATGTACGAACAGCAAAGCGGCGTGTTTGAGTGAAACGAGTTTGCCGTTTGCGGTACATCGCCGTAGAGCGAGTTTGCCTGAAGTACGGCGCTTGACTTTTTTGCTTCCTTTTTGTGTCAAGACAAAAAGCAAGACGCGAACAGCGGAACACGCACCACGTCCACTGAAAAAAGGATATTATAATGAAAAAATATAAAACCAAATACATCCAACACTTCGACGACGAGCGCCAAATCGGCAACGGAATAATAGTCACCCTGCACTATGGCTGGTCATACGAGCCAAACGAACACCAAGGCGTGCGAGGTTTTGATAAAATAACCGAAGCTATCTCGGCATCAAGGCACAAGAACATCTACCCGTGCAAATGTGAATTATGCTTAAGAAACTTAAGGCAGAAAGGAAATAAAATAAATGAAAAATTGCAAAAAACAATAAAAGAGCATTATCTAACCCCGGAACTAATAAAACTTCGCGACATCGTTAGTTGTATTGTAGTTATGTGCTACCTGCCCAAGAAAAAAGAATACGTTGTCTGGTTTTACAACGAAAGTTCCGGATTTTTTCTAGGTTGTTATTACCAAAGCCGCGATGCAGCTGAAATAAAATTCGAAGAAAGAATTAGTTGCTAAGTTATATAACTAATATAACTTAGTTAGTATAATAAAAGATTTTATGAACATTTAATTAAAAGGAGAATATTATGGGCTTTTTCAGTTGGAAAACCAAAGACACCAGTGTATCAATCCCTTCTTGTTATAGCAAAAGAAAAACGATTAAGGTTTATATGGTCCTGCCGGACAAAACGGTGTACGAAGAAAGCAATTATGAAGGATATGGGTTTTTTGGTGGCAAAAACTATTATGAAGCATTAAGCGAAATTAATGGCGGGCCGTCCGACGATAATTACGGTATAAACATCGAACATAACTTACGCGGTAAGTGTACCAACTTAGTGTTTCCTCAATTAGTAGAAGATCCAAATTCGCTAACACCCGATTCATTTAAAACGCCAAACGACAATTGCGAGTATCAGGGATATTTTTATTAAAACCAACATTTCTTTTTAAGGAGTCGCCATGCCACAACGACCATTAACGAAAAAACTACTATCCATAATCATTGCAGTACAAGATTATGCGAAATATCACAGAAGTCACAACATTATGCTTCGTAACAACAACATACAAGAAACCAGTTATTGGTTTGAAGAAACACGAGATTATTATTTTGGGTTACCAACAAAAATACTCAAAAACGCCAAGTTAAAACCTTCTACCGACGATTTTGAATATGTTTTATCATTTAAAGTAACGCCAGAAATGTTAAAAATCGAATTCAAAAACTCTTAATATTCTCCTCGTCGTTCCCCTCCGCGCATTACGCAGGGAAACTACTCGCACTAGGCGAAAATTGTGCGAACAGCAAAGCGGCGTGTTTGAGTGAAACGAGTTTGCCGTTTGCGGCACATCGCCGTAGAGTGAGTTTAACCGGAGTACGGCGCTTGATTTTTTTGCCTCCTTTTTTTATCAAGAAAAAAAGCAGGACGCGCCAGCGGAAAACGCACTCGTTCCACCTAACGAAAACAAAGACTACCAAAAATTCATCGACTATTGCCAGATACAACTCGACCACTACAGCAACCCATTGGGCAGTCAACCAAGCCGACCAAAAGAGCAAAACAAAGTGTTCCACTTCGATGGCACAAAACTAAAACATATTGATTTCACCAAAACAAAATAACTCCTGAAAACCGTTTACCAATAAAACAACGTATACGCCCGCGCAGCGTAACGAGTTTTCACAAAAACAAACGTCCCGCAAGCATCCGACATAGCTTGCAGGACGTATTTTTTTGCAACTATGCGGCAGCATTATTTTTTAGGAGTAAAAATGAAACAACCACCAACTAGGCAAGAGAATATTCAACAACTTCAAGAACTAACCGACAAAGAATATGACAAATATTTTTGGACCCTTTTTTCTGAAGAAGACATATATCCAGAAAAAGTTATTTTTCCTTGTTTTGCTCTAAGAAGGTAAACCGCAGCAAACATAGTGGACACAGATTTAAAAATATTGGAGGCATAAATGACTTTACTTGAAAGAATACACCCGCGCGTAGATGTTGTTGATGTTATCAGGGAACAAATCGAAACGTTCAGTGCAGAACAACTAATCAGTATCTGTTATAACCGCTCGTTAGTTGCTGTTGCCAACCTCATCAGCGATAAGGTATACGAAATGTTGGCGGAGGTAGTACTAAACGAAAACGATAAATTAGAAGACATCAAAATAAAATGGTGCTTTGAAGATGCCAGTTCAGAAATAATTAAACTCGGTATTGACATAGCAGTTAGAAAAGATACCAACCTGAGAATAGATTTAATAGATACGATGGAGATTAGCGGTTGATGGTTGAAAAAATAAGTTTCCGGGTTACCTTTGTTGATCCAGATTATAGAACAAGTGAACTGGAAGAGAAAATGCACGAATTATTCGCAAACGCAGACGATAAAACCGGTATGGCGGTTAAAATCAACATTGAAGAAATTTTCGGACACATACCAAGTATAATAGATCCGCACTGCAACGACACTCCTTCGTTACGAACATTTGTTGTTGATGATGTTATTATGAACTACTTCAGTCAGGAGCCAATAGACTTAGACACCACAAAAGGTAAGTCTTTCTATATTCACACCTGTGAAGCACTACAACAATACCAACAACGTGATGCTGATTGGGAAGGCATAGAACCTTACGTAAAGAAAGCTTTTGAAGAAAGCGCTTTTAAAATTTAATACTCAACTATGTACTAATAACTAAAACAATAATCAAAGAGGTAATATATGGATGCCTTTCAAAGAATTGTCACAAAATCCATGAGCAACTGCAGAGGTGGCTATAAATGCCGCCTCTGTGCAGCCTACGGCCAGAAACGTAAAAAATTAGCAAAAGGCAAACAATTATACCGCCAAATAGCCCGAAGCCGACTAAAAAGAATTCTTAAAACAATAGATATAGAAAATTAATTAATATTGATTAACAAATAAATTTAACCACTATATTATACATACTGTATAATAAGGAATAACAATTATGAACGAAAATGAAATGGCTTTAATTGTTGCAATACTATCACCAAAAACATTAACCATTGAAGCCTCTTTTGCTCGAATAAGCAACGAGTTTGCAAAATATTCAAATGAAGATATTGTAGATATGATCGAATTAAAGAAAACAATGACCTACAAACAAATTGCTGATATTTATAACATCACCCCGGATGCAGTATATAACAAAATACGCCGATTCACCGGGAAAATATAAAACACTATAATAGGAGAGAACTAAACAACATGCTAAACCTTCTCGCGCTAATACTCCCATCTATAATTGTAGGTAACATTTTAGCGTATTTAATCACTAAACATCCCGAACAAACCAGACAATTCGGGCTTTTTATTCAAAATGAAAATACCGTTCTAATAACATCCATTATAACAACTATTATGCTCGTTAAGACAATACTATTTGCCGAAACAACTAAACGAAAGATGAACACTTTAATCGGTGCATTAATAGTATCAATTATTTTCAATGGCATATTCGTCTACATAAAATTTCAATAAAACTAAGAGGTAATAATGAACCTGATAAAAAAACGTATTATTTTAGATGCAGCTTTGCTAATAACTACTCTTTTGTTAATAATTGCCACTATTCTCATCATACCTATTTATTTTGAAGCACTCTTTTCAGTGTTGTTTCAACACCTGACGCTTTTCACAATTTGGCTCAAAATTAACATGTATTGGTTACTTGCCACGTCAGTATTATTAATAATCATTACAACGTTTTTCAAAACAAATATCTATGTTAAACTTACCATAAACAACGTATTTAAATACATAATAATAGCAGCTGTGTATTTTACGTGGACAAAATTTACCGAATTTCACAATATCACAGAATGTAGCGGTGGAAAATACAACACCAATCTTTTTTGTCTCTACACAATATTCTTTTCAATTTATTTTATACTCAAATTAGTCGACATCGCGGGGCGTCAAACCAACTATTATAAAAACCATCTTATCAAACAGGAAAAACTAAGAAAAGAAAAAGAACTTGATATAATACGTACAGAATTTAGTAAAAAAATGTGGCATCACGAATAATTAGGAGAAATATGGGCCCAATAATAGAAGATAAATTCCCGATAAAAATCGGATTGCCACCTGAAAAAGAGTGTAAACACCTAATACGCCGCTGTTATTCTCCAAATGATCCGACAAAAAGCCACAAAAACTTGCAAATATTAAGATTTTAGAATTAATAATAAAACCATGGTGCAATAAAAAAAATACCTGGTGTCATCGTAAGAATTGTTTAGACGCACCAAAACCAACCGAAAAAACCAATTTCTCTTACACTCCAAACGGTTGGGCGACAATTCGCTAAATATAATTGTAAAATTAAGAAAGCACAGAAAATATGAACAATCTCACAATTTATGAATGGATACCAGAATATCATTGGGTAGCATTTAGACACATGTGCGCCGACCGCAATTTACTGTATATGACCGAACTAATGCCACTAATCGATGAGCTGCAAAGTTGGGAAGGAATCGGACCAAAGAGATATGCTGAATTGCGAGATAAACTGCTGCCGTATAATACTGCAGATATTAAAAACTATCGACTAACGATAGCTGGTGCTTTTAATCCTCCTGCATTCGTTAAATTTCGATTGTGGTGCAAAGAACAAGGATTTCAACACTTTGACGAACTAAACGAAGAAATTTTCAATAATAAAATATTACCATTGAAAAAAGGTAATCTTTACGATACGAGAAAAAGATACGACGTAATCAAAACACGAGTATTCGAACTACGTGGAAAAAGATTTTTGTAAAAGCAAAAAAATTAATGAGGTAATAGTAATGTTAGGTGATAAAATAAAACAATTACGTATTGACAAGGAAGTGCAACAAAAAGAACTCGCAAATATAATGAATGTCACTGTTAGCGCTGTCAGTATGTGGGAAACTAACATGCGTGTTCCGGAAGTAGCCACATTACAACGCATAGCCGAGTATTTCGGTGTAACTATTGATTCTTTACTTGGGACAAATAAACAATCAGTATTACCAATCCCGGAAACTAAAGATGAAATAATTATCTGTTTTAGATGCGAAGGTAAAGGCATCAGAGACAGTTGTTTCGGATGGCCATCTTACGGCACAGAAAAATGTGATGAATGCCGCGGCAGTGGTAGATTGTTAAAACAAACTAGTTATGTTGCATATAAACCTGAAAAGGCAGTAAAAAATGATAAAAACTAGAAACATTTACCCCTGTGACACAAAAATAGTATTTACAACTACTGACGTTAGAAGTAATTTAAGCGACGACGGAAAACCAATAAGCTTGAAACACGCACTAAATACCGGTATCTGCACTCATTTCAACGAAAAAGAACTTACCGCTGAAGAACAAGTATGCTTTGCAACCATCGTGAAGCTATATGAGCAAAATCACAACTTAAATAACAACCAGCCAATACCAAAAAATATTTTTAATCATTTTCGTCTAATATTCTCGTTGATTAAAAATGACAACGAAACCGCAAATTTATTGCTAAAAAAACTATCGGAAACTGAGGCAACATAATGTTTGAAACGATTAATATAGTTTTATGTTCTTGGATTACACAGTTCATTCTTTCGCTATTATCAACGATAATATTTTGTTTACTCATGTTAGTACCTAGAGAATTTGATTTTGGCTGTTTTTTAGGTGCAATTTTAGGAATCACGGGTATGATCTTTTTTATAGTGTTTCCACAAAACATAATGTTTATAAATTCTATTTTTACCGCGATATTTACCACGTTAATCGGTGTTATAGTTTTCGTAATGGCAATTTTAACAAGCATAGGAACTTTTTATAATTTCAAAAAAATAAAATCATAAAAATATCGACATCAAGGAGAACATTAATAATTATGAACAAATGTACATTTTGTGGCCGCGAAAGCGAAAGTCATAAAACTAAATTCGTAGGCGGACACGGAATTTTGGAGTGCTGCACTGATTGCGAAGCAGAAATATTAGAAGGTCAATTAGAATACGAAAACGATTTTGGAAACGAATCGTTAGAAAACAATCCAAAAAGTCAAACAGATAATTAGCAACTTTAATCCAATCTTGAAACCCGAAAATAACTCGAACGTCCTCTGTGTCAAGTTCGTGTATTCGCCACACTTGACACACCGTCCTGTTCTTCATTACTTCTAATATTGATATGTTTATTGGGGGTTAATATGAAAAATCTAATTCATTCCGGCGGCGCACTTGGCGCTGACAGTATCTTCGGTGACATCGGCATTGCCAATAATTATTCAGTGGCACATCACAGTTTCTACGGACACACCTGTAACGGCGCCGGCACCAGAATTATACATTCCGCTTCAGAGTTGGCGTTAGCCGACAATGCGCTGATAAAAGCTAACGCCACCCTGAAACGCTTTTATCCACCAAAAAGCGCCTACGTCCAGAAATTGCTACAACGTAATTACTATCAAATTTTAAATAGTCAATTCGTTGTTGCAATCGCTACCATTAATAAATACACCGACACAGTTAACGGCGGCACCGGTTGGGCAACGCAAATGGCAGTTGATATGCAAATACCCGTCTATGTTTTCGATTGCGCCGACAATAAGTGGTACAAAAAATTGCCTGGCACAAAATTCACACCCTGTTCCCTGTCAGACGTTCCCAACACCGGAGTATTCGCCGGCATTGGCAGCCGCGAAATCACGCCACAGGGCCGCGAACAGATACGATTGTTGCTAGAGTCTTGAATTTTGATGTATAATGCAAACAATTTTAAGGAATGAATATTATGAAAACTTATTTAACGCCAATGTATTTTTTATGGGGCGCGTTGATATCTAGTGAACTACTAGCGTGGTATTTTAACGGTTTTAATCCAATAGCAATATTTGCTTTAATTGGAACCCTATCTGCGATCGTTATCTGCCTAATATCTGAAATTTGCAGATTAAACGAATATATTGAAAATTACGAAAAAAGTAAAACTAATGTTATATGAAATTCACATACCAAAAAAATAAAACATTGAACATTTAAATAATTTTGCGTATAATAACATTAAAACAACAAACAATTATGTTAAAAACATAACAAAACTAATCAAATATTTAAAGAAAGAAGTGATCAAAATGGCAACTGCAAGTTTCACTAAAAACTTTGCTGTTAAATCAAAAAACAATGCTAAAAAATTAGCAAATGCCCTCGACAACTCAAAAAACATTGAGATGAAATTAAGTCGTCCAATGCAATTTACAACAGGTAAAGAATTAAAAGCTATGTTTTCAAAAGGAAAATAATTATGATTCCTCAAATAGTGAGCCTCGAAGAATTTATCGAAGATTTCGGCGTACAGGATTTTAATAATCTTGCCGCCGTTTTTTCTTGTCCAAAAGACATCGAGCTTGAAGCTTTTTTAAAAGATAAAGCTATAATTAATAACTCTTTGTCAATGTCACGAACCTATCTTGTAGTTGGCAAAGACGAAACAAATAACGTTCCAATTATCATGGCATATTTCGCTTTAGCGTTGAAAAGTATTGATATTAACGCGGGGATTTCTAAAACACAAAGACAAAAATTCACAGGTACACGAAATAACAATATGAAACACATACCAGTTTATCTAATTGGTCAATTTGCGAAAAATTTTGCCATTCCCGAAAACGACCGAATTACCGGCAATGACCTTATGACACTAACAAAAGCAACCATCAACAACGCACACAAAAGAGTAGGAGGAAGAATTGTTTTAGTTGAGTGTTCCGACGTACCACAATTACACACTTTTTATAATACTCACGGTTTTGCGTTTTACGATATTGATTCCGAAGATAGGTTGCATAGATTTGTTATGAAACTATAATTAAAAACATCCAAGGGTGAACCATATGTATTGGCTCAGCACATTGTTACATCAACTATTTATATAGTTTTTTCAGCAGTGTATAATTATTAGATAAAACATATATCAAATTAGGAGAGCATCATGCTTGTAACAAAAGAGAATAATTTAGAAACAACATTCGCGTTTTACAAAAACGCAAAACATCCGAATGATTTGTGTAGTTTTTGCAAAATAAACGATAAACATATAGGAAAAAGAATATTTTACATTAAAGGACATTGGGACAGTTCGACAAATAAGTGTAATTTTGATTTATATGATAGTGATTTACCCGACAAAAAACTGTTAGATAATCAAAACAAAGAAATTGAATATGGCTACAGCGGTACCAAAGAACAAATTTACAAAAGAAACCACACAATTTTTCTAAAATCTATGTTTGAAAAATATAATATTAATGACGTTATAGTAAGAGTAAGAAATAATTTTTGTTGTAATTGTGATTGGTTTAACGACGAAAAAAGTGAATGTCAGTTTGACATAACGGCAATAAAGAAAAACGAAAAAGATTTTTGTAAAAACTGGAGATGTGAAACAGATGAACCAGTCGTATTAAGCGAAACAGAACTAGCACTCCAAAGATTACACAAATAACAACAAAACATCATAGAGAAAAACTCCGTTCACCCGGAGTTTTTCTCTATTTTAAAGTATACCTTTTTATATACCCCAATTTAACTATATAATAACCTTGCTTTAAGGAGTTTTTATATATATAATAACCAAAAGAGACTTTTTCTTATAGTTTGAGGTATTAATGTCAAAAATTGGTTATATACGTGTTTCGTCCAAAGAACAAAATTTGGATCGACAAATTGAAGTAATGAAAAAACATAATATTCAGAAAATTTTTTCAGAAAAAATTTCTGGAAACAGTACTTTGCGTCCGGAATTAAATAAAATGTTAGATTTTATTCGCGAAGGTGATATTGTTTATGTAGAAAGCTACTCACGACTTGGCCGTAATCCACGACATTTTTATGAAATAATAGATGTATTCAACACTAAAGGCGTTGCGCTATACAGCGACAAAGAAAACATCGACACACAAACAGCGACCGGTAAATTAATTTTAGGATTTATTATAAGCATATGTGCATGGGAACGAGAAATAACAAAAGAACGTCAAAAAGAGGGAATAGCAGCCGCAAAGAAACGTGGCGTACTTGGAGGCAGACCAAGCAAATTTGACGAAAAAATATTCAACGTCATTTATCAAGAATATATTAAAAACACCATCTCCGCGCTTGAAGCAGCAAGAAGATTAAAAATAACTCCGATAACATTTTACAAATGGTGCAAAATTTACAAAAACCATGTTTTTAACAAAAAAGAAGTGTAATAAATAGAAAATCGGAAATTAACCCACTAGAAAAATTCATTAATCACTAATTAAACAAGAATAGAAAGGATTAAAATAATAATTATGGAATGGTTGGCATATTTTGCTCTTTTTTCTGGTTTTGTGGCAGGCTACATATTTACAATAAGTTTTTTATCAATAAAAAACTCCATAAATGCCAAAAATATCTACCTATTATATACAAAACACATCCCAAATTCCTTTATAGAAATAGATCAAAGAGTTAATAAAACATTTAGATACACAAAATGGTTTCATTCGCAAAATGCAGCGCTTTCATGGCTTAACAAAAACAGAAAATCTATCCTAGATTTTAAATTAATTGTTTATGATAAAAACAATCTTCCAAATATCGAGCAAGTTTTACAACCACCATTACAAGACTGGACACCCGCAGAACATATTTCGCCTGAAACTAGCGGAAATTATCTTGTAACTACAAAATTATCGAACGACGAGTTTGAAACCGGTATTTTATTTTACTCAGCCGAAAAAAAACAATGGCTTAACACCTGCGGAGTAGAAATACTAGCATGGCAACCCAAACCAAAAGCATACCAACCGCCGAAAGACAAATAACGCAAAATCAATTAATCAACCACCTATCAATCTAAACATTTAAGGAGATTTCACATGTACATATTACTGGCACTGCCATTTCTTTTTACTATTTTATCACTCAATAACTCTTCACCATCAACACAACCACAATCATATGACGAAATATTAAACAACTTAACGGGTACGTTAACTTCGTCACCCTTACTTGGATTTACCGCATTTTTCGCGTTGATCTTATTGATTGCATACTGTTGGGAAAGATCAAGACAAACTAACTAATTAGAAAGGACTTTATTATGTTAAAACTCTTCAAACAATATTACAATTTTCGAAAACATAATTATCATCCACTGACAATATTTGCTTTCCCGTTTAGTGTAATAGGACTGCTTTTAATAAAAGCTTGGTTTCCTTACATGAAAATTCTCACTACTCTATTACGCTTATCGTTTCTCGCAACGTTGTTTATATCAATCATTTTAATTTTGGATTTTCTATATATTTGTTTGATTTGCGAAAAATATAAATGTTCACCAAACACCGCCTATTCACATGACGTCGCCGAAAAATTAGTGGCAATCACAAATCTTTGTTTAACTATTGGATTGATAGCAATAATAATCTACATCAGTTTATTCGGCATCAACACAAACAGCAATGATTTTACCTTTAATTTATTAATAAAACTAAACATTTTAGCCGCTTATATTTTTTATGGAACATTCATCTTAACAGAACGGCACCAAGCAAACAAAATACTAAAACAACATTAAGGAGCTAAATGACCATTTATTTTTACGGATTATGTGCAGGAATATTAATAAGCAGTCTTATTTCTTGTGCAATATTCTTATATTTCCACAATAAAAAAACCGCATACATAAACAATTTAAACAAAACAATCGGCGACTACCGAGGTATTTACAAAACAATAGACGAATATCGCGAATTCATATTTTGGTTAAGAAAAAAATATCCGACATTTGACCTAGACATAGAAACTGATATTCAAAAATCCCGACTTATTTTTGATTTAGACAGTTTTTTACTAAAAATAGCAAAACTTCAAACAAGTGAGATCAGACGACAGCAAGCCAGAACTAGTATAATATGTGCATATCCATTATACAGAACCGACAATTTTTTTGACAACTCAATAAATATTGAAAATTTTGACGAAAAAGTAGCAAACGATACAGAAATTGCTAAAAACTGTCCACACGCCAAATAATATAAATAAAATTTTTACTCCGAAACCTACAATACAATTAATTATTATGGAGTTTATTATGAAAAGCACTCTTACAAAAATAACAATCCTACTTTCGATCATAACTTTAGGAATAATCTATGTAAATCATATTTTACCTATCCCATCTGTTCCATTTTCCAACAGCTTAAATACCATTTCCACCGATGTAAAAAATTACAAACAAGAATGGTTGATGCCAGTAACTGAAATCAAACAAAACATTTATACTCAAGGAACGGCCCAATATAGCGAAACACTCTTTGTAAACGTAGGAAACAACGATGGAATAACAATAATGGAAATTCCAATAAGTACACTCAAAATAATCAAAGATACTAAAGATGTAAACACTTCGTATATTCGTAAAATGACAAAAGACTCCGACGTACTATATGAACTTCATATACCTATAAATTACTAATATTAAGAGGTGTGAATGAATATTACATTAGGACAACGAATTCTTGAGCTTAGGAAACAAAGAAATATTTCGAGAAAAGAGCTTTCTGAAATACTGAATGTCTCTTACTCAACTTTAGCTGGTTATGAGACTGACTATAGTTCGCCCGATTATTCGACATTAAAGAAAATATGCTGGTTCTTCAGCGTTACTGCGGATCATCTGCTTGATCTTCCTGAATATGCCGATCCTGAAAAACGAGAATTGCGTTATTTTTTGACTACTAAGGACATTACGTTCAACGGCATAAAGATTAATGAAGATGAACGAGAAGCAGCGAAAATTGCTTTAAATCTAGTTTTTAGAATTCGACCACAAAACACGCAACACTCTGCCAGAGGTTAAAATGAAATTTTCTAGCACTAATTTTGGACTAAAACTAAGATCGCTAAGAGAACGGTCTAATATTTCGATTTCTCAGCTTTCAAAAATGCTTGATTGTTCTAAAAGTACAGTCAGCATGATCGAAAACGGAGAACGCTCACCAAGTATCGAGTTGTTCGTTGATATTGCCAATGTTTTCAATACCACCCTGGACAGCTTTTTTTCAGAAGTAAACGAAAACCTCATTACAAACTACGAACAATCTACCGAAGAACTAATAACTATCATTTCAAAAGCCAAATCGTTAGCAAGTTTAGTAGCATCAAATAATCCCGCCTTTACAAACGCCAATGATTTATGGTTAGAGTTAGACAAATATATCAAAAAAAGCCGTTATCAAAATCCGCAAACCAGCGCACAAATAAAACAGATAGCGTTTGCTCAATTTTCATTAGTTGAATAAATAACTGAAAGTAGATTTTATGGCAAAATTTGGAACAATACTAAAAAAGTTGCGTTTAAATGAGAAAATCACGCAAAAACAACTGGCCACTAATTTAGATATTGAGCGTCAAACATATTGTAATTATGAACAAGGCATTCGTGAACCAAGCCGAGAAACATTAATTAAAATTGCTAAGTACTATGATGTCAGCATGGATTATCTTTTCGAGCTTACCGATCAACCAAGTAAGCAAAACAATCACTACACTATAGAAAAAAACCGCTTTGTTATACACGCAATCCATAATATAAAGTGCCACGAAGAAACCTTTTTTATTAGTAGTTTTTTGTTTGATAATTTAATATTGCTTTTTGAAAAATTACACACAATGAAAATCGTTAAAAACAATTACGTAGGCTCAACTTATGATTCCTCAAATAACATCGGCGAATATTCATTTAACGTAGAAACAATCAAAGAATTTATTGAACATTTTGGTGTTATCGCAAAATCGCTTGACCTTCAATCTGTTTCAATATTAAATATTGAGGAATTACAAGAATTAAAAAACTTTTTTGTTACAGCGCTTAATATTTATGACAAAAACAATACCTATATTTCGACTTTTTGTTATTAGGCACTTATTATTTTTAAGGAGATTCACCCATGAAATACCAAATCCACAAAAACAGCTCCCACACCGCAACAATCACCCCCGTAGGCCTCGAATACGACACACCACTAGAATGCTTCAACGATTTCACCAACCAACCCGGGAAAGGCAAAATAACCCAAAAAACTTCAGCGCAATTAATGGCCGATCACCTGAATTTAAATGAAGAAAACGAAGCAATGTTAAGTTTTGACGAATATTGTGGAATATATCATACAACCGCAATTGATGTAATGGAAGCCGAAACCATTTATCAAGTAAACGACGATTGCGATAAAAACGAAATATTTTGTTTTAAAAACGAACCAACGATTTACGATTACAACGAAATGCTCAGCTACGCTTACGGTAGCGTAACTTCCCCGCGCGGCACAGAAAACACGTATGAAATCAAACCTATACCAACCATTAATAATAATGCAACAACTTCAAGGAGAAACTATGATAAAAACTAATTTTCTTACTCGTTTTATTGAAAATCGCATTATCCCTAAAGATTTCAACAACCTTTCACTAATCGATTGCCTAATAATTGTTTCTTTTTGTTTAATAATCGCAATACCAATTGCTTATCTTCTACATGTATTAGCAACTTACTTTTGCTACTACTTTAATTTTAGCAACGAACGTAACGTACTCTCTTTTATATTTTCTTCTATATTCCCTATTGCATTAATATATCTTTTATGGACGCCAATACTAAAAATACTAAAAGACATTGTAAAAAAAATTATCAAAAAAATCAGAAACCATTAACTTATAACTAAAACTTTCGTGTTTAATAACGCCAACTACCAACAATTAAAGGAGTTCTTATGGAATATATCAACGGATTAATGGTAGGAATGCTCATAGGAATACTGGGCACGGCAGCCCTCTTCATAACAAAAAGTAAAATCGACGAAACTATTAAACAACTTGAAAGCAATCACAACTCTTTAATTAACAAATTTGAAACGCTAAAACAAAAATATCCCGAACTCTTTAAAACACATCCTCCGGCTTAAGTACTAATCCAAAACAACTCGTAACCAAAACATAAACATTTTAAGGAGCTTTTATGGAAACTATCTACGGAATAATGCTAGGAATATTAATCGGAACCTATGTTACATATCGCATTATGGTAAAAAAATACACAAAATTACTCGAGGCGTATTTAAGCAATAATCTTCAAACAACTGAATTTCAAACATACCTACTCAACAAAAAATACTTTAGCTAAAACAAATCGAGGTGACTTTATGCCCGCAACCAAACACTACTATTACATCGCCGGCAAAGGCAACGACTACGGAAACGTGGCGATCGCATCCACACCAACTGAAGCAATCTGTTTACACGTAGGCGAAGTTTACATAAACGACGAAGAACACTTAACAAACGAATACACCATTTGCAGAGAATGTGCCGACAAATTGGTTAGATCGGACGAAAACTTGGAAGGAATAAGTGTAATTGATGTTGAATAATTCAGAAAATGCAGAAAAAACAATCGAAATTGAGTATTTTTTATCAAACGAACTGCAAAAACAACTCTACCTAAACAACGAGGACTACAACAATAAGCGTATTATAATTGTACCGGCTACGCCGACAATAATGAAATATGCAGAACTTAACCGCACAACCAATACATATCGAATATCACTATGTAGATTCTTTGACAACCTGCAAACAAAAGAAAGTATTTTAAAAACAATACAAGAATGTGAACCTGATAATCGAACCTCGATAAAAGCAGATTTTCACAAATTATCTAAAACAAATAAAATAATCTTCGTTTTCACAGCGTTCTTTATTTGTTTAATTACTTCGCTTTCGTTTCTAAAATTATTTGACATATCAAGACCTGTGTTTTTAGCGCTTTTTATTGCTGACGTTTTCTTTTATTTCTACATTATTAACATTTTAAACCCATACCATCATCCTGTTAACGCAAAGCTTACACCAAGTCCTTTTATTAATAAAGCGTTGGCAGCATTGGGTATATTTATTGGAATACTCACCGGTGCTGGTTTTGTTTTTCATGCGTAACGCGCAGAATTTAGAGAAAATTGAA
The DNA here is from genome assembly GCA_041661385.1 of Patescibacteria group bacterium. Lineage (GTDB taxonomy): Bacteria > Patescibacteriota > Patescibacteriia > Magasanikbacterales > GWA2-37-8 > JAKANM01. The sequence goes on from JBAZUP010000003.1 coordinate 67,356, forward strand.
ATTATTGAACTAATCGACGACAACGTAGACGAATGTGCATACTGCGATTATTCAAGTTTTTATGTATTTGATTTATCACGTTGTTGTAGCATCACCGGCACCCGGATAGAAAACATATATGAACGCAATTGGGATTGCCCATACGACGACCCGAAATACGGAAGAAAACCAAGAGAAATACAAATAATAGAACGTAAATTAACACTCACTAGCGATTGTGAACTGCCACCAGCTCCAATAAAACAAGAAGTTACACACATCCATATAACCCCTAATAACGTTGAAAATAGCAACGGCTATAGTTGCTACATAGCGCCCAACGGCGACATCTTCCTAACCACCCCTTTCACCGTCATGAGTATGTTAAACCCCGGCAATTCCGAATATTTCACCCACGACGAATTTGCATACGAATATATTCACCAAAATAATTTGCACCAAGATTATTCCGAAAAACAAACCGAAACCCAAGACCTGGAAGATTATTATTTGCGGATCGTCAACGAAAAAGACTATCTTTTGTTAACCCTGAATTTCGTTTCAGTAAGTTTAGGCGGTATAATGGATTTAACAATTATCAGAGAACCAAACAACAGAAAACTAACCAACGCACAACACAACACGTTGAAACGCTATTGCGAAATCAACGAAAACCTAAATGCCTACAACAATTTCGTTGAACAAGAGCTGGCGCTAAGTAACATGTAACACGCAAATTAACACACATATTTTTAGGAGAGATTCATGACTGACACAAATTTTCTTATTAAACCAAATACAACATATATAAAATGACCATTAAGCAAATTATCGACGAACTTGAAGTACGCCATGGAGTAATGGTATGCCGTGACGGATTTGAATATACATACATATTACCTAATAAAGAACTACTAAGACGTACAGATTATGATGAATATGAAAAAATTACTGATTTATTTCGAAATCTACGTCGTCTGGCAGCAATAGAAGAGCAAAAATATCTGCAAACAGAATTAAAAAATACGGGATTACCGGCGCGCTACATCCTTCCGGACAAACGAATTATCTATATTGGCAAATTAGTTAAAAACTTTGGTGCTTTTACATTAAGTAAAAGCGGAAAAATAAGTCGTTACAAACACGACGGTTTGATCCTGAAGAAAACATTTGAAGAAGCCCAGGCTGATTTAGACGCTTTTGCAATTTTTAACAAATTAACAATCCATAATTTTCAAAAAGAAAACAAAACACTGAACACCGGCACTCTTTTTAACGATAAATAATAACGCCAGACATTTATATTTATGAGGTAAGTATGAAAATAAACCACAACGTCGAAAGTCTTAAAAACTTACTCAAAACCAAAACATTTGCTTGGAATGGTGCAAAACTTTCTCCAGAAGAACAACTATGTTTTGCTACAATAATTGATATATACCAAAAAAACAGAGACATTCCCGAAGGAACAATTATTACAACCGAACACATGAATCGTTTATTTTCAATATTTTCTATTATAAAAAACAACGATATTATGAAAGAAATAATTTTATCGAACGACGATTTTAAAACCGGCATTTTATTAAAATAACAAAACTTAGTTTACTAACTAAGTTTTATAACTAACATTAGTTAAATAAGTTAACCAGACTTATACTACCAATACCCCACCCTCGTCAAACCGTCAATATTTCGCATCATTGACCGCTTGACATCGTGTATGGAAAAATTTTGCCATAATTCAAATTAATTCTAACAAAAAGGAAAAAGAAAATGATAAAAAACATTAACATACCAACAAATAACGGCAAGTTTTACCAATGCTACGAAATAAAATGCGACAAATGCGGTGAAATATATTGGTTTCCTAAACGCAATTTTAGTAGCGACAATCATTTTTATAACTTTCTTGGCCAATCAGGCCGCGATCAATTAGGAAATCACATAAACTGCCACGAAATGGATTTTCCTTTTTAAGAAGCTTTCAAAACTCGCAAAGCGCTTATGCTTCGTTATAGTCCGATACCATTTAAACTAATTAAAAACCAAACAAGGTATATTATGAAAACAGAACTAACAATTACCGGTAACCCGGACGAAGTATTAGAAACCATTGCTAATATATGCAACACAGAAATACAACCATATATTAACGTAAAAAATAATTACGGTACAAAAGCCATAATTATTACAACAACGACAAAAGGTATTTATAATATTGTCGCAAAAGCCAGTTCACTAAATACCAACGTAAATATAAAATATAAATTCACATATAAAAATTGGGAAGAAACATATATCTTCTCAGCCGGAAAAACAATACTAAATTAATAGCCACCAGGTACAAACTTGGTGGCTATTTTCATGAAAAACACCACTAAAAAGACAAAACACAAGATATACCCTGCCCTAGTCAAACCCTCAACACATTCCGTCTTGACTACAGTGTTGACCGTTCGACTTCGCGCATAAAACATTCAGTTCAAGTTTTAATTGGCTTTAAGCCGAAAGAGAGACAAAATGGGGTTAATTGCAAATTTTTATCGTTGCAAAGATAAACAACAAATAGGCACCGAACTACGAGAAAATTATTTTGTTGACAATTTCGCGAAAAAACTAAAAAACGCAAAATTTGACAATTGTCACGTTACGGCAAGATTTGAAATTGACGACATACTTATGCTTAAAAACGAAATTGAATTGTGGTTTGAAATTCAACTAACAGTTACACAGGTAATTTATTTTAAAAAATTAAGTAAATCTAAAAATTTTATCTGTTATCCAAACACCCGTATTTTCGTTTACCTAATGAGACGCGACGCATTAAACATAGCAAAAAAAATGTTGCTAGAAAACACCCCAATGCGATATTTTTCAATTCACTAACACACCCGCCCAAGCGAGTCAAGCAGCGCGAATTACGCGTTATAGCTTGACTACCCTCTCGCCGGTTTGTTAGCGTTAATATCATTAAATTTAAAGCACAAAACACTAATGGAAAGAAAAAAATGAATAAAAGCTACAGCGGTTACTTAGCACGTGACAAATATTGTTTTACACAAGATTTTTCATTCAGAACATACATAAACACTATTGCAAAAAAACGCAATTACAAAAAATAAATTTTCAAGGTAAAGAAAAATGACAGAATTACTCAATTCTCCAATATTATTCACAGAAAACATATTTATTTCCAGTTTTTTAGTGTTTTCCCTTTCAAATTTCTTTTCAAAAAAGATGAATTAAAAAACACTAAATTAATAATATAAGTCATTACGACAAACGTCCTGGATAAGACGTTAAACTTTCCTCTTATATCTTTAATGTTTTACTATATCGGCGCACCGGTTTCCGACTCTTTGCACTTGTGAGCAAAGAAAAACTATGCCGATAGACATTAAAGCTTTAACACTCGCCCGAGGATCGGAATTGTCCGGTCAGCCGCGCAGGACCAGCGGCCAGTTATCGGTTGAGTGTTTCGAGCGGACACCTGCCACCCGCTCGCAGCGCATTTACCTTATGCAGATTGCGCCCAACCCTCCGGCTTGATCGACCGGATTGTGGTTGCCAGATCGCGAAGCGTTGTTTATAAACAGCGCTTCGTTTTTATTATAAGGAGTTAAAATGAGAACAGCAGAACAAAATTTAGAGTTTCAAACGCAATTTGCTATCCGAAAAGCTATACGAATAATTGAATTAGGAAGTGAAATACTCAGCGTAACAAACAAACCGCGTAAACTCGCAAACCGATTAGCAGTAGCCAGAGAAAATCTAGCAGAAATGCTTGAATCACTTCAGTTTTGTGAAAATGAAATCAAAGAATTAATTAACAAAGAAAACACTAATAGCGACGGCGTTTATTCTGAAGTTATTGAGCATTGTTGTCTGCGAAGTGATTACAACTAAGTTATATAACTTAGTTATGTTTTAGGAGTTCCAATGAAACGAAAATGCTGCCTACTAACAAAAAGTCGAACACCTAAAAAAACAGCCGCCAAACAATGCCCGTTTCACATCGAATGTCTAAAAATAAAAAAAGGCGGAACCGGCTGTATATTTGGAATCAACAACTCAACCACCCGAACATATAACCGCGTTGATTTTAAAACCAACCCAGAGTTAAGCCCACAACAATTTAAGAAAAAAGGCATACACTACGATTTGTATTAACAAAAAAGGAGCTTTGATGTTTACAATCAAAATCAAAGAAACCATCGGCGAAAACTGCATAACCCGAGTTCAAGGCGGCAAAATTTTTAAACTTTTAACCTCGCCGAGCCGTTTTCCATACAAAACAACCCTGGACTTCGCCGGTGTCAAAATCATCTCCGCGCCATTTATAAACGCAGCAATCGGCAGATTGTTTGAAGTCAATGGAAACACCGAGCCGCATAAAGTCCCGTCATTTGTAAATCTTAGCCATCAAGACGAAACGATGATCAAACACGTTATAGACGGCGCAAAAGACTATTATACAAAATCCCTATACGAACGCACTCAGCACGACAATATCGTCGCCAACGCAATCCGACATGCAAACGAGTGCTCAACAGAACCAAATACATCGAACGATTTTTGTGACAAGCTAAAATGGCTAACGAACAACCTTAATACACTCAGCTACGACCAGCTTTCCAAAATAAGCAAATTATCAAAATTAACGAATATGGAAATTCACAAAAGATTTCCACCTAAACCACAATAATTCTTTTTAAGGAGTTCCCGTGAATAATAAATATCATCCACCGTAGCGTACCTCCCTAGTAAACCAATATACAACAAATTATATATTAAACATAAGACTAATAAATCAACGCCTGTGTAAACTCGGCCACACGCCGCACTTTTACCCAGGCGTTTTATTTTACTTACTAACTAATAATAGTTAGTAAGCTTTTATGGTCTATTGCCAAGTTTGGAATATCCAAACAATCGTACAGGATTAACGAGGCATTAGTACCATTCCGTCGGACACCTGTCACCCGACGCGCCCACCCAAACAGATGTGACCTCTTCTCCACGTTTGTTTGGGTGTTTTTTAATTTTAAAAGCTAATTGCTAATTTTCACAATTAGCACAAAACACGCAACAGCAACTACCATCACCGCTTCGACAAATCAAATCCCGTTACACTCTTACGATTTGACATGTCTCTCACGTTGCTGGCGAGTAATAATCATTAAATTTAGGCTATAAAGAGCCACAGAGGAGAAAAAATGACAATATTTAAGGGACAAAAAGTTGTTAGAAAATCGACCGCAGCAAAAGTACTACAAGAATGTAACACTTTAAGCTTATTCGATACTACATCAAAATATGCGGTTGCAAACCGTCAAATCTTGAATAGCTTACCGACAAGTATTCCAACACTTTTCACTGTTGTTACCGAAGAAAACGGGAACAAAGCCATTCAAGAATATTTCGTAACTAACTAATATTACTAAGTAAACTTAGTTAGTGATATTAGTTATGGAGAGTTCTCCGTTGCTAAATGCGTAATCCCGGAAAAGCGATTTATTCGCACTCTCCCCTACTCCCTATTTCTTATTAATAATAAATATTTTTTGGAGAAGAAAATGAAAAACATCTTTTTGAATTTACCACAAAAACAAACTTGCTTACCGCAAGAAGTCTACGAAGAAGCGAGATTCCTTAAAACTCGTTATCAACGCTTCCATTCTCAAAAATCCCGCTTAGGTGTTGTTATGGAAATCAGACGATTTATAGATAAACACACCCAATACACTACACCGATTAAACAAGTGATTTGGAGTTCATAACTTTCCATATAAACGTTCCCTACGCCGATCACGGTTGTCAAGCGCCGAAAATTCGCTTGACAACCGCTCCGGCATTGGGCGAAATTATCTTAGATTTCCTCAGCAGGAAGAAAAACTGCTTGAACCTTATGTCCTAAGTAAGACGAAAAACTACTTATTTTTCTCAATAAATCGGCTGGATCGACCGCCATATAAGTCAGAGCACATCGACAAAAAAAGGAATTATTATCATGAACAAAGTAATCTTAGTAGGCAATCTTACCCGTGATCCAAATGTCAAAATCACTTCCACAGGCAAATCTGTTGTAAACTTCAACATCGCTACCAATGAAGGATTTGGCGACAAAAAACGCGGTGAATTTCACAATATCGTGGGTTGGGAAAAACACGCTGAAGCAGTTGGAAACAACCTCAGCACAGGTTCTACCGTTCTAATTGAAGGACGACTTCAGACACGCAATTACGAAGGTAAAGACGGCAACAAACGTTCCATTACCGAAGTGGTAATGACAGCCATGCCACAATTTCTTTCCCCTCGTAAATAAAACTACCGCTTAACAGCAACTATTCAAACCCAGTAGCTCCGGCTACAGGGTTTTCTTTGTTTTAGACCAAAATAAAATTGCGCCACTAACATAAGTTAGTAGCTGCATAACGAAAAGGAGTTTTTCAAATGACAACATCACAAGAAGTCATTCAACTCAAACGCGAACTACGCAAAGCCAACAACGAGAAAAGAGATTTCGAAATTCTTTTTCTGGTAGCCGTAACCGCACTGTCCTCTTTCGCAATTTTTGCTTATTAATTTTCATGCCAATATTTGACAACCACGTAAAACGGTTATATAATTAAATTGTTACATGAAACGTTGCAAAGGAGGCTGAAATGGCTACAAATATTAATCAACGAGTACAAAAACACCGCGCGAATTTACGAGCTTCAGGGTTGCGTCCTATTCAATTGTGGGTGCCAGATACAAGAAGCCCTGGATTTGCTGAAGAATGTCGCCGACAGTCGCTTGCGCTTAAAAACGACCCGCAAGAAAAAGAGGTCATGGACTGGGTTGAAGCTGTTGCTGATACCGAAGGATGGAAATGGGATTAACACGTGGTGATATAGTTACAGTGGCGCCACCAGGCGAATTTGGAAAACCACGACCAGCTATCGTCATTCAATCTGATTTTTTTGCACAGACTGAAACGGTTGTTGTTTTATTAATCACTAGCGAATTAAGAGACTTACCGCTTATCAGAGTCTCAATAGAAACTGACCAATTCAGCGGGTTAAATAAACCATCACAAATTATGTTAGACAAAATAATGACCGTTAAACGAGAAAAAATAGGAACGGTATTTGGAAAAATAACCAAAGACAAACTGCTGGACATTGAAATAAAACTAGCGGTATTTTTAGGAATAGCAAAATAACAAAAAAACAGGTCCGCTTCGGCGGATCTGTTTTTTTCTTTCAACACTAAACAAATTTAACCAATTAACAAAACTAACTTATATAACTTAGTTTTGTTAATCCAAAAGGATTTTTATGAAAAAACGCATAGATGACGATTCAATTTTTAACCCTTTAAATTCCATGCTTGACATCACATATCCTGCGACAGCAAATATTGAAGATACTCACAACCCCGACAACCCAATATATGACCTTGTTGACAAAAACGGCGACGATCTTGAACCGCCTAAAGATTCGCAACAAAACGATACCGACCAAGAAACTTCGTCGCTAACTGAAGAAACAAACACAACACCGGCAAAGCCGGCCACCACTGTTAAAGAAAAAATGTCCTCAAATCAACTCGTAACTTGTATGCAGCAACAAGTAAACGTATGTGAAGGAATTATTGCACTAATAGAAAAATACGAAACCCATAAAATAACAACCCAAGACACTACCCTTCCCGACCTTCCCGAAGAAATCAAACAAGGCTTAACTGAGCATACTGCCAAATATAAATCATGGTGCAAAACGACCGAAATAATCGCTAAATATTTTGCAAAAATTGAAACGCCGATACCCACAAAGAAAACGACTACAACCGCAAAAACAACCACACCCAAAACGCCCGAAAAGCCCAAAGAGGAACAATTTTCGTTTGATTTTAACTAAAAATTGACACTCATTTATATGTACATTATAATGTACGCATAGAATAGGAGGTGTTTTATAATGTTAATTACCAACGCCACAAACTTTAGAAAAAACATTTTTAGTATGTTAGAACAAACAATTAAATATAACGAACCAATAAACATCAACACCAAAGACGGTAACGCAATAATCGTCAGCGAAGAAGATTACAACGGATTGATTGAAACGTTATATTTGTATTCCATACCCGGCATGAAGGATTCTTTATTAGAAGGAATGAACACTCCAATAAGTGAGTATGTTCCATCAAACGAGGTTAATTGGAATGTATGAAGTCTTTTTTAGTAAAAAAGCTATATCCGACATTCCGAAATTGAAAGCCGCCAACCTTATTGACAAAGCAAAAGCACTAGAAAATATTATTAGAGACAATCCACTTAAAAATCCACCGCCTTATGAAAAATTACAAGGAAGCGCACAAGGATTATATTCACGACGAATTAATATTAAACATCGCCTTGTGTATCAAGTATTCGAAACAGAAAAAATAGTGAAAATCATAAGAATGTGGAGCCACTACGAATAAAAACCAACCTTAATCGGTTGGTTTTTTTATTTATCGACTAAATTCACTAGAACCAAGTTATACTAACTTATATAACTTGGTTCCAAAGGAACATTTTATGACAAAATCATCTTTTAAAATAACCCTACTTGACGCAGCTGACAGTGATGCCGATTTCGCCAAAACAATTATAATCGAAGCATTAACAAAAGCTTTTTCCTCTCCTAACTCCAACGTGTCCTTCCAAATAGAAAACTCCTACCGTAATATTCCAAACCGAGAATACCCGGATAAAGCAGACGGAATTGGTAATTGGTGTATAAAAGACATTTGTAACCATTTTAATATTTCTGAAGAACTAGTTAACAACCAGACATTTTACGAGCAAGCGCTTACTGCCCTGGAACAAGTCGAAAACAAAGCCGACGCAGACTGGGAAGCCCTAGACTATTACTGCAACGAACATATCAATAAATGTTATATAGAACAAGAAAATGAAAATTAACTAATTATTCAGGAGAAAAAACATGGCATACATGACGCAAGAAGACAAGAAAGCTAAAGCAATTTTATTGAAACCAATTTTAGCAAAATACAATATCAAAGGCACTTTATCAATCAATAATCATTCGACGCTAGTCTGCAAAATAAGTTCCGGGAAAATCGATTTTTTAAAAAACCACATTGAAATCATGACAAAAGAATATTCACGAACTGCACGCTACGAAGATGGTGCAGAACGAATCAAATACCTGCAAGAACGCAAATACATCGTCGTCAACATTTATCACTTTGAAAAAGAATTTTCAGGTGTTGCTCTGGAATGTTTAAAAGAGATAAAAGCTGTACTATTTGCCGGCAATCACAACAACAGTGACAGCATGACTGATTATTTTGACGTGGGCTGGTACGTGGATATAAACATTGGAAATTGGGACAAACCATACATACTAACCCAAAACCAACAACTCCAAGCAGCATAAATTTCTTTTCAGAAGTTCACATCACCCAACCCATCTAAACTAAGTAAACTAACTAATATTAATTAGTTTACTTAGTTTGCCAGGAGATAAATTGAAAACACTAATGACCGTATCAATCCCTGTCATGTTCGACGGCTACTATTATGGCGTCAACACTAAAGACTTAACAACACAACCCAACGCCAGCTGGAATCGTGCCATCCAAATATATTGTTCACATTGCAAAAAATATCACGTCCTGGCCTTTGCTGCCGTGTGTACAATGATGGGTGGCGCCGACGCAAATCAACGAAGACACTGCCCAAATTGCGGCAAATTCTTAAACAACTGGAATTGCCAAACACACGGCGTAAATCAATTGGAGCCGCTATCGGGAAATATATCCTTGATTGAACATAAAAACATGATCGGCTTATCTTTTAAAGGCAAAGGCATAACTTTTGGCGATTTATCCTACAAAAAAAGTGACTACTCTGAGATAGTTCTGTTTGATTTAGAAAACAACACAACCCATTGGAAAATCGGTAAAATAACCTACCGACTAGGCAATCCCGACGACAAAACATTTTACGAAAAAAGTTTTTTCGATTATCTATACCGCAATTGCCATTTATACAAGGAAGATAAAACCTACAAACAAGACCTTGATATTTTATTTAAGGAGTTATTGACGCAACTATCCGCAAAAATGAATAAACTCCATTTTTCCAAACAATCGCTCTATACAAATTACGGCAGCATTGAACAACACGGCCGCTATTTACCGCAAATATTTAATATCGCCTACCGAATCGCATTCCCGGATTGTACTAACCTGTCAAGAAACTTCTCCAACAGATATGAAGCGCCTTCCTGCCCTTCAATCGGCAAGAACTATCAAACCATCAAAACCGCAATTGCGAACGGTGCAGATAGCATTACGGCGATAATAACTGCGGTAGAATTACCGAACACCAAACTGATTCGAAAAATAGTATCCCAAAGTATTTTATCAATTGAACGTTTAAAAATGATTTTTAATCACATCAAAAATTATGACAACGCCATGAAAATTTGGAATGCTAATGAATACAGCAGCTATCAGGAACAAGAACTTATTTTCCTAAAATCGTTAACCAAAATTTACGACGAAACACAATTAGTAAATTACTATCTAACAAAACACGCAGATTTTGGAGAAACAAAACGACTCTACGACTATAACTATTTCTCTACCACACAACTCAAAAAAGAAAAAGTGAAATTCTCCGACTTACATAACTGGTGCGTTGAAAAAAACAAACTTCGCCAAGAAAAAGAAGAATTATTAAAAACAAGAGATCCGGAAACAAAATTCGAACTACCACCCGCAATTATCCGACGATTAGAAATGCAACGCGATATATTCAGCTTTTTCCTACCGGAATCACAAGCCGAATTAAACTTCGCCGGCAACCAACTTCACAATTGTTTAAGAACCTACGATAAAGAAATGGAAAACAAAGCCGACGCTTCAGCAAAAATTGTGTTAGTGGCTGATGATTTTGGAAAACTCGTAGCCGCAGTTAGGATTAATAATTTTGTGATTACTGAAGCAAAATTAAAATACAATAAATCTGCCAAAACCGATTCGGAAATAAACAGTAAAATAATCCAGTGGGCAAAAACCGTAAAATTAACAATCAATACCAATGATATAGACGAAAATTTAGAGTTTGATATCACAAAACTAGCAGCATAAACTAACTAAGTTTAGTTAGTAATATTAGTTAGTAGAAAGGTTTTAATTTATGAAAACAGAAACAGTAAAAGAATGTTATGAAAAATTTGTAAGTAAATGCCGAATTACAGAATGTGAAGATTGTGAATATGGTGAACGAATTGGTAAAACTTGTGAAAGCGTCGAAGGTTCTTTCGCAGAAGAATTAATGAAAAACGATAGAAAATTAATCATTTGTTAATCATCAAAAAAGATTAATCCAAACAATAACATACAAATGAGGTTGTGATAATGACAGAAATAATCGTTGACAACTTTGCCGGTGGCGGTGGCGCAAGCACCGGAATTTCTCAAGCTATAGGCAGAAGCGTCGATATTGCAATCAATCACGACAAAATCGCAATACAAATGCACAAACGCAACCACCCGGATACCAAACACTATATAGAAGATGTTTGGGCAATTGATCCAATAGAAGCTTGTGCTGGAAGGCCAGTAGGATTAGCCTGGTTTTCACCAGACTGTACACACCACAGCAAAGCACGTGGCGGAAAACCACGCGACAAAAACATTCGCGGCTTATCCTGGTTAGCAACAAAATGGGCGTTACTCGTAAAACCACGAGTAATCATGTTAGAAAACGTCGAAGAAATTCAAACATGGGGACCACTTTTAGCCAACGGCAAACCGAGTAAAAAAAAGAAAGGAAAAACTTGGAAAGCATTTATTCAATCGCTTGAAGAATTAGGCTACAAAGTTGAATGGCAATTATTAAGAGCCTGCGACTACGGCGCACCAACCACAAGAAAACGTCTTTTTCTAATTGCCCGCTGCGATGGCAAGCCCATTATTTGGCCAGAACCGTCACACGCTAATCCAAAAGATCCGCGAGTTGTCAAAGAACAAATGAAACCCTGGCCGGCAGCAGCAGAAATAATTGACTGGTCCTTGCCCTGTCCGTCAATCTTCAACCGCAAAAAACCGTTAGTTGAAAAAACCATGATACGAATAGCAAAAGGATTGAAAAAATTCGTATTAGACGCAGACACACCTTTTATTATTAGCATCGATAATCAAAACGGAACAGGAGTAAACGATATACAAACACCACTAACAACAATAACCACAAAAGCACGACATTGTATAGTTTCGCCACACATCGTTAAATTCCGCGGTGATTCTTCCGGAACGGACATACAACACCCGCTGCCAACAATAACAAGCGGAGCCGGTTCCGTACGACCGGCAGGCAATGCACACGCAATGGGTTTATGTGCCGCCTTCGTCGCAAGACATTTTGGACAATCGGTAGGAACAACACTTGAATCGCCGCTAGGAACACAAACGGCTAAAACTAAAGATTCAATGATTGTAAGCTTTTTATCAAAAGCTTACGGTGGTGGATATACCGGAAGCGGCACAAATGTCGAAGCGCCTGTAGATACAATAACAACTATTGATCATAATCACTTATGTACAACTCATTTAATAAAATTCAAAGGCGACAACTACGGTTCGCCGATAACAGAGCCAGTACAAACCATCTGTGCCGGTGGCACACACATCGGCGAAATCCGTGCATTCTTGCTAAAATACTATGGAACATCCGCAAACGGACAATCAATAGACACACCATTAGATACAATCACAACGAAAGACCGGTTTGGAATCGTCATGATAGAAAACCAACCTTATGAAATAGTCGATATAGGATTAAGAATGCTAGCAGCACACGAACTTTACGCCGCACAAGGATTCCCGGAAGATTACAATATAAGCGGAATGACAAAAACACAACAAGTTGCTAAATGCGGGAATTCAGTCAGCCCGGCAATCCCTAAAGCGCTAGTTAAAGCCAATTTGCCCGAATTATGTAATACAAATACAAAAATAGCAGCATAAACTAACTAATATTACTAACTAAGTTTAGTTAGTAATATTAGTAAAAGAGGTAAAATGAAAAACTCCTCCGAATTAAACAAAATGCACGCTTGTAAGAAAAACGCAGAACTGCTACAAGAATTTTATGAATTTTTAATCCACAAAAAGAAAATATATTTGGCCCGATACGAAACACGTGAAGAAGAAAAAATTGTTAACGTTTTTACTGGTACAACAAAAACCTACCAATATGAAGAACTAACCCTTATTCCGGAAACTGCATTAGAAAAACTATTTGCAGATTTCTTTGAAATTGATTTGAACGAATGCGAAAAGGAAAAAAGAATACTACTTGCATCGTGTCGTGAGGAAAAAGTTAAATGAAAATTGAAGTTAAATCAGTAGCAATCAGTTCAGAATGGAATTTAAGTATTCAACTACAAAAAATTCACGAAGAACATCAAGAATTTACTAAAGCGTTACGCGAATATATACGTTTTGGAAAGCCAATAATGAAAGCAGCAGAAGAACTTGCAGATTTAATGATAGCATGCGCTACAATGGCTGAATTAATGAGGATACCCTTTGAACAGGTCATGCGTCAGGTTGAAACTAAGAACGAAACAAGAGGATATTACGACAACAATCAAAATTGAATTATTTTTAATAACACAATTTTACTAAGTAAACTAACTAACATTACTAACTAAGTTTACTTAGTTTAATAACTAAGGAGAAATATGATAACCATAAAAACAAAAGAACTCACTACAACACTAAACCTGATTCATAAAACCTTTGCATCGGATTTTTCTAGTAAAACCGGCATCGATCGCATCCATATCGCAACACTCCCGGCTAAAGACGTTCTCGGAACAGGCATATTAAGCATTACCGCTTATTCAAAAGACAAGCACATGAGTGCAACTATTCCATGCAATATTGAAACAGATTTGACTGCGTATGTAGCCGGCTCGTCTTTTTGCAATCTAATTGCATCCTTAACCGACTATGACGAAATTAAACTTTCGCTGCAAGACACTTCTCTGAAAATTATCGCTAAAGCCTCTAAATACGTATTACGCACCGCAAATTTAGAAGATTTCCCTAAAATGCCGGAATATGTCAAAAACAATTCTGTAACATTGACTGCGGCAGAATTACGAAAAGTATTAAACAATACTGCCTTTTGTACATCAAACGACGAGGCTCGACCGTTATTTACCGGTTTGTGTATGGAATTTAATGCAGCAGATAATTCACTAATTGTCACTGGTACAGATACTCATCGAATGGGCATTGATAAAATTTCTAATCTGCAAACTTTGTCGTTAATCGATGATAATAATAAAATAATTGTACCGGCAAAAGCGCTATCTGACGCAGTTTCGTTTTTAGGAAAAGATGATACCGCAGAAATTTTGCTATATTGGAACAAAAACAAAATCACCTTCGTTATTAATAATAACAATTTGATTTTTCAAACCGCTTTAATAGACGGCCAATTTCCAAATTGCCAAAGGGTTGTTCCACTCGATGAAAATATAGCTTTCTCCGTTGACTTGCCCCGTGAGAAACTGGAAAAATCCATAACCCGTATTTTAGTAATGGCAAAATCCTCAAAAAACAAATTTAACACCCTTAAATGTTCGTTAAAAATGCCAAACGAAGTTTTAGTCATCACAACTGTAAATCTTGACCTGGGCGAAGGAGCAGAGGCGCTGCAAGGCAAAGTAAGCGGAACCGCAATTGAAAACTTTGAAATTGGCATTAATGCACAATACTTATTGGATATTTGCAAAAAAACAACGACTGACAACATAAAATTTGATTTTACTTCAAACCAGTTACCAATCCGGACCAATTTCAACAATAGTGCTATACACGTTTTAACCCCGATCCGGGTTAATGATATGAAAAATACTATAACGGAAAAAGCCGCTTAATCACGAATAAGAAATTATTACATAAACTAACATTACTAAGTAAACTTAGTTAGTAATGTTAGTTATACACAAAGGAGAATAATGACCTTTAAATTAATCGAACTATTGAAAACCGATAACATAACGAAAGACACCGACGCCGATATTGTAATCCAAACCATCAAAACAATGTACCTAAAACATAAACCAAAAAAAACAACCATTATTATTTCATTTAGACAAATAAAATTTGTCAGCTCTGTTTTCTTGTCTAAGTTGTTTTACTGGCTCTACGAAGAAAAATATTTAAAATATGACGAAAAAAAAGAAATTTTCAATTTTACAAAAACCATAACTTTGGACACGGAACGTATTGAATATTTTTGCATACGCCAAATTAATATTATTAAAGAAGAAATTGACCACTACGACGAAATTATTAATCCAAGAACAAAAGAGAAGAAACCCGAACAACCATATAACAACCAACCATTAACTGCTTGGAACGCAACAATTTAACAAAGGAGCTTTACAATGAATGAAATACTCCACTTGCCGATTTGGCATATATCGCAAAACAAAACAGATATAGCACCAATTATACATTTTGCCTGGTGGAAAAGTTTAGATAAAGAATCACCAAACGCCGAAGCTGCTAATAATTTCATAACGTCCTTCATAAGAACCCACGGCGAAACAGCTTTTTTTCAAAGCCTGAGCACGCCACTAAGCATATAATTTATCTATTGACAAAACTAATATTACTAAGTAAACTTAGTTAGTAATATTAGTTTTATTAGTTAAGTTAGTAGTTTGAATTAATAAATTAAAAGGAAAGAACGTTAATGCTTTTTACTATACTTATATTCCTCTCATTAGGATTTGCAATTATCTTCGCAATAGTTAAAACAGATACCGACAAACAACAAAAAGTCTGTATCCGATTATCAATAATATCGTTTTTGATATTTTTAGCACTTATTGCATACATCAACCTAAAACCAGCCGAATATGTGACATTAACCGTTGCTCGTATTAATTCAAATACCACTTCAAACGCATGTGATATTTTATCTGACAAAGATTATTACTCCGACGTATATAGATTTGGAAACGTAAAAACCGGCGATAAAATAACATTAGAGAAAAGAACGTTTATACCCGGTTGGATCGTTATAAAAATTAACGAAATATCAACAACAAATTAAAAAAGGAGTCTAATGTGTCATATTTATCTTTTTTCACTTCAACATCTTTCATAGCTTTTGTAGTCCTAATATTTTTTCAATTATTTATCTTAAATTTTTCCAATCTTGCATTTTTAACCTCGATAATCACGTCGTTAGCATTCGCGATACTTTATGTAGCGATAAAATTTTTCACCGAAAAACAACGTGAAAAGGAAAATGAAAATTTCTGGACAACAGAAAGCGACCGAGAAAAATTGTGCAAAGATTTTATATCACGCTATAACTTTTCAGAAACTGAAGCTGATTTGTATTTTAATTTATGTCTAAAAAGCGAGAATTTTCTCAAAGAATCACTTAAACCTCAACGAACAAATAAAGACAAATTAGAGTTTAGATTAATGCAAAACAAAGTTAATACAATTAAAACAATGATGGAAATGTTTAAACTAGAAATACGAATAAAAAACTAACTAATATAACTTAGTTGCAAGGAGAAATATGCAAGTAGGAGACAGAGTTTTAGTAAAATCTGCCGCCGGTACACGTGAACGAATTATTGACAGAGAAACCAAATTATATTGGATAATCAACGGTTTAAAATATCACAAAAAAACTCTATGCAGAGCAAGTGCAGATGGTTGGAACACTGGTTATATCAAAGAAATCGAACGACAAAATATTAAAAACTAACTAAGTTTACTTAGTAACATTAGTTGAAACGAAAGGAGAAATATGGCAAAAATAATTACCATAGCCAACCAAAAAGGTGGCGTTGGAAAAACCACCACCGCACACGCATTGGCAACCGGATTAAAATTACTCCACAAAAAACTCCGTATTTTAACAATTGATCTCGACGCCCAGGGAAGTCTCAGTTTTGCATATGGAGCTGAAACCGAAAAAGCGCCAACAATTTATGACGCACTAAAAAATCAAATGGAAACAAAAGATTCCAAAATCAAAGAAATTATCCAAAAACTTCCGCAAGGAGATATTATTCCCGGTGACCTGCGTTTATCCGGCGCGGATCTCGAATTCAACAAAACCGGCCGGGAATATTTACTAAAAGAAACATTAGAAACTATTACAAACGATTATGACTATATAATCATCGACACACCACCCTCATTGGGAATTTTAACAGTAATGGCGTTCACGGCCAGTAATGAAGTATTAATCCCAATCGGCGCCGATATTTTATCTTATCGCGGTCTGGGGCAACTCAATGAATCAATGAGTTCAGTAATTAAATACTCGAACAAAGAATTGAAAATATCAGGAATATTAATCACGCAGCACAATGCAAAAACCAATCTAGGCAAAGGTATGGAAGAAAAAATACAGCGTGCAGCTGCAATGTTAGACACTAAACTCTTTAAAACCCATATTAAAAACATCACAGCAGTGAAAGAAGCTCAATTTAATCAAAAGTCACTGTTTGAATACTCACCAACATCAATAGCAACCAACAATTATCGTGATTTTATTCAAGAATATTTGAAAGGTTAAAGAAAATGTCAAAAAAACAAGAATTAGATCGACAAATTTTCATTAACGATAACGGCGATATAGCTGACTATAGCGACAGACCAGAAAGTTATTTGCTAGAAGAAAACGGAAAAATCTGCAGTATTTGTGGTGCGAAAATTATTGGCTTAGATATTAATGCACACCAATGGCCTTGTGGCAAAATCACTTGTGGCATAAGTTGTGAAATAATGAGCAACAGTTTAAAAACTAAGGAGGATTTATGAAAAAAAATGATTTTGGCGCTTCCCGGGAAAACCCCGCAGATAAATTTTTCTCAAAACAAAAAATTGAAGAAAATTTACAAAGCACTCCAGTTATTAGTGCCAAACCCGAAGAAAAGTTATTCAAAACCTTTCTGTTACGGCTTCCTTTGGACCTTCACCAAAAAATTAAAATTCAAGCAACAATTAACGAACTCTCAATCCACGATTACATGCTTAAAGTTATGCGTTCTATTGTGGGGGAAAAGGGTTAAATTTCGTTTTTAATGACTTGGACGCAACTTTCCCCGTCTCAACTCTTTTAAATCTGTTTTACGGGCAAATAAATCGTTTTTAAACCGACGCATTCTCGTCGGTTTCTCTTTTTTAAAATTAACAACAACATATCCCGGTATTTCCATTTTGTTGTTGTTTTAAATATATTTTAAGAACGATTTTAAGAACGATTTTAAAGAGTCTCGCAAGTCCCGCCAATGTTGAGCTACAGAGGACGAACTACGACAGAAATATGGTCAACTACGACAAAATTCGTGTTAACTACGACAGAAATATGGTCAACTACGACAAAATTCGTGCCGAACTACGACAAAAATATGGTTTCTACGACGTAAATATGGTCAACTACGACATAAACCGTGCCACTTACGACAAAAAAATGGTCACTTACGACATAAATATGGTATACTAAACAAAAAAATTAGAGGGAATTATGCCTAAATTAAATAATGACGCTGCTGAAGTAGATAATAACGCCTCAAAACGCCTCATTGCTTATAAGCATAATAAAATTATTGATTTTCGCAATTATATAGTAAAACACATTGATAAATTGACGATTAACCAATTTAAATTAATGATGCTATCTTGTGCGAAAGTTAAAGACAATGATACTGGAAATACTGATTACACAATATCTTTTAAAGAATTTACAAAACTGACCGGTGCAAAACGAGAAGATTATAAAACAATTTACAAAGAAGCCAAAGCACTGGCATCGCTCGGAGTGGATGTAGTTGACACCGATGGCAATATACTAATTTTTAAATGGTTAACCAGGGTTATGATAGTACCAGGAACCGGCGTAATTGAATATCGTATAGATGACAGATTGCTTCCGTTTTACAAAACCGATCCGTGCACAAAAGAATACACGAAAATAATCATAGATAACTTAATGACAATGCGCAGTAAATATGCGCTTGTTCTTTATGAGTTATTTTCACAATGGCAAAACAAAGGATATTATAAACAAACAGTAAATCAACTAAAAGTATTATTTGAAATAAAAGAAAACGAATACAAAAGACAAACAGATTTTATAAATAAATGTGTAATCAAAGCGGTTGAAGAAATTAATGAAAAAGCACAATCAATATTCAATATTGAAATTGAATTTGTATATGGTGCACGCAAAAGCGTATCGTCTGTCATATTTCATATTAATAAAAGTAAAAATCTGTTAGAAGAACAACAAATAGTAGAAATCGAAGCCGAGGTAGAAATTATAGACGACACAATATCTAAAAAGTCTCAAATTGATATTTTGTTAGACACAAATTTTTCATTCACACCGGAAATAATAGTTAAAATTAAAAACACCCATCCTGAAAATAAAATATTAATGTGTTACAAAATTTTTAAGAACAAAAAACAGCAACAAAACATTCCAAATCCGGAAGGATATTTTTTAGGAATACTAAATTATTTTAACTATGAGGAATATTTACAAAAAGAACAGGAAATAGAACGAAATAAAAATAACAATATTCGACAACAAAATGAAATGCTTTTAAAACTTGAACAAGAAATTGAAACAGAATTAATGAAAAATATCGACATCGACAACATAGATCCTAAAATTATGGAAATGTTTTCTAAAATTAATCCCGCAAAAAACATTTCAGGAAAATAACAAAAACAAACTACGACAAAATTATGGTCTAAACATAATCACTTACGAAGAAAATATGGTCAACTACGACAAAAATATGGTTACATTTTTTTCATAAATAAAAAAACAAAAAAAGGAGCAACAAAATGGAAATTAACAAACAAGACACGTCAGGCTTTATCAAAAAAGGCGAATTCAAATACATTACATTCAAAGAGTTTCTAATCAATGAAAAACTTTTCAACGAAACCGAATATTCGAAGTTAACAAAAAAAGAAATCGACGACATTTATGCCAAACGCCAAATGGAATTTTTTGATTACGCCCGGTTGCAAGACGCTCATATGTTAGCGCCGGAATACGGCCACAATAAATTCAAAAACACTTTAACATTTGAAATGTTCTGCAGCGATTTTGGATTATTGTCCGGTGAAGATTTTAACGTCAAAAACAATTTTAAAAAAGCTGACGAAATGTGGGATTTGCATAAAGACGATTTTTTGAAATTTTGCGAAGACTATAATTTAGATTTTGTCGAATATGTAAAACACTGAAAACATAAAATTTAATATAAAAAAGAGCTAAATTGAAAAAATTTAGCTCTTTTTTTTGTGGATTTTTCAAAACAGCTCTAAATGTAACAGGAATGTAACGGACGAGTGATATTATTAAAATATAGAGGAAAAAAATTAATGATTGATAAACAAGAAATTAAAAAATTATTGCCAAATTATTTATCTTCATTAGGAATTGATTATAACAAAAATTTTTGTTGTCTCGTCCCGGGCCACTCCGATAAAACACCTTCGATGATTTATCGCAAAAACAGCGAAACGGTAAAATGC
This sequence comes from Patescibacteria group bacterium, assembly GCA_041661385.1. Lineage (GTDB taxonomy): Bacteria > Patescibacteriota > Patescibacteriia > Magasanikbacterales > GWA2-37-8 > JAKANM01. The sequence continues at coordinate 87,954 of JBAZUP010000003.1, forward strand.
TTTGGCTGCGGATTTTTTGGAGACGTAATTAATTTGATTGGCGAACAATATGGAATATCAAATTCATCAGAAGCATTTGTAAAAGCCGCAGAAATTTTATTAAACAAAGATTTCACAAAAAAAATAAATACACAGATTACTGCACAACAAAAAAAACCAAAGAAAAAACTTATCGATTCAAAACTACTGAACTTTTCCAACTTAATCAACAAAGCACATTCAAACGTAAACCAAACAAATTATTTTAAGCTACGCGGCATTTCACAAAAAAACATAAACAAATATCGGCTGGGATATATTAAATCACTAAACCAAATTGTGCTGCCGATTGAAAACTACTATTACATCAAACGCAACATAGCAAAAAAACAATATTACAATATGCCGGATTTCATTCTACCGATTTTTAACGAGAAATATATTCACGAAAATAAAGACACGGTTTTTGTCACAGAAGGAATTATCGACGCAATCACAATTGAAGAATATGGATATTATGCTATAGCAACAAATTCAGCAGACAATATTTACGAACTAATCAAAATCATTGAGAAAAATAAATTTAACGGGAAAATAATAATTGCATTCGATCAAGATTATGCCGGTGAAATTTTTGCAAACAAACTCCAAGAAAATTTAACACAACTTGAAATTGAAAATCAGATTTTAATATTAAAAAACTTCAAAGATATAAATCAGGCACATTTAGCAAACACTCTTTATTTAAGAAGTACACTAAATAATATTTTCCAAAATCTCAAGGAGTGAAAATGAATAAAAGTGAAATTGAAAAAATCACCGATATTGCCGAATTAACAATTACTGAATTTGACAAACTATCAACTGAAAAACTTGAGCAACTTTTAACTGAAGCAAATGTCAAATTAAATATCCAACTTGACAAGTTATTAGAAGAAGCCGAAATGAAAATCAAAGAAGGATTAATTTCAAAAGAGATTTTAACTTTATCCGATGCGTTAAGATTTGCAACTTACCAAATTGAACACATGGCAACACTGAGAAAAAATCTCACATTCGAATTGCAAAATCTATTCAGAGTAAACGTAGCTGAATACAAAATTTCCACTAACAGTATTTACGATATTCTTGAAAAACAAAACGCGGAAATTCAGGAAAAAAATAACGAATATATTAACGAAATCACGAATCACTTTAATTGCGAATTACAAAATAAATTATTGACGCAAGATACAACTTTAACAAAAATGCAAAATTCAGTTTCGGCGTTTATGAACAAGTCAATTTCCAAGAACAAATATATTGCCGAATTTGATAAATATTCAAACTCAATAAAATGGTTTTGGCGATATGTAGTTTTCATAAGTTTATACAATTTGATATCCCAAATTTTTAACACAAATATTTTTCAAACTTTACGATTGATGTTATTGCCGTAAATCAAAAATACTAAAACAAACCAAACGTAAATCCAAACTCACGTGAGAAACGACCAACGTAAACGGCGCCCCTTCCGACATTTTTTGTGTTCGGCAAAAAATAGAAGGCGCAATACCGCGTTTCTAAAGAAACAGCTTGCGAAACTGCGTTTAGCTAATCAACCCAAACCCTTCGGTTTCGTGTTTGAACTGCCAGCGGCAGTTAAGGATTTTGCGAGGAGAGAAAAATGGCTAGCGCTCATTTTCGAATTAAATCCGGAACAAAAGCTAAGTCAAGCGCCAGCGCACATTCGCAATATATTATGCGCGAAGGCAAGTTCGAAGTTGATAAAAAAGACATCGAAAATATCGGATATAGTAATTTACCGGAATGGGCAAATAAACCAAGTGAGTTTTGGCAAGCCAGTGATTATTACGAACGGGCCAACGGCAGAGTTTACTCAGAAATGGAAATAGCGCTACCGAACGAACTATCACCTGAAAAACGATTAGAACTTGTAAATGAATTTTGCGAACAACAGTTTGGAAAAGAAAACACATATTCATTTGCAATTCATAATACCGATTCCGCACTAAAGAAAAATGTAAAAAATGCTCATGTACACATCATGTTTTGTGAAAGAAAGTTAGACAATATATATCGTGAAAAAGAAAATTTCTTCAAACGATATAACGATAAGAAACCAGAATTAGGTGGAACAAAAAAAGATCGCAAATGGACAAATATCAAAATGCCAAAAATTGTCCGCAAGCAATGTTTCGATTTGCAAAATAAATATTTATTAGAAATCGGCGCAGAAAAATTACTCGATCACCGGACACTGCTTGAGCAAAGAATTGAAGCTTTGCAAAACGGCGATATTACAAAAGCAGAAAAATTGGATCGTGAACCAGAAGTAAAACTCGGACCAAACGCTCATCGCTTAAAACGAGAAGTTATCGAAATAAAAAGAAACGTTTCCACAAAAGACGAATATGAAAAAAAGAAAGAAGAATATTATGAAAAACAAAAACCAGACGTAAAACTTGCATATTATATTCGGCTTAGTAATCGAATCGAAACCAAACTTGACGGCTTGGAAAAAGAAATCAATAAACAAGAAATAGAAATTATCGGTCCAAACAAAAATCACAAGAACTATTATTTAGCGAAAAGAAAAATGAATAATTTCAAACGTCAACTATCTCAGCTAAATTACGAAAAAGAAAAACTGGAAAACAAAATTATCACACCTGGGCGAGCGCTAATAATGGCAAAATCAATTTACGAAAAACGACTTACAAATAAAAACATGGTTTTTGTTGATAACGAAAATTCGAGAAACCAAATTAAAAAAATTGCCGACGGCATATTAAAGAAAGATGAAAAATATCGCAATTTATATTTTGCGATAAAAACCGGCATCGGAAAAACGAACGAGAAAATTGCTGAATATGAAAAACGAATTGAATTTTACGGGAAAGAAATTTCGGCAGAAAAGAAACATATTTTAGAAAAACAAGCAACCAAAGGCAGTCGCCATAAATCACAAGAGGGCAGTGGACATTTAAGCGCAAATTTAGATTTGGATGATGATATTTCAAAATCTGTAAAAGACTTTAGTCAAATTAAAGATTATTAATATTCATTAATATAAAGGAGAAAACGTGAGATTATTTATCGCTGAAAAACCTAGTGTTGCAAAAGAAATTGCCGCAGTACTCGACAGTAATTACAAAAAAGAAAACGGTTATTTTCGAACAAAATCCGGATTGGTAAGTTGGGCATATGGACATTTATTCACAGCTTACGAGCCAAAAGATTATGACGAAAAATTTGAAAAATGGTCACTAAAGGATTTACCGATTATTCCGGAAGAATGGAAAATAAAAGTCAATCCAAATGCAAAAGCACAATTCAAAATTTTACGCGACTTGCTAAAAGATTGTACCGAAATAGTTCACGCCGGCGACCCCGACCGTGAAGGCCAACGGATTATCGATGACATCATAACTTACACCAAAACAAAAAAACCGGTTGTACGTATGATCCTGAATGCGCTGGATGAAGATAGTATAAAAACGGCGTTGAAATCTTTAAAAGATAATCGGGCGTTTTTCAATCTTTCAAAAGCTGCTGAAGCACGACAACGATGTGACTGGTTATTGGGAATGAATGGTACAAGATATTATTCATTAATGGCACAAAAAAGCGGATACCCGCTAACGATAAATGTTGGCAGAGTAAAAATACCAACAATGAATTTAGTAATTAAACGCGAAACAGAAATTAAAGATTTTGTTTCTGAAAATTATTTCACAATCGGCGCGGAATTCAGCACGATAAATAAAAATCCGGACACAATTTTTCCAAGTATATGGATAAAAAACGCAAACAAGAAAAATGAAAATATTGGCAAAGAAATCAACGAAGAAAATAACGAAAACAAAAACGAAAAAAAAGAAATTCGCTATTCAGAAAAAGACAAAGATTACATTATAAACAAAATGCAATTAATCGGAAAAAATGCGGAAGGATTAATTGAAAATATCGAAAATATTCCGAAAATTGTTCCACCGCCGTTGCCGCATTCTTTATCATCGTTGCAAGTGGCAGCCGGCAAAAAATACAAGATATCACCAAGCGAAGTTCTTGCAACGGTGCAGACACTTTACGAAAAAAAATACGTATCTTATCCGCGATCAGATTGCAATTTTATTCCTGAATCGCAACATCAAGACGCAGAAATTATTCTGCAAAATTTGAAACTATATTTTCCAAAAGCGTTACTTGCTGACACGCGAATAAAAAACAAAAGTTTTGATATGACAAAGGTTTCTGCGCATCACGCAATCATTCCTACAAAAGTGAGTGTTGATATTGACAAGCTTACTTTAAATGAAAAAAACATTTACACATTAATTGCAAATTCCTACATCGTGCAATTTATGCAAGCCTGGAAATATACTCACACCGTTTATACGATTTTATTTAATAATGAAACTTTTGAAGCAACGGGAAACGTAACCAACCAACTTGGCTGGAAACAAATTTTAGACAACACCGAAACAAAAAAAAGAACAAATTCTGCTGCAGAAATTGTTCTTCCGGAGATGAAAAAATCAGAAAAAGTTCGTTATCTAAAAACTACAATCAACGCCAAAAAAACCAAACCGCCGGAACGATATACGCAATCAACTTTACTCGACGCTATGCGAAAAATCGCAAAATATATCGAAGACGAAAAGCTTGCTAAATTAATGAAAGATATTAAAGGAATTGGCACCGAAGCAACCCGGGCAGAAATAATAAAATCACTATTGTCGCAAGGTTTCTTCGCAGAAACCGATAAAGTTCTTACCCCAACAGAAAAAGCCTATACAACGGCTGAGTATGTATCTAAAGAATTATTAATGCCTGATCAAACAGCGTTATGGGAATTTAAATTAAATTCCATCATGGACGGAACATTAAAATCCGACGTTGTAGTACGAGAATATTCACAATATATTGAAAATATTTGCAAAGGAAACCAATAAAATGGCTGTTTTTAATGATCCGCCGGTCAAATTAGGCCGAGAGAAATCCAGAGATGATATGTTTGTGAACGCCAGACAAGAATACGATAACCGGATAGGCTCGGCAATTGTTCACGCCTATAACTGGCGATTAGCCTGTTTTGCAACAATAATTCTCTGCATGATATTGGCTTTTGGATTAATTTACCAATCATCAAAAGCAACAGTACGACCATATGTTATCGAAGTCGGTACAAACGGAATAGCTAGAGCTGTAGGCATGGCCGATCAACAAAAATACACACCTAAAGCAATAGAGGTAAAACACTTCCTGGCAGAATGGGTATTGAAAATGCGCTCGGCATCCACCGACACGGTAGTAACTCAAAAAAACTGGGCAGAAGCCTATGGCGTTTTATCGGAAAAAGCTACATTACAAGTAAAAGAAATGATAAAAGCCAGTGATCCGACAACAATATTAGGAAACGGTTCAAGACAAGTAAAAATCATCGTAGTAATCGCAGTATCAGAAAAAACTTACCAGGTTCGATGGGAGGAAAAAGAATATGACATCGCCGGCGGCTTGAAAAACGATCAGGTATATACCGGAAATTTCATAGTTGAATTCCGCGAACTAACTGATGAAACGTCGTTGCTGCAAAATCCGCTCGGTATAGAAATAACCGATATTCGAGTAGCTAAAGATATCAAATAACAAACCGCGAGAAAGGAAAATTCAAAAATGTCAATTTTTTCAAAAACAATCACAAAAACTGCCGCAGCCTTGCTTACGCTGGTTCTAATTGGCGCAATTAACCTCACGCTAATAAATACGGCAAAAGCCGATGGTGACGTACCAGGCTACGCAACGGAAGCAACGCAAAACAGTTTGAGTTCGATGAATACCGGCGGAGCTTCAGTTTTTTACTACACCGACGGCCAACTATACCGGATATACTGCAAACCCGGCAATCTGACCGATATACAGTTACAAGACGGTGAATCAGTAACTTATGTCGGCGTTGGCGATACAGTGCGCTGGACGTTAGACAAAGCATCCAGCGGAAAAGGCGCAACCCAACAATGGCATTTATACATCAAGCCGCTTAAAGAAGGTTTAAAAACAAATTTAATTATCAACACTGATAAACATTGTTATCAAATGGAAATTGTCAGCACCGACTTCTACAACCCGATGATTGCCTGGAGCTATCCGCAAGAAGACAAAGCCTGGTACAAAAATACGCCGATGGAAAGATTTTTAGGCAACGACAATGAAGCGGTAAAAGCGCCCGAAGACCTGAATTTCAAATACAGCATCGCGTCAAATGGAAAATACGACTGGAGTCCGACAACAGTCTATGATAACGGTAAAAAAACCTTTATCAAACTTAATCCAAGCGTAACCAATGCCGAACTACCGGCATTATTCATTAAAGATAAAGACGGTTTGAAATTAGTTAATTATCGGTACAAAGAAAATTGTTTTATAGTGGACCGGTTATTCGATACCGCTGAATTAAGAATTGGCGACAGCGCAGTAACAATAACCAAAGATAAGAACAAATAACCGGGGGCATGATGAATAAAGAAGAAAAAATTAATTATTCAAATGAAGAACAAGAAGAAGAAATAACCTACATAAGCCCGCCAACAGAACAACTCCGGCCAACAGTGGAAAAAGACATTACCGAACCAATAGCCGCGCCCAAAGGTACAGGTTTTAATAAAAAAATATTCACGCTTATCGGAATAATAATATTGGCGGGCTTTTTTCTTGGAATAATAATTTCCGGATATAGCACCAAGAAAGGTGAAAAACCCCCGGAAACATCTGATGTCAATATTTCCCAAAAAGCCGTGCAAAACATGCCGGATAACATCAAAAACATGCCGAAAGATTATTCGGAAAAACAAGATTACGACAAAAAAATATTACAAAGCACCCAAGACCGAAGCCAAAAACAACCAACTCAACCAAAACAGCCAACATTTAATTTTCAAGATACCACCCCGCCGGTAAGCACATACGGTAACGCAGGAAGGTATAACCCAAGCAGCCCGCAGTACGGTAATTACGGCAGCGGAAGCATGCAGCTTCAACCACAATATGCCGAACAAGAAAAAGAAGAAACATTAGCGTTAAAAAGTCCGATCGGATTTTTCAGAGGAAACGAATCAAATACCAAAGGAACAACCGGACAGCCCGATTATGCGCAATCGGCATTAGGCGGGTTAAACAGTAACGGAACTACAAATAACCAACAAAACGGAACAAATAGCGAATACAACGCGCAAAACGCACAAAGCGAGAAAAGACTATTCACAAAAAACGCTGAAGCAAGTTTTGGCTACTTAAACGGACAACTTGAACGACCAATCTCGCGATTTGAAATTAAATCAGGAACAATTATTCCCGGATTACTTTTAACAGCAATAAATTCTGATTTACCGGGAATGATAACCGGAACAGTTTCTGAAAACGTTTATGACAGCGCAACTGGTAATTACCTTTTAATTCCGCAAGGAACAAAAATTGTCGGAACTTATGATTCGCAAATTTCATTCAATCAGGAAAGAGTGCTCATAGTTTGGAGCAAACTTATTTATCCGAACTCCACAACGCTATATCTCGAAGCAATGCCAGGAACAGATGCAATCGGACAGGCGGGAGTAACAGGCGATGTTGACAATCACGGCTATAAATTAGCCGGCGCAGCGCTAACAACAGCGCTCTTAGCGGCTGGCGCACAAATGGCCGCAGGCGGGAATGGTACAAATGTAACCAACGGACAACTGGCGGTATCGGGCGCAGCACAGGCGATATCTGATGTTGGGCAACAAATCGTATCAAGGGATTTGAATATCCAGCCCACAATCAAAATCGCCTCAGGAACGCGATTTAATGTATTTGTCAACAAAGACATGGTTTTGAGTCCGTATCGTGGATAAGAAATCGTATCTTAAAAAGAAACTGATATTAGGACATATTTGCCTGTTTATCGGAATAATACTCGGATTAATTATCGCAACACAAACTTTAGTCAAAATATTAGGATACCACGAAATTTTTGGACAACCGTTATTCAAAATAAGCGCTTACAGCGTTTACCCGTTTTGGAAATATCCCTACTGGTATTACTATTATGCAAACCATCTACCAAAAGCGTTTAACATGGCAAACACCGGGATAATTATTGGATTTGCGTTAGGTGTTGGATTGGCTGTTATCGGCAGATTTTACATCAATAAACGCTATTACTCCGATACTCACGGAACCGCGGATTGGGCAAGCATGGAAGACATCGAAAAAACCGGACTTTTAGAAGAAGACGGCGTTATTCTAGGAATGGACAAAACTGGAAAAAATTTTCTACGGCACAACGGACCAGAACACGTAATCTGTTTTGCACCAACCCGAAGCGGTAAAGGTGTAGGTGTAATAATACCAACGTTGCTTACATGGTTTCACTCCGTAGTAATTACTGACATTAAAGGCGAAAACTGGGCGATTACCGCAGGATATAGAAAAAACTGTCTAAAAAACAAAACAATAAAATTCGATCCTATAAAAGTATCAGAAGATGCAACAGCATCAGCAAGTTTTAATCCGTTAAAAGAAATACGACTAAGAACAATGACTGAAGTTCGTGACGTACAAAACATTGTAAGTATTTTAGTAGATCCGGACGGCAAAGGCGACGGTGGTCCAGACGCACATTGGAAACAATCTGCAGCAGTATTACTTACAGCGTGCATCATACATCTATTATATGTAGATGCTGAAACCTCACTAAATGATTTAGTAACATTTATTTCTTCACCGGAAAGACCATTAAAAGAAACAGATGAAAGCGAAGGCACGCTTAATTTCATGATTAATTATAAACATGAAATACTTAACAAAGAAGAACTCATAAAAAAACACGGCAAGGATTCATTATTATTATCAGAAATATATATTAATCAAATAGCAGGAAACAAAACCCACCCAATAGTAGCTGAATCAGCACGCGAAATGCTAAACAAAAGTGACAATGAATTATCCGGTGTAGTATCAACAGCAGTTACTTTACTTAGCTTATACAGAGATCCGTTAGTAGCACGTTACACAGCTAAAAGTGATTTCACAATATCAGATTTAATGAATCACAGTCATCCGGTTTCATTATATTTATGTGTACCACCTTCAGATATTACTCGCCTAAAGCCTTTAACACGAATGATTATTAATCTTATTATCTGTCGTTTAACAGAAAAAATGGATTTTAAGGATGGCCAACCAATAAAAAGCTACAAACACCGATTACTTTTGCTAATGGACGAATTTCCAGCACTGGGGAAATTAGAACTGTTTGAACAATCTATGGCATACATTGCCGGCTATGGCATGAAAGCGTTGCTAATAATTCAAGACTTAGCGCAATTAACCAAAGCTTATAAAGCCGACAACGCCATTTTAGGAAACTGCCATATACGAATGGCATACACACCTAACGACATTAAAACTGCCGAATACATATCAAAACTTCTCGGCACCCGAACAGTAGTCTTAGAATCAAAATCCTACAATAACGGCAACATTTTCACGCGAGAATCAACATCGATGCAGGAAGTAAAACGCGATTTATTAACACCAAGTGAGGTAACACAAATTCCAGCTAATGTTGAAATAGTATTTATTGCCGGACATCCACCAATTTGGGGTAAAAAAATCAAACATTGGAAAGAGCCGATATTCAAAAAACGTTTGCAAGATCCCCCTAAACAAAGCGACAAAATTAAACTAGTCAAAAAGAAAGAAGATGTTAAATCAAGCGCGCTACCGATAAAACAAACAGTAAAAATCGAAAAACAAACCGAAAAAACAATCATTGAAGAAACTAATACCGAACAATTGAAAGGAGACGAAACAGAAACTCAAACCACAACAAATTTTCCGAAAAAAGTTTTTACACCAATTATTTACGAACCAACCGGAATTAGCGCCATTATTGAAAACCATGACGCAAACAACACAATCGAAATAACTCATGACGAAGAAAACGAAGAAAACTGTGAGTATGAAGAAAACGACGAAGTGTAAATAAATTATAAGGAGAATAAAATGGCAAGCACTAAAACTATTGAAGAAAAACTAGCTGCGGAAATCGAATCAAGAAAAAAAAGTGACCAAAGAATCAAAAATTACAAAGAAGAAATGCGAAAAAAACGATCTCATCACCTATGTGAAGTAGGCGGCTTAGTTGTAAAAGCCGAATTAGACAAGATGGAGCCCGAAGTCCTTTTAGGCGCATTTTTGAAAATCAAAGAAATGATGCTTGAAAACGAGGGTTATATCAAAGAATGGCAACACATTGGAATACAAGTTTTCGAAAAAGACAAAAAAATAAAAGATACTGAAGCAAAAACCGCAAAAAAAGCAGCACAATGACCAAACCCAAAATGCAAAACGACACACAGCTTACAAATGAAGAAAAACTACTACTAACAATGCTTGAATCTTCATTTGGGCCTGAAATCAACAAATATCTTAATGATAATTCGGTAATTGAAATTATGGTTAATCCGGATAGTAAATTATGGGTTGATTATCTAGGCCGTGGCCGCGTCGATACAGGTATAAAGTTTTCATCGGTTTCAGCCAAACAAATTATTGAGCTAGTTGCTTCCGGTTCAAATTCAATTTGCAACTATGCAAATCCGATAATCAGCGCCGAATTACCCGGCAGCGGTGCACGTTTTCAAGGAATGTTACCGCCGATTGTAGCAAAACCAACATTTACTATTCGAAAAAAAGCAATTTTAGTTTATACCTTACAAGATTACGTAGACCAGAAAATTCTGAGCATTAATCAAAAAAACATAATAATTAACGCCGTAAAAAACAAAAAAAACATGTTGATAGTAGGAGGTACACAATCAGGAAAAACAACCTTTGCAAATGCGGTCCTAAAAGAAATTGCCAAAACCGGTGACCGACTCGTGCTTATTGAAGACACATTAGAACTCCAATGCCAAGCAGAAGACTATTTAACACTAAGAACTTTTAATAACGGTATAAAAGAAATTACTATGACCGAATTATTGAAATCAACAATGCGAATGCGCCCGGACCGAATAATCATCGGCGAAGTCAGAGGAGCAGAAGCTTTACCGCTATTAAAAGCTTTTAACACGGGACATCCCGGAGGTTTATGTACAATTCACGCGGATGGGGCGCTAGAAGGACTAACACGACTGGAAGAATTGGTTCAGGAAGCATCAGTAACACCACAAAAGAAAACAATCGCCCGCACAATCAATTTGATAATTTATATCGAAAAAACCGTTACTGAAGATGAAAACGGAAAAATGAAACACGGACGAACCGTAAAAGAAATTGTCACAATATATCCGAAGATGACAACAGAAAATGAATATACTTACAAATTTGAAGAATAAGGAGAATTAAAATGAAAAATTCCAACTCAAACAGCACACCAACAACAACTAAGAAAAACTTCTTCAAAACACTTCTATCCAATTACACCTTGCAATTAACACTGGTAGTAACAATTTCGACCATTTCCCAAACAAATGTTAGTTATGCTTATCCGTGGGACGGTTTCATATCAAAAGTGAAAGATGAATTAACCGGACCACTGGCACAGGGATTAACGGTAATTGCAATAGCGATTTCAGGTTACGCTATGACAATGGGTGAACATCAAGGCCTTACTCAAAAACTAATAAAAGTTGCCTTTGGCGCATCTCTGGCAATGGGTGCAATACAATTAATGGATTTGATAAAATCCAGCGCGGGTTAATTCGAGGTATTTATGGAAGGATTTGAAGTACCAATTACTCGCAGCCTAACAGAAAAAATACTGATTATGGGGCTACCGCGCGAAGTATTTTTTATGAACGGTACAATAGCAGCCATTCTTCTCCTTGGAACACATCAATGGTATTTACTGCCAATAAGTCTCGTAATTCATATCATTGCCAGCCACTATACAAAAAAAGACACATTTTTCTTCGATTGCTTTAAACGCTATATCAAAAGAGCATCATATTTCGACGCATAAAAGAGGTTAATTTTGTTAAATTTAAGAGAATATCGACCAAAAAGAAGCCGGATAACAGATTATATTCTCTGGCTGCTGATGTGGGAAGACGGATTAGTTGTTAACAAAGATGGAAGTATGCAAAAAACTTTCCGGTTTCGCGGTAACGACCTCGATAGTGCAACACAGGGAGAATTACTAAACGTTGTTGCACAAGTAAATAACGCCTTGAAACGCTTAACTGAAGGCTGGGTTATTTATGTAGATGCAATCCGTAAAAAAAACAACTACTACCCAAAATCAGACTTTCCGGATCCGCTTTCATTCATGATTGACGAAGAACGACGAAAACTCTTCAAAAGCGGTGTACATTATGAAAGCGATTATTTTTTCACAATAATGTGGTTGCCACCGGAAGACAATGCTGAAAAAATATCCAGTTTTGTACTCAGCAAAAAGAAACTGGAAAAAGGCATTAAAAAACAACGAGAAATCTACACAAATCATGTGCAAACATTCAAAAACGAAACAACGAGAATATTTAATTTATTTACGAATGTGTTTCCGGAAGCTAAAATGCTGGACTCTGACGAAACGCTTACCTATCTTCATTCAACTGTTTCTACAAAAAATCACAAAATAGTAACACCGGAAACGCCGATGTATTTAGATGAAATGCTCTGTGATTGTCCACTTGTAGCGGAATTTAAGCCGAAACTTGGAAATCAACATCTACGAGTAATCTCACTACGATCATTTCCCGGAATAAGCAAACCCGGATTAATGGACGCTTTGAATCGCCTCAATATTGAATACCGCTGGACTACAAGATTTATGCCGATTAATAAAGCAACAGCAGTATCTGAAGGCAACTCGCTTAGTAAAAAATGGTTTGCTAAACGTCAATCATTCTTCTCGATGATCAGCGCCATGGCAACCGGCAGGGAAAGTGTAATCGTTGACGCAAATGCCGTTAACAACTCTAATGAATGTCAGGATTTTGTAGAACTAATCAATGGCGATTACGTAAATTCCGGTTATTTTACAATGACCATAACAGTAATGGATGAAATCGAAGAAAACGTTAATAAAAAAATCCTGGCTATCGAAAAAGTCATCAACAATCTGGGTTTTGTTTCAATAAACGAAGAATTAAACGCTTTAGAAGCCTGGTTAGGAAGTATTCCCTGCCAACCACGATTCAACGTAATCCGGCCACTATTAACCTCAATAACCACCGCCCATTTAATGCCGTTATCGGCAACCTGGGCCGGCGACGAAATCAACAAACATCTAAATGCGCCACCGCTCATGTACACACCAACCACCGGTTCGACAAAATTCCGGTTCAACCTTCATGTGGACGATGTTGGACACACAATGATCGTTGGTCCGACTTCAAGCGGAAAATCGGTACTTTTAGGAATAATTGCCGCACAATTCAGAAGATACAAAAACGCACAAGTGTATTTTTTCGACAAAGACGCATCCTGCCGGATTTTAACCTACGGAGTAGGCGGCGATTTTTACGACCTGGGCTCTGAAGATAATTCATTAAGTTTTCAACCATTAGCAAATATCGACAACATGAATGAATTAAATTGGGCTGAAAGCTGGATATTAGATATCTTACGCGCTGAAAACGTAACGATAACGCCAGAATACAAATCTCTAATCAGAGAAGCCCTAATATCACTGGCGTCAAACCCGATTGAACAACGAACAATTACCGGTTTCAAAATGCTGGTACAAAGCGAAATAATTCGCGAAGCAATAAAAGACTATACCCAGGCCGGAAGTTTTGGCGAAATATTTGACGCACCTTGCGATACACTAAAATACGGGACTTGGCAAGTTTTTGAAATGGCAAAATTAATGGAAATGAAAGCAGCAGTGCCACCAACTCTCTCGTATTTGTTCCACAAATTGGACCAACGCTTTCAAAACGGTGAAGGAAACCCAACAGTACTGATACTAGATGAATGTTGGTTGTTTTTTGACAATCCGGTTTTTGCGGAACGCATAAGAGAATGGTTAAAAGTTCTGCGTAAAGCCAACGTATCAGTAATTTTTGCCACTCAAAGCTTGCAAGACATCGACAAGAGTCCGATAGCGCCGACAATCATGGATAACTGTCACACAAAAATATTTCTCCCCAACCCCAACGCCAGAGACAGCCATTTTATCGAACAATACCAAAAATTTGGTCTCAATGAAAAAGAAATTTCAATCATTGCTAATGCAACTCCCAAACGTGAATATTATTACAAATCAAAAAACGGTTCCCGGAAGTTTGAACTGGATTTAGGAAAACTAACACTGGCATATGTAGCATCAAACAATCAACCTGATCAAAAATTTGCTAAATCAATAGTAGCTGAACACGGGCTAAAACACTTCAACGAACACTGGTTAATCTACAAAGGTTTGGAAAAACAAACTGAAGAATACAAAAAAATAATTCACGCAAAACATAATAAGGAGAATTATGTGTAAAAAACTTTCGACATTAGCATTAGCAATAACGCTGCTGTTTTCCACCGGAACCAACATTGCCAGAGCCGAACTGCCAACTATCGACGTAGCCGCCATTACGCAAAGTATAAAAGGTTATTTAGTGCAACTTCAAGGAATTCAGCAACAATTTGAAATGCTGCAAAACATGGCGGTAAATATAGAAGAGGCTGACTCAACAATTAAAAACCTGGCGTCCGGAAATATTAAACAAAACTTTCAGCAAATTATGAAAATCCAAAAAAACACAAAGTACATTCTTGCTGATTACTCGGGAATGGAAGAAAAATTTGACGAAATGTACCCGACATTTTGGGGTTATGCCAAAAAAACCGGCGCCGACTGCGCCGCTGACGCCAACAACACTTTGGATAATACCGATAAAGCACTAAAAGATTCAATTAATGCCGGCGGCCTGGTAATGCAAAGCTGGGATGATATGGATTCACTCGACCGGTTAATGAGCACCAACTCACAAGGAATAGTAAAAGCCGCCCAAATCGGCAACCGAATATCGGCAATAAGCGCCAAAGGAATGTCCTCGTTAATCCAGGTAGTGTCAGCAAACAACGCGGTACAAGCCGCTTATATTAAACAAAAAAACTTGGAAGAAGCAAAAAAAATTGCGGAACGCGAACGCGCCGATCAAGCAAATAAAGATGCCGCACAAGCGATGACATGAGGAATATAAATGGAATTCACAGTATATGAAGAAATAAACCGAAGCATTATAATTCCGCTGGCAGCCGCGCCCAAAGCTTTAATGGCAAATGCAATGACAACATTAATGCTGATATTAACAATAGATTTTGCACTAGGAATGATATTCAACATTGACAATCCGGACAATATGAAAATATTTGTACAAAAAATGTTAAAAGCCGGTTTTTGGGTTTTTATAGTGCAAAATTTTGTCACGCTGGCTGATCCCGTATCAGGCATTATTCCATTAAGCATGACAGAAGCCGCAAATACTATTGGTGGTACCAATATATCTGCCATAATGAACGATCCGTTTTCATTGCTTAAAGCAACAACTGATTATTGCGTGAAATATGAAGAAATGACGGTTACAAGTTTAATTAACATAACTACAGGCTTCGATTTCAACGCAATCAATAGAGCAATACAATTTCCATTTATATTCTTAATAATCACCATAATAACCGCACTACTATCCGCAATAATTTTCATTGCCAAAATTGAATTTTATATGGTTACAGCTATAGCGTTAGTACTGTTACCGTTTGGAGCATTAAAATACACAGCTTTTTTAGGCGAAAAAGCCATCGGCGCCATCTGGGGATGCGCGGTAAAATATTGCGTAACTGGAGTTATCGCAAGTATGTTTATGACTTATATCCAAAAATTCACACTGCCAGCAAGTACTAGCGATGCACACCAATTATCAATGTTGTGGAATGTAACAGGCATGTTAATTGTTTTTGCGCTAATGATATTAGTAATTCCAAACTTTGTAACATCTTTATTGTCCGGTTCGCCAAGTTTAAGCGGTGGTGCAGTAATGGGGGCAGGCTCAAGCGTTTCTGGTTCAGTACAAAGTTTTGGAAAACACACAGGTATGACAAGAGAAACAAATACAGTAACAACGGGTTCAAAAGGTGGCACAGCCGCTGCCGTTAAAAACTCCGCGGCAAAAGCTGCCACAAAACTATAACGTAAAGGAGAACGCGAATGAAAAAACAGCTCATAGTTATCTTGATTGTTTTCATACTGGCTTGTTCAACAATCTGCGCGGCAGCCACCAACGAATGGACGCCGATGAACACAACATCAAATAGTGATTCAACAAATGTGTTGGTTAATCAATTTGCAACAGCGTTAAATAACGCCATCAACACTAACAAAGTAAATGCCGACAAAATTGCCGATTTACAAGGAACCTTAGATACAACACTTCGATTAGTTGAACGATTACAAAAACAACTAATCGAAACTCAGGCCCAATATCAAGTTGCAAACGAAAAAATCGCACAATTTCAATATACCGCTGAAATAATTGCCAAGCAATTCACGTTAACCCAAACCGATCTGATTGAACGACAAACCAAACAAGAACAAAACACTCTCGATAAACTAAAACCACAACAAATTGAACTTCAAAAAACTATCGATTCAAAAAACACTTCATTCGAAAAACAATTAGCGCAAGTCACATTAATCGCGACAACAGAACAAACAAAAAATCAAGAGTTAACCAAAAATATTATCTCGCTGCAAACCGAAATTGCGGAATTAAACAAAAAATTCAAAAACACTGATGACGTAAATAAAGAAAACATAGCAGTTATCAATAACAAAATCACTGCTAGTGTTAAACAAAAAACCGATAATCCGGATATGTCAGCCAAAATCGACGCAATGAACAACCAGATTATGGAACTCAAACGCCAGCTTCGCACTTACTCGCGCTGGGATTCGGATGATTCAGTAAATTTATCAACAAATGATATGAAAAACACTGATTTTTCCTACACTACAACCGGAAACACAATGCTAAAACCGACTTTGATTTTTGATGACGGCAAAAAAACTTATATCAAAACTTATGTGCCGGTCACCGGCGAACAACCAGTATTGCAAGTATTGAAAAATAATGAGTACGTTACCAAAGATTACGACGTAAATCAGGGTTGCATGGTATACGAAGGAATTTTCAATAAAGCACAAATAAGCTATCAAGGCAACATAATAACAATAATCCACAATAAGAATTGAGGTTTTGGTCAAAAACCTACCACTTATAAAAGTGGAGGCTTGCAAAAGCCTTAATTGACTAGCCTAAGTCTTAACAGACTACGTTGTTATGGTCAAGACACCTGCGGATGCGCGTTCTAGTCCGCTGCTCTGTCGTTGATGGTTAAAAGTCCTGATAGGTAGGGACGGTGCTATTAACACGACAAACCACTACAACATTGGCGAAGAACAACTAACTCCGAAAGGGGGAATACTCTATGTTAGTATTCGTAATCAACAAAAACAACCAACCATTAATGCCGTGCACTGCACGGAAAGCTAAAATATTGCTAAAACAACATCGAGCTAAAATAATTAAACGCACACCATTCACTATTAAACTATTTAACGGCTCATCCGGATATAAGCAAGAAATAACACTTGGAATTGATACCGGTAGTAAAGAAGTTGGTTTTTCCGCAACAACACCTACAAAAGTATTATTTGAAAACAAACTAATACTCCGAACCGACATAGTAAAACTATTAGCCACTCGCAGAGAATTCCGAAAAACTCGCCGGGCGCGGAAAACCCGTTATCGCCAACCAAGATTTCTCAACCGTAAAAAAGCTGATGGTTGGTTAGCGCCATCAATAGAAAACAAAATATCAGCACATTTGAAATCAACAGCTTTAATTTACAACATCTTGCCAATCGCTAAAACAATTGTTGAAGTAGCCAACTTTGATATTCAAAAAATCAACAATCCAAACAT
>JBAZUP010000004.1:0-27259 GCA_041661385.1 Patescibacteria group bacterium
AATGAACTCGCAAACTCACAAATTAATTACGGCCTCACTGTCGGTTATGGTAGTTCAACAACACTCGACGCCACTCTCACCACTCAGCACTCCGTTAATCTTCAGAATCTTACTCCCAACCAAACTTATCATTACCAGATATTATCTCGCGATGGCAACAACAATCTCGCAACTTCCGGCGACCTCACTTTCCTCACCGGCACCGCGATTGATACCACCCCGGTTCTAATCACCAACGTCACCTCAACCAGCATCGGCCTAACTTACGCGACCATTGGCTGGGACACCAGTAAAAACTCTAACGCGACGGTAGATTTCGGCACCACTTTGTCCTATGGAAATCTGGTCGGCAATCTCTATGATTTCTCACTTTCCACTCACGCCATAAATTTAACCAGTTTGCTCGGCAACACTCTTTACTATTACCGTGTTAATTCTGCCGACAGTATTGGTAACAATGCTTCCTCGACCGGCTCCTTTACCACCATCGCCGACACTACTCCGCCTGTCATTTCTGCAACTTCATCACTTGCCAATTCAAATGCCGCCTACATCAACTGGACCACCGATGAGCTCGCCTTCTCGGAAGTTAACTATGGCACTTCAACTAATGTTTTAGATACGCAGGTCGCGATTACTTCTACTCCGCGCACCATTCACTCACTCCCGCTCACTGGCCTGCTCGCTTCCACCACCTATTACTACAACATTGTCTCAACCGATCAATCACTCAATGCTACGACCGTTGGCCCGTTCTCTTTTGACACTCCGGTCTTTGGCATGCAAACCGTTGTCATTGATAACACCAAATCCAACATCGTCATTGATAACACCAAGTACCCAGATGTTTCTTTGCCAATCATTTCAAACTTACAGGTTACCGAAATCACTCCTTTCTCGGCAAGTGTAAACTGGACTACGGATAAAGAGGGAAGTTCGCTCGTGCGGTACGGTCAATCAAATCAATATGGATCACTCGCAGGCAATTACATATCTCGAGTGACAAATCACATTGTGGCTTTAGACAATTTATCTCCTCGAACTACTTATCATTTTATCGCAGACACTTTTGATGCGATCGGCAACCTCGGTTCTTCTGCCGACACCTTCTTCACCACCCTCAACATCGATGGCACGGAAGCCAAACCAAGTGATACCCCGGCGGTCACTCCAGAAGAAGAAAAACAAAAAGCCGCCCGGCAGTTTGTGGTTGATCAAATCTCCAAAGCTCCGCTCAACCTGCTTGCGAGCATGCTCGAAGCCTTCTCACAAAATCCATTCCTGAATCAACTCTCCGATGAAAATGCCGGCAAGACCTTTGCGGAAATCGCTTCCCAAATCGGCCAGGCCCCAACCATCGTTGGTCTTCGCCCTCAGGTCGAAGTCCACGGCAACAGCGCAACCGTACGCTGGAGCACCGACAAGAAGACCACCGGTTTAGTAGCGTTTGCGAAAGAATCTGACTATGCCGCCGGCACCGACAAACCTTACACCACTTCCATTGTCGACGGCGACGCCTTATCTTCTGTTCATACCGTCGAACTCGCTTCACTTGAATCCGCAACCAGATACCACTTCCAAGTCGCAAGTAAAGGTGAAGTCGGTCCGGAAGCCAGAAGCAAAGACTACACCTTCGAAACCGAAGCAATCTTACCAACCGTTGCCGATGCCAAAGTTACCGACACCAAAGCGACCTCAGCGATCGTTTCCTGGAAGACCAACGTACCAACCGAATCAACTCTTGAATATACCAATATCGCTACCAAGAAATCTCTGACCGCTGGTGACCCGGCCCTCCTCATCTCCCACGTCTTCACCCTCCAAAGTCTAGATCCGGGTGTTAAATACTCGCTCATTATTAAAGCTAAGAACGAATCCGGCCAAGAACAACCTTCTGACCCAATCTACTTTGAAACCATTATTGATAAAGAAGTACCGCAAATCAACAATGTCACCGCCAATTCTACTCTGTACCCAGGCGCGACTTCAAAAGTCCAGACCATTGTTTCTTGGGATACCAACGAACCGACCATCTCCCAAGTCTTCTACCAAGAAGGTGTCCAAGATAACCCGGATAATGTTAAATCGACTCAACTTGAAACCTCACCGGCTGAAAAACACTTCGTCGTCTTAACCGCCTTCAAACCCGGCAGTGTTTACAAGTATTGGGTGGAAGCAACCGATCTTTCCGGCAACAAAACTCAATCCGACAAGTTCACCACCTTAACCCCGGTTGAAAAACAAACTATTATTGATCTCATCTCCAACAACTTCCAGAGTGTATTCGGCTGGACCAAGAATGTTGGGTTGTAAAGGAGGAAACAGAATATTGTAATTGTGGTACAATTTGTTTAAGGTAAAAAATAAACTAGTTTGACATGGAACCGATATTAAAAGCGGAAAATGTAAGGGTAACATATAATGAAGGTAAAGATAATGAATTTACCGCTCTTAATGATATTTCTTTGGAAGTTTATCCCGAGGAGTATCTGATATTTTTTGGTCCTTCCGGTTGTGGAAAATCCACCATGCTTTATACCTTGCTGGGTGTGCAGGGTATAACCGGAGGCAAGGTTTTTGTAAACGGTCAGGATAGTTCGAAGTTTACCGAGAAAGAAAAAACCAGTATTTCTTCGCAATTTTTTGGAATTGTTTTTCAGAACTTTAACCTGATTTATTCTCTAAATGTAGCGGATAATATTACGCTACCTCAAGTATTTATTAATGTTCCGGCTCGTGAGCGCAAGGAAAAAGGCCAAATATTAATGGAACGGTTTGGAATCGCTACGCGCGCCCATAATTTGCCAAACAATTTGTCTGGTGGTCAACAACAAAGAGTCGCGATTTGCCGGGCGCTCATGAATGATCCGCAGATTTTACTTGCAGATGAGCCGGTCGGTAACCTTGATAGTGAATCGGCGCGAGTCGCGATGCAGACTTTATCGGAAATTAACCGCAAAGATAAAAAGACTATTATTCTGGTTACTCACGATCCAAATTATTTGCCTTTTGCGGATCGTATTTATTATTTTAAAGACGGAAAGATTGAAAAAGTGGTGAAAAATGACCATTCTCGCTTGCCGGATGAGGTTTTGAAAAAAGCGACTGTAAAGCCCGATATTTCTGTTGAAGAGTTTAAAGAAATGGAACGGCTCGCGCACGTGCGACCCTCACTATCAATTGATGAGCTAAAATCTTGGATTTTAACTCAATATTTACTGGAAGAAATGTCGACGCCGCAAATGGAGCGATTGGAAAAAGATATGGAGGCGTTGCTTAACGGGGCGCTCACCATGGATGAGTTTAAAAAAAATCTTGAAAAACCATTTTCGAATGGCGGAGTTGGTTTGTATTATGTAACTGCCAAAAAATATAGTGAAAAAATTGCTGCGGTAGTAAATATCATTCAAGGTTTTAAAGGTTTAGAATTTAAATCACCCCATGACAAGAAAAAAGAACTGGTTTATTTGCTTCGAGAATTTATTTTGAACGAGTTTACCTCGGACCTGTCTTATTCGCAGATTGTGCGCCTGGAACGGGCGATTGTGGCACGTCTTAATCAAGAAGTTACCTCGGATGAATTTGTTTGGCTCATTGGTAGGCCGATCGCGGATGGCGGAGCGCACCTTCGCTCTACCTCAGCAGTTCATATCGGACAAAAGTTAGAAATAATTCTGGCGGCCTTACAGCAAAGCAACGTTTAAAATAATTATGAGAGTTGGCGATTTGTTTAATTTATCTACCCGCATGTTCCGGACCCGTCCGGCTCGTACTTGGCTTACCATTCTAGGTATTAGCGTCGGTATTAGCGCGGTTTTGTTTTTGGTAGCGCTCGGGTATGGTCTGCAAAATATTATTTTGGAAAAAATTGTTTTTAACCAAGCACTACTTAGTCTTACGGTTACGCCGGTGAATGAATTGATTTTTTTTAATGATGAGGCGCTCGCTGATCTAAAAAAGATTCCGAATGTCGCGGATATCGCACCCCAGGCTTCATTCAACGGCCAAGCGATAATGGATAAATTACACGGCACTGCAGAGATTAGGGCGGTGGATTCGAAATTTTTTGAATATGCCGGGGTAGCGGTAGCAAACGGAAAACTTTTTGACGAAAAAGAAAATGATCAGGCGCTTATTTCTGAAGCCGTGCTAAAATTGTTCGGCATGAAAACAAATGAAGAAATTATTGGACAAAAAATATATTTACAGTTAATTCCGCCTAGAAACCCTGCCGCTACCACGACTATTACAGCGATAAATTTACCCCAACCTTTTGTGGTTAAGGGCGTGATTGCCGACCCGCAAGATAGTTATGTTTATGTTTCGTTAAGTGAAGTGGCAAAAAATCTTACGATAACTAAATATGATCAGGCGCGGGTTCGGGTTGCGACCAATAATGATATTAACCAGGTAAAGGGACAAATTTTGGAAAAAGGTTATCAAGTCGCATCGCTTTCGGAAACAATTGATCAGGCAAACAAAATCTTTCAGGTCATTCAAATTGTGCTGGGTTTGTTTGGCGCGGTCGCTTTAGTTGTGTCGTCCATTGGTATGTTTAATACCATGACTGTTACCCTTTTGGAACGTACCAATGAAATCGGAATTATGCGCGCGATTGGAGCTACAAAATCTAGTTTGAAAAGCATGTTTTTGTTTGAGTCGCTTATAATTGGCTTTTTTGGAGGGGTAGTAGGCGAGGGAATTGGTATTGGTTTTGCGATGTTGTTTAATTTTGGCGTAAATACGCTGGCCGGTCGGTTCGGTGGAGCAAAAACCGATTTATTTTATTTTCCCGGCTGGTTCCTTAGCGGTGTTATTATTTTGTCGATGGTAATCGGATTTTTATCGGGGGTTTTCCCAGCCCGGCGCGCGTCAAATCTCGAACCGCTTGAGGCTTTACGCTATAAATAATTTTTCATGCAAATCAAAAATAAAAATTTTTTGCTACTTTGGGCGCTGGGCGCTTTTTTTGGCTTTCTACTGATTAGCGCGAATTCGGCCGCAACTTTACCGGTAATTGATGAGGTTTCCGTAATATTTTCAACGAGTTCCGCGCAAGTCACCTGGCTAGCTTCCGATACCAATGAAATAATTATTGCCGCTCTTGAATACGGAATTGATACCGGGTATTCGCAGACTTCGTCGCTGCGAGCCTTGCCCGGCAACGCGAGCGGCACTAAATATTACTTTGCCGCCAAATTAAAAAATATATCACCTGGAGATAAAATTTATTATCGGATCCGAATTGGTAGCCAGGGTGGTGAAACTGCTTCGTATTTAAATAATTTTATTTTACCTTATCCAGATTCAAAAGGTCCGGTAATTAGTAATATTTCTGTTGTTGCGCAAACTGACAGTGCGACGATTTCTTTTGGCACCGATGAGCAGGCGACTTGTGGGATTAGTTTTGGCCGTGAAGGTGAACAAGCGCAATTAAAAAATGTGCCTGGTTTTAGCTTGGATCATCATATTTTTTTAAGTGGCCTCGATTCAAATACAAATTATGATTATAAGATTTTATGTATTGACGCTACTGGAAATAAAAGTGAAAGCCTGCTTAAGGAATTAGTAACTGCAGGTAAAACCTTGCCGCCAAGTAATGTGACAAAATTTCAGGCAGTACTTGGGTCGGGTGGAATAAATTTGTTTTGGAAAAATCCGCTGGAGCCGGCATTTAATCGCGTAAAATTGGTAAGGTCAGTCGATGGGCCGGTCGCGGTTCCGGAAGATGGTGAAACTATATATGAGGGAAACGCTGAAAAATATTTTGATTCAAAAATTTTAATCGGTAAAAAATATTATTATACGATGTTTTCGCTCAGCGCTTCCGGACAGATTAGCAGTGGAATTACCGTAAATAGCAGCGAAAATACTGTATTAGCACCGGAAACAACGACCTCAAACCCGGCTCCGGTAAAGGTGCCGGAAACAAAGCCAGTGCTGGAAGTAGATAAAAAGCCTGCCCTGCAGCAGATTGCTGAAACCGCTGTTGCAATTAAAGATCTTTCAGAAAATAAAGATTTACAACAAACGGTAAATACCGTTGTCGCGCCAACAGCGGTGGGTGTTGCGGCGGTAAGCGCAATCTCGATTTTTTCTTGGGTAAATATTATTCCTTTTCTACAGCTGTTATTACAACCGTTAGCTTTTTTGAGAAGAAAAAAGCATGCTAGCTTTGGTTATGTTTATAATTCCTTAAACAAATTGCCAATTGACCTTGCCACTGTCCGGTTAGTAAATCGTGATACGGGTCTTGTTGTTCAATCTAAGGTTACCGACCAAGAAGGCCGTTATTTATTTGTTGTTAATCCGGGGTTATATAAAATACTAGCGATTAAGGGTGGTCATGTTTTTCCTTCTAAACTTCTGGAAGGTTTAAATGATGACGGACAAAAAATTAATATTTACCACGGTCAAACGATTGAAACCAGTGCGAGCAATGGTATTATTGCGCTAAATATTCCCATGGATCCGGCCGGTGATTACGAATTGCCAATTGTGAAATTTTGGTGGAAAAAAGTGCTAAGTGTAGTGCAAACTTCAATAACCTGGATTGGGCTTTTAATTATTATTATTTCATTTTATATATCGCCGAAGTGGTATTTGGCGCTACTGCTTGTCATTCAAATTTTATTAATAGTAATGATGCAGCGGCTAACAAATAAACCAGCCGCAAAAAGCTGGGGAGTCGTTCTTGATGCCTCTACCAAGCGCCCGATTAACCAGGTAATCGTTCGTTTGTTTAACTCGGGGCTGAACAAACTGGTTTCGACTCAAATAACCGATAGTCGTGGCCGATACTTTTTTCTTGCGAGTGACGCCAAATATTATCTTACTTTTGAACATCCTCGCTATGAAACTAAAAAATCTCCGATTATTGATTTAAAAAATAAAAAATCAGAATCGATTGTTTTTGATGAGATGCTCGATGAAAAAAAAGTCGGTTGACAGAAAAAGATATACCAGTATAATACGCCTACTTGAACCTAGATGATTTTATGAATAATTTGCAGTTGCAACGCACGCTTCGGCTGTTGCGTCGAACAGGGGATAGGGGGATAGTTTTGGATACTGAAAGCGATGAGGTTTTTGTACTCATGGATGCTGATGCCTACGAGAAAATGCTACCTGGTGTTACTGGTTTACATCCACAAAAAAAAGAAGAAGGCGAACCGGGGTTAGATGATTACGAATTAGACGACCTTTTGGAGATCGCTGAAAAGCAAAAAGCTGCCACGGAAATCGAAAAAATTACTCCAGTTGAGCCAAAACCTGCTACTGTTCCGGCTGCACCTTCTAAAAAATTAAATTTTTCTGAAAATTGGGTAGCTGAAAAAACCCCGATTTTAAGCGAAGAAAGTCTCGCTGACGTGCCTCATGAGGAGGAAGAAGAGGAAAAGTTTTACCTCGAACCGGTGGAATAGTAAAAATGGCTAGGATTAGCCACAGCTTGTCCACACGGTGCCTCTTGCAAAAAAATTTATATCTGGTATAATGTTAAACGCTTCCTAAGGAAGCACTTTTATTCATAAATTTATTTAAATAAACACTCTCAAAAGTGAGGGTACCCCAATTTGGGGCAAAAACGGCTGGACACAAATCTGTACCGACCACTCGGGACAGTGCCGCAAAAAGTAAACGTATGGCGGATTTTATTCGCAACAAGCCGCACGTTAACGTTGGTACTATTGGCCACGTTGACCACGGCAAAACTACTACCACCGCAGCAATTTTGTCGGTGCTTACAGCTCATGGTATGACCGCCCAGAAAAAGGGTGTAGATGACCTTGATAAAGCCCCAGAATCAAAGGCTCGTGGTATTACTATTTCCACCGCACACGTGGAATACGAAACCGCAAATCGGCACTATGCTCACGTTGACTGTCCAGGTCACGCTGACTATGTAAAAAACATGATTACCGGTGCTGCCCAAATGGACGGTGCTATTCTCGTTGTATCTGCCGCTGACGGCCCAATGCCTCAGACTCGCGAGCACATTCTTCTCGCTCACCAGGTCGGCGTACAATATATCGTTGTTTTCTTAAACAAAGTTGACATGGTTACTGATCCTGAACTTATTGACCTCGTTGAGGCTGAAGTTCGTGATCTTCTTACCAAGAACAAGTACGAAGGCGACAAGGTGCCAGTTATCCGCGGTTCAGCCCTCAAGGCTCTCCAGAACCCATCTGATGAGGCAGCTTCCAAGCCAATTCTTGACCTCATGAAAGCGGTTGATGAATTTATCCCAACCCCAACTCGTCCTACCGACAAGCCATTCCTTATGCCAGTTGAAGACGTCTTCTCTATTGAAGGCCGTGGTACTGTAGTTACTGGTCGTATCGAACGTGGTATGGTAAAAATTAACGATGAAGTAGCAATCGTAGGTTTGAAGGAAGATGTCCAAAAGACCGTTGTTACTGGTATTGAAATGTTTAACAAGAGCCTTAAAGAAGGCCAAGCTGGTGATAACGCCGGTATCTTGTTACGCGGTACCAAGAAGGAAGATGTTGAACGCGGTATGGTGCTTTGTAAAGCAGGCAGCATTACTCCTCACACCGAATTTGAAGCGGAAATTTACGTTCTTACTAAGGACGAAGGTGGCCGCCACAAACCATTCTTCAAAGGTTATAAACCACAATTTTATATTCGCACTACTGACGTAACTGGTGAAGTTGAACTTCCAGCCGGAGTAGAAATGGTAATGCCAGGCGACAATGTAAAATTGAAGGTTAAACTCATTGTACCGGTTGCTATGGAAGAAAAGATGAACTTCGCCATTCGCGAAGGCGGTCGTACCGTCGGCGCCGGCGTGGTCATTTCAATCAGCAAATAATTATGAGGCCCCCTCACTGCAAAAACAGTGAGGGGGTTTTTCTCAGATCATTAGCTCTTTAACCCTTATTCACCGTTCATTAATTATAAATAACATGAGTACGATTAAACACCCAACCGAAAAATTGAAAGCCGTCGTCGCGCCAGCCAAAACCGAAGCCGCTAACCGGATTCGTATTAAGATTCGCGCCTATGACAGCCGTATTATTGATCAGGCTACCAAGACAATTATTGAAACGGTTAATCGTTTTGATGCGAAAGTTGTTGGTCCAGTACCTTTGCCAACCGAAAAACGCAAATTCACTGTAAACCGCTCTACCTTTGTACACAAAGATGCCCGTGAACAGTTTGAAATGCGCATTCACAAACGCTTGGTTGATATCCTTGATGCCTCACCAAAATGTATTGATGCACTCATGAGTTTGGGTTTACCGGCTGGTGTTGATATTGAAGTAAAGATGTAAAAGCACCCCTGCCCGCATTGCTATGCAAAGCGTTGCAGGCGGGCCTTGACAGGTCTAAAAAAATATAGTAAACTGGTGCTAGTTAAATAGTTATCTAAATCCAAGTAAATAAGATCCGAGCGGTAGTATCGAAAGAAGGAAAACATTTACCAGGAAATGATGACAAGAGGAAACTTATTAAAAATTGTAAAAATTAGCCTTTAAACAGATTTTCAGTTTTTGCTTGCACCGATTAGGTGGGAATAAGGCTAGAAGCGTTAGTGGTGAAATATTTCACCATTCGACGCTTCTAGTTTTTTGTTAAGAAGATGAGTATGAAATTTATCTTGGGCAAGAAAATCGGTATGACACAAGTATTTTCCGCAAGCGGAGATGTTGTTCCGGTTACGCGAGTTGAAGCTGGTCCATGTCAGATTGTTCAGGTTAAAGACGGAAAAAAAGATAACGCTGTCGCCTTACAGCTTGGTTTTGGTACTCCAAAAAGTTATTTAGTATCGAAGCCGGCCGCGGGTCATCTGAAGGATTTAGATGCGGTAAAATTTTTGCATGATTTTGGAGTGGAATCGGTAGACAATATTGAACGCGGTGATTTTATTACCGCGGATACTTTTGTTATCGGCGATATTGTACAGGTTACCGGCACTTCCAAAGGTAAGGGTTTTGCGGGTGTGGTTAAACGCCATCACTTTCGCGGTGCCCCGGCCTCACACGGTCACAAACACGATTTGCGCGCCCCTGGTTCTATTGGCGCGGGTGGTGTTCAACGCGTTTTCAAAGGAATGCGCATGGCCGGTCGAATGGGAAATGACCAAGTAACTGTAAAGAATTTACAAATTATTGGTATCAATATCGAAAAGAATGAACTCCTTATCAAAGGAGCGGTTCCAGGTGGTCGCGGCGGACTTATCATGATCAGCGGCGCCGGTGAATTAAAAATAAACAAAAAGGTTGCTAAAAAAGAAGAGGCAGTAAAGGAAGTTGAGTTAGCCGCTGAAACTAAATAATTTTATGAAAGTAAAAGTTTACAATTTAGAAGGCAAAGAAACCAAACAAACTGAACTTAATGATGCTATTTTTAATATTCCGGTGAAGTCCGAAGTAGTACATGAAGTTTTTGTTGCGCAGCGCAATAATGCTCGCGAGCCTTGGGCCGATACTAAGAACCGTGGTGAAGTCCGTGGTGGTGGTAAGAAGCCTTGGCAACAAAAAGGCACTGGCCGTGCTCGTCACGGTTCCATCCGTTCCCCGATTTGGAAGGGTGGCGGTGTAACCTTTGGTCCACTTTCAATTCGTAATTATAAAACTAAAACAAATAAAAAAACCCGACGCCTGGCAACAAAAATGTGCCTTTCCGACAAAGCTCAAAATGGCGCAATCTGGGTAATGGAAAATTTTTCTTTCAAAGAACCGAAAACCAAATTTTTTGCCGCTCTGATAAAATCTTTGCCAGTTACTCAAAAGACCTTTTTGGTCATAACTGCCGCCAAAGACGCCGCTGTCATTCGTGCTACTAGTAATATCAAATCACTCCAAACTACCCGCGCTGAAGATTTGAATGTAGTTGATATTATGAACAAACAGGCAATACTGACTACCGTAGAAGGCATTAAAAAAATCGAAGAAGCTTTATCTAAATAGATCGTATGGGAATAATGGATAAATTAACAAAATCAAAAAAGAGCACAGACAAAGAAACCAAGGATGAATCCGAGGTTACAGTTGTTGCTCCTGCCAAAATGAAAAGCGCCTCAAGTTCGGCCATGAAGATTATTATTAAGCCGATGGTTACTGAGAAGGCCGCCACCCACCAAACTACTCACCGTGCTTATTCATTTATCGTTGCGAGAAGTGCCAACAAGATTGAAATCGCAAAAGCCGTAAAAGAATTGTACGGAGTAGAGCCAATGTCAGTTCGAACCGCAAATATCGAAGGACATGTCGTTCGCTTTTCCAAAGGTTTTGGCCGAAAATCTGATTACAAAAAAGCCATGGTTACCTTGAAGAAAGGTGATTCAATCACTATTCACGAAGGCGTTTAATTTGATATATGCCGATTATTGTCTACAAACCAACAAGTAATGGACGGCGCAATTCCTCGACCGACGCTTTTGCCGACCTTACAAAATTCAAACCAGAAAAGAGTTTGATTCAAATTTTGAAAAAGAATTCTGGACGTAATAACCAAGGTGTTATTACTGTACGCCACCAAGGTGGTGGTGCCAAGAAATATTATCGCTTGGTTGATTTTAAACAACAGAAATATGGAGTAGAGGCCACAGTTAAGGCTATTGAATACGATCCAAATCGTGGAGCTCGTATTGCCCTCATTCAATATACCGATGGAGTAAAATCCTATATTCTTGCCCCGGAAGGTTTAACGGTTGGAACAAAAATTCTTTCATCCGACAAAGCCATTGAAGCCAAAACCGGAAATAGAATGCTTTTGAAACATATTCCAATTGGTCTTTTTATCTACAATGTTGAACTTACTCCAGGCAAAGGCGGACAACTCGCTCGTGGCGCTGGACTTTCTTGTCAATTAGTTTCTACCGAAGGCGATTATGCTCAGATCAAGCTTCCTTCTGGTGAAATTCGCGATGTTCCATTTCAAGGTGCGGCCTCAATTGGCATGCTTAGCAACCCAGACCGCCGTCTTATTCGCTGGGGCAAAGCTGGACGCATGCGACATCGTGGTATCAAACCTACTGTTAAAGGAAAGAATATGAACCCGGTTGACCACCCACATGGTGGTGGTGAGGGACACAGTCCGATCGGTCAGAAACGTGGTCCGCAAACTGTTTACGGCAAAGCGGCCCGTGGTGTCAGAACCAGAAAACCGAAGAAATGGAGCGACAAGTTTATTGTCCAATCAAGACGGGTAAAATCTGAATAATAATTAATTTGTATGTCACGAAGTTTAAAAAAAGGCGCTTATATTGATCCACGAGTAGTGAAGAAAGTAGAAGCGTTGAAAAAAAGCGGCAAACGCGCCCCAATTAAAACCTGGTCCCGCGCTTGTGTGATTTCTCCTGAATTTGTCGGAGTTACTTTTCTGGTTCACAATGGCAAAGATTTTCTCACCGTTTTAGTAGATGAAAATATGGTTGGACATCGCCTTGGCGAATTTTCTCCAACTCGTAAATTCGTTCGCCACGGTGGTAAGATGGCTAAGGATCAAGAAACAGCCGCCGCCGCCAAAGCTGCTCCGGCACCTGCCGCAGCCGCACCAGCTGGCAAGAAATAATTTTTAATGTATGACACAGATTACCGCAAAATTAAGATTTTATCGGATGGGTCCGAAAAAAATGCGTCTGATTGCCGACCTGATTCGCGGCAAACGCGTTGAACGGGCACAGGCCGTGCTTGGCCTTCTTAATAAGAAGGGTGCGGAACCAGTTTTGAAATTGCTGAACTCTGCGGTAGCCAACGCCAAACACAACCACAGTATTGAAAGTAATCTGATTGTTAAATCAATTATGGTTGATGGTGGTCCGGTTTTGAAACGATTTATGCCAAAGGCTCACGGTCGGGCGACACCGGTACGCGAACGCACCTCACATGTATCACTGGTTTTGGAACAATTACCGGAAAAAGTTAAAAAAGAAAAAATTAGCAAGAAAACTAAATAATGTCCTATGGGTCACAAAGTCCATCCAAAAATTCACCGCGTCCCATTTATCTTTCCTTGGGATTCCCGTTGGTTTGCAAAGCGCGAACTCTACCCCACTTTTTTGAAACAAGAAATTCAAATTCGTGATTTTTTGGAAGCGAAATTAAAGGAAGCCAATGTTGATTCCATGAGTATTGAAAGAACTCCGAAGGATTTAACCATTACCATTCTCGCCGGTAAACCTGGCGTAGTCATTGGTCGCGGCGGACAAGGATTGGAAGTTTTACGCAAAGAAATTGAAAAGAAAATTTTAGGATTTAAAACAAAAGTAAAGTTAAATATTTTACCGGTAAATCAACCTGCTCTTTCTGCTGCTATCGTTGCTCAGAACTGCGTTGCCGATATTGAAAAGCGCATGCCGTTCCGCAGAATTATGAAACAAGCCATTGAAAAAGTAATGGCCGCTGGAGCAAAAGGAGTAAAAATTGGCATGGCTGGACGTTTAAATGGCGTAGAAATTGCCCGCAGCGAAAAATTAGCAGCCGGAAAAATGTCTTTGATTACCTTACGCAGTAATGTTGATTATGCCCTCTGTGAAGCTCATACAATGTACGGAAAAATCGGTGTAAAAGTATGGATTTATCATGGTGAAACTTTTGGCAGAAAAGATAAATTTGAAAAAAAGGAACAGACCTCTGAAGAAATAAAAAAACACGTGAAATAAAGATTTGAACTGTATGTTACTACCAAAGAAAGTACAACATAGAAAATGGCATAAAGGCCGCCGTCGCCAGAAGGGTGTCGCAACTCGCGCTAATTCTGTTGATTTTGGTGATTACGGATTAAAGAGCCAAGGTTATGGTTGGGTAACTAGCCGACAAATTGAAGCCGCCCGCCGTGTTCTTACTCGTTATGTCAGACGTGGTGGTAAGGTTTGGATTCGAATTTTCCCAGATAAGCCAGTTACCATGAAGGGCAATGAAACCCCGATGGGTGGTGGTAAGGGCGCTCCGGATCATTATGTCGCGGTAGTAAAGCCAGGTACAATTTTGTTTGAAATTGTCGGTATTCCAAAAGCTTCTGCAAAAGAAGCGATGGACATGGCTAGCTACAAATTCGGTATCAAAACTAAATTTGTTGAAAAGAATTTGTTAACTGTATAATATGGATTTTGCCGATTTAAAAAACAAAAGCAAAGGCGAGCTTGCTGATCTCATGAAAGAAATGGATCAGAAATTATTCATGCTTCGTCTCCAATCCCAGATGCACCGCTTGAAACAGGTTCACGAGATTAAACAGGTTCGTAAAACAATTGCCCGCATTAGTATGCTTGTAGCTGCTAAATTAGAAGCTAAAAAATAATTGTTATGGAAAAGACACCAATCAAAATTTATCGTGAATTTACCGGACTTGTCACTTCCGTCGCTATGGCAAAGACAATTACTGCCCGCGTCGATGTGATGAAGATGAATACTAAATATCAGAAAAAGTACCGAGTTAGCACGAAATACCACATTCATGATGAAAAAGGTGAAGCCAAAGTTGGTGACACCGTCAGATTTGTCGAATGCAGACCACTTTCTAAAACTAAACGCTGGAGATTGGTTGAAGTTGTAAAGAAACCATAAATAAAGATTATAAAGAGATAATATGATTCAACACCGCGCAATGTTAGCAGTAGCCGATAATACCGGAGCCAAAAAACTCCAGTGCATCCGCGTGCTTGATGGTTACAAAAAACGCTATGCGAGATTAGGTGATGTTATTACCTGTGTTGTTAAAGAAGCTGCACCGCGTGGTCTAGTGAAGAAAAGTGATGTTGTTCACGCCGTCATCGTTCGCCAGCGCAAAGAAACCCGCCGACCGGATGGAACATATATCAGATTTGATGAAAATGCGGTGGTAATTATTGACCGCGAGAGCAGAGAACCGAAGGGATCCCGTATTTTTGGACCGGTTGCTAGGGAGCTCAGAACTAAAGGTTTCCAAAAGATTATTTCTCTTGCACCTGAAGTTGTATAATATGAAAATAAAAACAAACGACAAAGTAAAAATTTTAAGCGGAAAAGACAAGGGTAAGATTGGTAAGGTTATTCAGGTTTTTCCGACCGAAGGTAAGTTGGTAGTAGAGGGGATGAATATTATCAAGAAGCACCTCCGCTCCCGCAGTAAAACCGAAAAAGGTCAGGTTCTTGAATTGTCAGCTCCATTTTCAGTGAGCAAGGCGATGCTAGTTTGTTCAAAATGTGAAAAAACTGTTCGCGTTGGTTATAAGACCGAAGGCGGAAAAAAGTTCCGTTATTGCCGCAAGTGTAGCCAACCTATTGATTAAATTATATGAAGAGTCTTTACGAACAATATAAAAAAGTAATGGTTCCGGCCCTCATGAAAGAGCTAGGTTTTAAGAATGTAAACCAAGTTCCAAAAGTCATGAAAGTGGTTGTAAATGCCGGTATTGGTCGCTTTATAAAAGAAGCCAATTTTATCGAAAATGTTGAAAAGAATATCACCCGCATTACTGGCCAAAAGCCAATTCGCACCAAAGCGAAGAAAGCCATTTCCAACTTTAAAATTCGTGAAGGACAAGAAATTGGCGTAACAGTAACTTTGCGCGGTGTCCGAATGTATCAGTTTTTAGAAAGACTTACCAGAATTACTTTTCCACGCGTTCGCGACTTTCACGGTATTTCCGATAAAGGTTTTGATCGCCAGGGAAATTATACCTTTGGTTTTAAAGAAAATGTTGCTTTTCCAGAAATTAAAATGGATGAAATTGATAAGATTCACGGTTTACAGATTATCGTAAATACCAACGCAAAAAACAAGACAGAAGGTAGAGCATTACTCAGTCACTTAGGTTTTCCATTCATAAAATAAATATGGCTACACACGCACAAATTGCCAAATCAAAACGCAAACCAAAATTCTCCACCCGCATTGTTAGACGCTGCTGGAACTGTGGACGCCGTCGCGGTTTTATTGGAGAGTTCGAACTATGCCGTATTTGTTTCCGTGAATACGCGAACGCTGGAAAAATTCCAGGCGTACGGAAATCAAGCTGGTAATTTCATAATGAAGCCTTAATATCAATATTACTTATGATGACCGATCCCATTGCTGACATGTTAACGCGGATACGCAACGCTGCCATGGTCCACAAAAAAGAAGTGGCCGTACCGTATTCCAAGTTAAAGTTAGCTATTGCAGAAATTTTGACCCGCGAAGGATATATCGCGAAGGTCGAGGAAACCAAAACCAAACCGGCTTTCATTGTGATTACCCTAAAATATCATGGCCGAGAATGCGCGATTCAACATCTTGAACGTTTGAGCACTCCAGGACACCGCCGTTATGTAAAGAAAGATAAGATTGAAAAAGTTTTGAATGGTCTTGGTTTTGCTATCCTTTCCACTCCTAAAGGTTTATTAACCGGTGCTGAAGCAGTGAAACAGAATGTGGGTGGAGAATTGCTTTGTGAAATATACTAATTGAAAGTTTATGTCTCGTATTGGCAAAAAAGTTAGAAAATTACCAGCCGGAGTTACTTTAGAAGTACAAGGCGGTGAAATTGTTGTTAAGGGTCCAAAAGGAACCTTGAAGCAAGCTCTTCACCCTCGTGTTACGATTGTAAATAATGCCGGTGAAGTTTCCGTACAAGTGGTAAACGGTGAGAACACCCGTGACCGCTCACTTTGGGGTACTTTTTCCAGTATTATTGAAAACATGATTGAGGGTGTAAATACGGGATTTAAAAAACAACTTGAAATTAACGGCGTCGGTTATAAGGCCGCTGTAAAAGGAACTTCGCTTATTTTGGAAGTTGGTTATACCAATCCAGTTGAAGTAAAACCTCTTACCGGAATTTCTTTTAAAGTTGAAAAAAATATTATTTCGGTTGAAGGCGCTGACAAACAGCAAGTTGGTGAAATGGCAGCGATAATTCGCCGGGTACGAAAACCAGAGCCTTATAAGGGCAAAGGTATTAAATATATTGATGAAGTAATACAGCGCAAGGCCGGCAAAACAGCCGCCAAAGCTGCCGCATAACCTATGAAAAGATTATTTATAAAAACAAAAAATTCCTTGCGTGAAGTTAGACATCTCCGAGTAAGAAAGGCTCTTAAAGGTACTGCCTCTGCTCCACGTCTATCTGTTTTTCGATCGCTCAAAGGCATGATTGCACAGGTGATTGATGATGAAACCGGCAAGACACTTTGCTATACTTCTTCTCAGGGTTTGAAAGTAAAGAAGATTGAAGGCAAAACTACCAAGGTAGCAGCTGCATTTGCGGTTGGAGAGAAGATCGCGGAACTTGCGAAAGCTAAAGGAATAAGTGCTGTTGTTTTTGATCGAGGTGGTTACCGTTATCATGGTCGCGTTCAGGCTGTAGCAGATGGAGCGCGCGCCGGCGGTTTGAAATTTTAATTTAGAAAAATATGGCAATGAACAAAGGACCAGGCCGAGGACGACGTGACGAGAGAGAAAAATCAGAGTTTGATCAGTTTATTCTCGATATCGCCCGCGTTACTCGTGTTACTAAAGGTGGTAAACACCTTAGCTTCCGCGTCTGTGTAATTCTTGGTGATCGACATGGAAAAGTTGGTTTTGGAGTTGCCAAAGGCAAGGATGTCCAACTTGGTGTTGAAAAAGCTGTTCATCAGGCCAAGAAGCACATGATTAAAGTGCCAATTGTAAAAGATACTATTCCTCATCCGGTTATTAAGAAATTTAAGGCTGCGGTAGTTATGCTTAAGCCTGCTCCAAGAGGTTCTGGTATTATTGCCGGAGGCGCCACTCGTGTTGTGCTTGAACTTGCCGGTGTACCAAATGTTTCTTCAAAAATTCTTGGTAAGACAAAAAACAAAATTGCGGTAGTAAAGGCAACTTTTGAAGCTTTGCAAAGTTTTAAGCGCGCTCCGGTAACCGTAAAAAAATCCGAGCCGGAAATTGCTAAATAATAATTTATGTTACAAGTACACACAATTAAACCTGCCAAAGGCGCCAAACACCGATTTAAGTATATCGGTCGTGGTAACGCTTCTGGTCATGGCACCTCTTCCACTCGCGGTGGTAAAGGTCAAACTGCCCGTTCTGGTGGCCGAAGAGGGTTGGCTCAAAAAGGTTTCCGACGTCTCATGCAATCAGCTCCAAAATTGCGCGGTTTTACCAGTCTTAACACCCGCCCAATTGAAGTTAATTTAAATGAACTTGAAAGATATTACTCTGCCGGAGAAACAGTAAATTTACAGACTCTTCAGGCTAAAGGCATATTAGGTTCAAATGATGCTGCCGCTAAAATAATTTTACGCGGTGAACTCAAAAAGAAACTTATTGTCGCAGTAGCCTGTACAAAGGGTGCAGCCGAAAAAATTATTGCTGCCGGTGGAGAAGTAAAGGCTTAAGGAGACACGTTAATCTCATCTTAATCTTTAATAGATATGTGGGAAAAATTCTCCAGAATTTGGAAAGTAAAGGATGTTAGAAACAATGTTCTAATTGTCCTTGGTCTCCTTGTTATTACACGCCTGGTAGCTCATATTCCAATCCCAGGGGTAAATGTTGAAAACTTAAAAGCATATTTAGCCGGAAATCAGATTCTTGGTCTTTTGAACGTTTTATCTGGCGGTACCATGCAGACTTTTTCTATCGTCATGCTTGCGGTGGGTCCATATATTACAGCTTCCATTATCTTCCAGCTTCTTACCATGATTGTTCCTTCGCTTGAGGAGCTTTCCAAAGAAGGGGAAAGCGGACAACAAAGAATTAACATGTATACCCGCTGGCTCACCGTGCCGCTGTCTTTTTTGCAGGCCTACGCCATGATTAAACTTTTAAACAATTCTTCTCAGGCAGTACTCATGAATCTTACTCCGATTCGCATTATTACTATTATAATGACAGTGACTGCTGGTACAATGTTTTTGGTATGGATTGGTGAACTTATTACGGAACGAAAGGTTGGAAACGGTACTTCGCTTATCATTTTTGCCGGTATTATCAGCGGTATACCAGCGGCGGTTAGAAATGTCGCCTTAAACTACGATCCGTCTCAATTTTATTCTTACGTTTTGTTTATCTTTGCCGCGCTTCTCACTGTTGTTGGGGTAGTATTTATCTCCGAAGGTCAGCGTGATATTCCGGTCAGTTACGCCAAGCAGGTGCGAGGCAGTAAAGTTTTTGGCGGTACTACTAGTCATTTGCCATTCCGGGTAAATATGGCTGGTGTTATCCCAATCATTTTTGCTGTTTCAATCATGCTTTTTCCATCCATGATTTCACAGTTTTTTGTAAATGCTAATTCCGCATTTTTACGAAATGCCGCGACCGGAACTATCCGCCTATTTCAAAACGGAACATTCTACAATGTTGTATATTTTCTATTGATTTTTGGTTTTACATATTTCTATACTTCAGTAGTATTTCAACCACAGAAAATTGCTGAAAATCTGCAGAAGCAAGGCGGTTTTATTCCTGGTATCAGACCGGGCAAAGAAACTGAAAATTATCTGGCTCAAACCATGAATCGTATTAATTTGGCCGGTGCAATCTTCCTTGGTGTAATCGCGATTTTACCGCTTCTTGCCAAAGGTGGGCTAGGGACTTCCAGCATGCGAATTGGCGGTACTAGCCTCTTAATCGTGGTTGCAGTAGCGATTGAAACCGCAAAGCAAATTCAGTCACAAATGACCATGCACGAGTACGACACCATATAAATCTCGAAATTTAAACCCTTCGCATCTGCGGAGGGTTTTTTATTTGTCATCTTGAAGAAAAGGGTAATGTTTGCTAAACTACGTTAGTATTTCTAATTGTTTTTCATGAAAAAGATTATTATTTTTCTCGGCGCTCCCGGTTCTGGAAAGGGTACTCAGGCAGATAAATTATCATTGAGATTTGGTTATAAGCACCTGTCTACCGGAGATTTGCTTCGGGCTAAGGCAGTCAGTCCCAATCTTTCGGAAGCAGAAAAAGTTCTGTTTGAAAAAATCACTAAACAGGGCCTGCTCGCTCCAAATGAAATGATTTATGATTTAGTTTTTAAAGAGATTGATAAGTCCTTGAGAGAAAATAAAGGAGTAGTTTTGGATGGTGCGATTCGCACTCTTGACCAGGCAAAAGAGTATCAGAAATATTTTAACGCTCATAATTTAACAGGTGAAACGGTAGTGATTGAAGTCGCAATACCGGATGAAGAATCTTTTCGCCGTCTTTCCAGCCGCAAGATTTGTAGCTCGTGTGGAAAAATTGTTACCGTTAGCAGCGAGGAAGAAAGTTGTTCTAAATGTGGAGGTAAGCTTGTTAGACGCTCTGATGATAATCCGGAAACAATTAAAAATCGTGTTAAGGATCAGGGTAATATCGCTATTGAACCACTTCGAAAATACTACCAGTCGCTGGGTGTTTGGGTTATGGTAGACGGAACTAAATCAATAACTGATGTGACAAAAGAAATTGAGAGTGTAATAAAGTAAGAAAGCACGTATGAAATTTAAATCGCCGGAAGACATAAAAAATTTAATAGAAAGTGGCAAACGGATGGGTGAGATTTTGGAACAACTCGCTGGAATTTGTCGTATCGGCATTTCTACTCTTGAAGTAGACAAAGAGGCGGAAAAACTGATAAGAAAAGCCGGCGGTAATCCGGTATTCAAGGGTTACAAAACTCATGTTTCAGACCGTCCCTTTCCGGCTACTATTTGTGCGTCTTTAAATCATGAATTGGTCCATGGAATACCGAGAAAAACTACCTTACTTAAGGACGGGGATATTTTTACTATTGATGTTGGCATGTTATGGCCGAATAAAAAAGGCGGCGTTATTACGGATACGGCAATCACTGTCGCGATTGGAAATATTCCGGAAAGAACGCAGAAATTAATGGCGGTTACGAAGGAGGCGCTCGAAAGAGGAATTGCCGCGGCGAAGCCAGGAAACTCGGTTGCAAGTATTGGAAAAGCGGTTGAATCATATGTAAAATCACAAGGTAAATATGGCGTGGTTAGAGATTTGGTGGGGCACGGTGTCGGTCACGCTGTTCACGAGGATCCGTTTGTACCCAACTATTATGATAAAAAACTCGAATCCATAAAACTTGAGCCCGGTATGGTAATAGCGATTGAGCCAATGATATCGCTAGGAGATTGGCGTATTGAAACTATGAAGGACGGCTGGACGATAAAAATGGCTGATGACTCTTTATCCGCTCATTTTGAGCATACGGTTGTAATTACTGAAACTGGTAATATTGTCGCAACTCGTCGTCCACAAGAATTAAAATATTAAGAATAAGACATGAATATTCTCGCCATTGATTATGGTTCCAAAAGAGTTGGATTAGCCTGGGTAGATACAAATCTTGGGGTGGTTTTACCATTTGGTCTTATCGAGAAAGCAACCTTGCGTGAAAAAATAAAAGAATTATCGGAAATAATTCAAAAAGAACGGTTGAATCAAATTGTGGTTGGATTTCCATTTGACCGAAATGGCAAAGAAAATGCCAATACGGAAAAAGTTAAAAAATTTGTTTTTGAACTTCAAAAAAATATTTCAATACCGATTGAATATTTTGATGAAAGATTTTCTTCTCAAGGCGCAGATGCGATGGGCGATGGGGTAAGTCGCGATGAAAAATCCGCCATGATATTACTCGAGGGTTATTTACAGAGAAATAAAAATAAAGGAAGATAATATGCTCGCCATCACGCTTCAAAGGCGGGATTTCCGCGAAAATGATCAGATTATTTCGTTTTATACCAAAGAAGCCGGCAAAATTGAACCGGTGGCACGGGGAGTAAAAAAAATAATTTCTAAAAACGCTCCTGCCTTGGAGCCGTTTTCGCTTTTGGATATCGAAATTGTCCCCGGCAAAAATTATTCGTATGTTACTAAGGCGTTTGTTGTTGAGAATTATCCTTTAATTAGGACTGAGGTAGAAAAATTAATTAGCGCTAATCTTGTCTTGTCTTTAGTAAACAAAATTGTACGCGTCGGGGAGCGTGATCAAAATATTTTTAAACTTCTTCATTCATTTTTAAAATATTTAAATAAAGCGGAAAAAGTTTCATATTTATTGCCGGCAGCGTTTGTTGGCAGGGTAACTTGTTTTCTTGGGTTTACCCCGGTTTTAGCCCGTTGTTCAGTTTGTGGAAAAACGAAATTTAAAAAAATATTATTTGCTGCTGCGGAGGGAGGAATAGTTTGTGATATTTGCGCGGAAATAAATAAATCAACAGGGGTAATATTATCAGTAAAATTATTAAAAAAACTTCGATCGGTTTTTACCGAGTCGTGGAAAGAAGTTGGCGAGGATAATTTGTCTAAGTTAGAAAAAGAGTTAGTATCTAAATGCATTTTTTCTTATGCTAGTTATCATTTGAGTGTAAAGATTGTTTTGCCGGTTGGTTTATTCTAAGGACAGAATATTTGCTAATTTAAGCCAAAAAGAGTATAATCGAAAAATAAAAAAGGTTTGTAAAAATGTATGAAAACATATATAAAAGAGTTTAAAAATAACATTGGTAAGGAAGTTGAAATTGCCGGTTGGTTATACAACAAGCGTTCCTCCGGTCCTATTGCCTTTCTCGAAATTCGCGATGGTTCCGGTTGGATTCAGGCCGTAGCAAATAAGTCCACCCTCGCGGAAATGGCTTGGCAAAAAGTAGAAGCGGTAACTCAGGAATCGTCGGTTATTTTAAAAGGGATAGTCGCAAAACATCCCAAGCGAGAAAATGTTTTTGAATTACAAATAACGGATTTTTCGATCGTTCAACAGGCGAGTGAATATCCAATCGCCAAAAAAGATCATGGACCGGATTTCTTGATGGATCACCGGCATCTTTGGCTCCGCAGTAAGCGCCAGTGGGCGATACTTCGGGTTCGTGATGCGGTGATTTCGGCTATCAATGAATATTTGCATCAAGAAAATTTTATTAAGGTTGATTCGCCGGTTTTTACTCCCAACGCCTGTG
Organism: Patescibacteria group bacterium; assembly: GCA_041661385.1. GTDB lineage: Bacteria > Patescibacteriota > Patescibacteriia > Magasanikbacterales > GWA2-37-8 > JAKANM01. The sequence goes on from JBAZUP010000004.1 coordinate 22,875, forward strand.
AGGGTACAACGACATTGTTTCCGGTACCGTATTTTGATCTTGGCACTGCCTATCTTTCGCAGTCGGGACAGCTATATATTGAAGCGGCGATTGCATCGGTTGGCCGTTGTTACGATTTCGGACCGGTGTTTAGAGCCGAGAAAAGCAAAACCAAAAGACATCTCACGGAGTTTTGGATGATGGACGCTGAGGCGGCATTTGTTGAACATGATGAAAATTTAAAAATTCAAGAAGGACTAGTGCGGCATATTATTCGTTATGCTCTTGAACATTGTTTGGAGGAGCTTGCAATTTTGGAGCGTGATTTGGAAAAACTAAAAAAAGCCGACGCGCCGTTTACACGATATTCGTACGATGCGGCAATTAAAAAATTAAATGAACTGGGATCAGACATTAAATATGGTGAAGATTTAGGTAATGACGATGAGGGGATTCTGACCAAAGACAGTGAAGTACCGGTGTTTATTGAAAAATGGCCTAAAGAAATAAAGCCGTTTTACATGAAATTAGATAAGGAAAATAAACTGGCGTTAAATGATGATTTGATAGCAACCGAAGGCGCTGGTGAAATTATCGGCGGCAGCCAAAGAGAAGAAAATGTTGATGTGATAATAGAAAGAATGAAGCACGAAGGTTTAAACCAGGCCGAGTATGAATGGTATTTGGATATTCGTCGTTATGGGTCAGTCCCGCATTCTGGTTTCGGAATCGGACTCGAGCGGGTTGTACGCTGGATTACTGGTACTGAGCATATCCGTGAGTGCATTCCGTTCCCGCGCACCATCGGTCGCCTTCGTCCGTAAAAATATTAAGCAAAATGAGATGCCACCAAGTGTTCCCATAATTAGATCTTTCATGGTATCGAAATTGCTAGGTTGGAAATGTGTGCCGAAACTAAGATCCCAAACAAATTCGTAAACTTCCCAAAGTACGGCGACAAAAGCAACAGTTGAAATAATGAGGAAAGCTCTAGCGAGCTTTCTTTTTATTTCAATAAATTTTGCCTTCTCGAGCAAGATGAAAAAGTAATTTGTGGTGTAAGCAATACTAAGTCCGCCCGCAAAATGAAAATAGGTATCAATACCGTATTTTACGTAAGTAGGAAAAAAGAACCGGCAGACCAGATCGTTGGTAAAATAAACTAAAAAGGGAAGAGTAGCTAATTTAAAAAAATTTTTATACGCTTCAGAGGACGACATTTTGTGAATTTTAGATGTGCCGCGAGAGAGAATCGAACTCTCATGGATTTCTCCGCACGATTTTGAGTCGTGTGCGTCTACCAATTCCGCCATCGCGGCCTATAATATAACGCTAATTCTACCCGAATATTGGTAAATTGTCAATTCTATGATATTATATTGAAGTACAAATTTTCGCTTATGTCAGTCATTATTTCGGTAGTTAATCAAAAAGGCGGAGTAGGAAAAACTACCACCGCCCTGAACCTCGCCGCTGCTCTTTCTGAGACCGGTAAGTTTGTTTTACTCGTTGATCTTGATCCACAAGGCAATGCTACTTCTGGTCTCGGAATTAAAAATCAAGAGCTAGAAAAAGGGCTTTATCATGCTTTAGTTTTAGAACATCGTTTGCACGATGTTGTTCAAAATACCGCTCACGCCGGTCTACGAGTTGTACCTTCCACACCGGATCTTGCCGGTGCAAATGTTGAGCTAGTTAATGTGGAAGGAAGGGAAACAAAACTTTTGGATATTTTAAACGAAGTAAAACACGCTTACGATTATATTATTATCGATTCGCCACCGTCGCTTGGTATTCTTACTTTGAACGGTCTTGTTGCCGCGGATAAAATTTTAATTCCGGTGCAGGCCGAATATTATGCGCTAGAAGGACTTGGCCAACTGCTTCGCACGATTGATTTGGTTAGAGAAAATATTAAACCTGAGTTGCAGATTTTAGGCGCGGTTTTGACCATGTACGATGGTCGTAATAGATTATCGGAGGAAGTAATGCAGGAACTTTACAAATATTTTCCGAATAATATTTTTCGTTCGGTAATACCGCGGACCGTGCGCCTCGCTGAAGCACCCAGTTTTGGTAAAAGTATTTTTCATTATGAGCCAGCCGGAAAAGGGGCGAGAGCGTATGAACGATTATCAAAAGAAATTTTAGATTATTTTTCCGCCAATGGCGATATCGCCTAAGGCGACAACTATTTTAATATGTCCATGGGAAGAGGCCTGGGGGCGATTCTTACACCTACCACCGGCCGTAAAAAAAATGCTTTAACCGCCGGTAGTGAAGGTGTGACCGGAAAAAGTGAACGTGTTTGGCTGATTCCACTGTCAGAAATTTTTCCAAATCCAGATCAACCTAGGCGCAGTTTTAATACTGATGAACTAAAGGAGCTCGCAGATTCAATTAAATTACATGGCGTCTTACAGCCAATCTTGGTTGCCGAAAAAACTGATGGCGGCTATACACTGGTTGCCGGTGAAAGAAGATATCGAGCGGCAAAATTACTTAGTTTACCGACTATTCCAGCCATTGTTAAAGTTTTAGAAAACGAAGAACAGCTTGAAGTGGCCCTCATTGAAAATATCCAACGTTCGGAGCTTAATCCGCTTGAAGAAGCCTTTGCCTTTCAACGTTTGATTGAAGAATTTGGTCTGACCCAGCAGGATGTTGCGGAGAAAGTCGGCAAAAGTAGACCAGCAATTGCGAATACTGTCCGTTTATTAACTTTGCCGGAGGAAGCGCAAAATGCCTTGGTTGAGAAAAAGATTTCAATGGGTCAGGCGCGGGCTCTTCTTGGCATGTCTAATCAAGCTGAACAGTTAGAAATGTTGCAGTCAATGCTTGGAGAAAAAATAACGGTTCGGGAACTGGAACAAAAAGTTCGAGATAAAAAAGGCAAGGGAGTACGGCGCGACCCAAATGCTTTATATGTTGAGGAAGAATTACGAGGGGCGCTTGGAACGAAAGTTTCTTTGTCTCAAAAAGGCGAAAGCGGCACAATCACTATTCACTTTTTCTCAAAGGATGAATTAGCAGAAATTGTCAGGAAAATCGTGGATTAAAAAATTTAATTGTAATAAAAAAACGAAGCTGAAAATGCTTCGTTTATTTTTTTCTGGGAAGAATCAGATTAACGAAAGAATTGATAGGTGAACGCTGTTTATTTTTTATTTGCGAGCGGGCTTGGTGGGTCTTAACAGTTTTTAACCAATCGGTGCTCGGACCCTTGCGATTTTTATCGACTAATATTTCTACCACATCGCCACTTCGTAAGGGGGTTTCAAGGTTTACCATTTGATCATTAACTTTCGCCCCAGTACAATGGTTGCCGATATCGGAATGGACGGCATAAGCAAAATCAACTGGTGTTGCATCTTCGGGCAGATCAATAACGTCGCCCTTTGGTGTGAAAGTAAAAATGCGATTTCTAAAAAAATCTACCTTCAACATTTCAAGATCAGTTAAGTTCTGCAAAACTTCTTTTTGCAGGTCGGCTAGTTGTTTGGCCCAAATAATATCTTTCGCCGGAAGCTTTGTTCCGCGTTCGTCATAAAGCCAATGCGCGGCGACACCAAACTCTGCTTCATAGTGCATCTGTTGGGTGCGAATCTGAAACTCAATCATTCTGCCGTCTAAACCGAACACCGTAGTGTGCAGAGATGAATAGCCGTTTGGTTTCGGTTGCGCGATATAGTCTTTAATTCGCCCTTTTACTGGGCGCCATAGTTTGTGAATTACACCAAGGGTTGCATAACAGTCGGCGATATCTTGTACAATAATACGAAGCGCGACGATATCATAAATTTTTTCAGTCTCCCAATCTTTTTTAATAAGTTTTTCGTAAAAACTAAATAATTGTTTTTTGCGGCCATGAGCATCAAGATAGTTAATGCCGGCTGATTTTAGTTCTTCACGAATAAATTGCAATACTCTTGTGATATATTCTTCTCCTTCACTAAAAATTTTATCACGGATTTTTTTTGCCCGTTCGTATTCTTTTGGAAAAGCGTACGGAAAAGACAAGTCTTCAAGCAGTGCTTTGAACTCACCCATGCCCGGGCGATGGGCAATTGGAGCGTAGATTTCAATGCTTTCTAGGGCGATGCGGTTGCGTTTTTTTTCTTCAAGATTGTCCAAGGTCATTAGGTTATGTACGCGATCGGCAAATTTTATAATCATTACTCGCACATCTTCGGCCATCGCGACGAACATTTTGCGGAGGTTTTCAATATAGCGTTCGGTACCTCGATATTTTAGTTTGCCGAGTTTGGTAATGCCGCGGATCATGGAGGCGATATCCGGCCCAAAATCTTTTTCTATTTCTTCAATCGTTACCGCTGTGTCTTCGGGTACATCGTGTAAAAGCGCGGCCGCCACAATTGAAACATCTATACGCATTAAAGTTAAAA
>JBAZUP010000005.1:0-22347 GCA_041661385.1 Patescibacteria group bacterium
TTTGTTTCTAGAAATGTTCCTTCACGTTCCCAGGGCAAAGCGTTTACATCAATGCCGCGGGGCCAGCCATTGTAGCCAAGACCAACGACAACATTTTGATTGTCGGCGATTACGCCTCCAGCTTGGGTGGAGGGGTCCTTGCTGCGGTCGGCGATGACGTGCGCCATGCGCATAAAACATTCGTCCCAGGAAATATAATCTGTTCTTGATTTTTGCATATATTTTTTAGAATATTGTTAGTATAGCAAACAAGGTAATGAAGTCAAACAAAAAACCCGCCAATGGCGGGAGTAAAAAGTGCTCTAAAATAGAAGAGAGACACTTGCGTGTTGCATGTGCCTCATTCATTGTTAGAGTGATTGGTTTTGGAGATTTGATCGATAGCGTGGCTATCAGTCTTGTCATCCGCCGAAGCATCTAACACCTGCATATTAACATATCTATATAATATGTCAAGTGGTAAAGACTGATTTATCCACATAATATGGGTATTTTGGCTTATTTTACACAAAAAATCTATCTCGTTATCGCTATTCAAATTCACTTATCTCTTGTTCATTTGCCTATTCCACCCATTTTGTGCGCCCAAAACGGGTGGATCCCAAAAGGCGCCGAGCGGTTGCTCCACTCGGCAAATGTCTCGGCGAAATCAAAACGATTTTTTCAAAAGTATTTAGTCGCATTGAAAAAATCTAATTTCGCCGGACAGTTTGCGATTCGTTCCGCAAAGGCTCGGTCACCAATTGTTTGGCCAACGAACGGGGGTTTGGGGAAGTCGATATCCCGAGTTCTCGCGAACGAGTGGTTATATCGACGATCTCCCCAAAACCTTTGGATACTTTCAGTTATATCCTCGATATAAACTCATTTGCTCGGAAATGAAAATACATTTTCATTTCACTCACTCATTTCGATTATGAAAGTAATCGCTGCCTGCGCAGGGCTAAGGAAATATAAATTAAGGTAAATGAATAATTGATTGAGCCTGCCCGCAATGCTACGCATAGCGTTGCAGGCGGGCGATAGCGAGAAATAAAAAACCGCCTTGCGGCGGTTTTTGTAAAGGTTGTTTTAGTTTGCTGAGACTTTGATGGCGGGACCCATGCTGGTACAAATCGTAAGGCTCTGGATATAGGTGCCTTTGGCGGTGTTTGGCTTGGCTTTTTTCAAAGCTTCCATAAACACTTCAAAGTTTTCCTTTATTTTTTTATCACCAAAGCTAACTTTGCCGATGTTTTGGTGGATATTTGAAGTATCGTCGTTCTTGAAGTTAACTTTACCCTTTTTCAGTTCTTCAATCATTTTCTTGATACTAGGACCGACAGTTTCAGTCTTTGGGTTAGGCATGAGGCCTTTCGGACCCAATACTTTCGCGATTTGGGCCATTTTTGGCATCATGTCTGGGGTGGTGATAGCAACTTCGAATTCAATCTTGCCGGTGTCTTTGATTTTTTTAATATCTTCTTCTCCGTAGATAAAATCTGCTCCGGCGTCTTTGGCTTCTTTTTCTTTTTCTGACGAGACAAAGGCGGCGACAGTTTTGGTTTTGCCGGTACCGTGCGGTAAGACCACAGTCGAGCGAACCTGTTGTTCACCCTTCTTTGGGTCAATGCCGAGGTGGGCATGAACTTCCACGCTGGCGTCAAATTTTACGCCGCTGGTTTCGAGAGCGAGTTTGATCGCTTCATCGACGCTGTAGACCTTATTTTTATCAACCTTGGCCTGAAGGTTCTTCATTCTTTTTGACATAGATTTCTATGTTAGTGGTTATAGCCCCCAAATGTGTTAGGGTCCCACCGATGATTAAAGTTTCATCAGTTTAGCAAGGAAATGACGGATTGTCAAGGTTGACAGGCAGGGCTAAATGGTGTATGTTTCTTTGTTGTTCTTTACCAACCAAAACCCCAACGAAAGGAGTACCCCATGTCACGTGGAGAATTGTATATTGACGGAAGAGGCGAAGCCCAGCTTTTGCTTTCCGATGGAAAAAAGATTCCACTTGCTCAAAAGCGGCCAGCGATTGGTGGTGGAGTAGTTTTGCTCATTGACTGCTCGTCGAGCATGAGAGTAGGAAAGATTGACGAAGCTAAGGAAGGAGCGGTTGCTTTTACAAAGCGAGTTCTTCCGACCGGCGCTTCAGTTGGAGTTGCTTCGTTTGAATCCACGGCCGAGCTTTTGGTAGAGCCAGTCCGAGATTTTGCGGTTATTAGTGCTGCTGTAGCTGCGATTGAAATTGGCGGTAGTACCAATATGGCCGACGGCATCACACTTGCCAACGGCATACTTGGTGAACACAATCCCCGCACGATTGTGCTCGTGACCGACGGTCAGCCTGATGATGGCGAAAAGGCACTCGAGGCGGCCGACAATGCCAGAATTCGAGATATTGACATCATATGTATCGGAGTGGATGGCGCTGATCTAGAGTTTTTGCGCCTTATTGCCACGGTTCAAGATATGGCAATGCACGTTTCGGCCGCAAACCTTCAGAAGACGCTCGAAGCTTCGGCTGACATGCTCCTACTCAAGGGAAAGTAGTGGATTTTTTGATCCACAACCCCAAAGAGCCCCAGGCAATCCCTGTGGGCTCTTCTTATTTTCACCTGTAAATACTTGACTTTTTACCTAAAACAAGGTATGTTCATCTATTGTTCTTTTACAATTTAATCGTCTAAATAACCAACCTACAAACTCCTTGAAAGGAGGCGACCCGTGAGCGACAAGCAAACTGCGGAAGAGGCAAAGCGTGTAGAAAAAAATAGGAAGGAAGCACAAAAACGTCACGCCAGAGAGGATGCGCATCGAATTGATGCTTATGCCGTTCTCGGCGTCCCCCAAACTGCCACGAAGGATAAAATCAAGGCGGTTTATCGGGCTCTTTCTCGTAAACTGCATCCAGATCATGGCGGAAATGAAGAAAAGTTTAAAGAGGTAAATAATGCCTGGTCAATTCTCGGTGATCAAGATAGCCGAGATGCCTATGATCAAGCGAGGGCTGATTATCTCAAAAATAAAATAATAGAAAAAGAAAAAAAAGATAAAAAAGACGCCGCCATTGCGGCAGCTGCTGCTAGAAAAAAGAAAAAGCTTGAAGATGATGAGGATGCTGCTCGAATTGAAAATGCCGCTTGGGACGCCCAAAAGGCATGGGCTGCTCAGGCAGCAAAAGACGCCGCCGATGCACAGGCTAAAGCACAAGCCAGAGCTAAAGCCGTTGCGGCAAGCCATGCAGCAACTCAAGCTACTTCCACACCGACTCCGACACCGACGCCGACCCGCCCTCCGAGGCCTCGGCCGACTTACACACCACCGAAGCCAACTCCGACTCCGACACCGACGCCCACGTCGTTTCAACCACTATCTTGGCCACCTCGGAGAGTCCGGAATAAGTCGCGAAAGCCGTGGTTTGAAAAGGGGTGGGTTGCTTTTATAGCTTTTGCATCAATCGTAGTTATAATAATATTAGCTTTTGGAAAACACGCCGAAAGTGAAAAAGCAAAAATGTACCCGCTTAAAGTTTGTATGGTTTCGATTATTCCGAATTCAACCAGGGTAGATAAAAATGGTATATGTATTTATCGATTTAATCCATTTTATGATTTGGATTATTATACGCTTGAAAAAGCAATATATCTGCGTGATATTAATCTTTACGATACCAAAAACCAGGGGAATTGCGTGGTTCAAAAAAATAGAACCGTACGTTTCCGGGTTCCAAAGTCTTATCCACAGCAAGAAACCTTTGGTGATGTTTGTAAGTATACAGTAGACGATTAAATAGGTGACCTATGGAACCCCGATTCCTACAGTCGCCACCCCAAAGAGCCCCAGGCAATCCCTGTGGGCTCTTCTTATTTTCACCCGTAAATACTTGACTTTTTACCTAAAACAATGTATGTTTTTCTATTGCTCTTTGACAGCTTGAAAATCTGAAGATTGACCCACAACTACTCGAAAGGAAATGCGCCATGAAAAATAATGAAACTCTATATGAAGTGTTGGGCGTTGCTGAAAATGCAACTGGAGAAGAAATAGGCACGGCATACAACAGATTAGCTTGGGCGTTTGATCCAAATCGTCACGCTGAACAAATTCCTGAAATCCAGGAGTTGATCAAGGATAGGTTTTGCCGTATTTGGTTTGCCTGGGACATTCTTTGTCGTGATGACAAACGACAAAGATACGATCGCAACTTGGCAATATTGAGGGGTATTTTTAATCTGTCTTCAATGTCCTCTCAATCTGGGCCGCACCCTACACAGTCAAATCCAGACACAGTAACTGTCGGGCGGCTTCGTCCACACGCTTTCCGTATTCCGGGTATTGCTCAAGCCATTGTCGACGATATGGTCGAACAAGCACACAAGAAGAGGGGAGATAAGTAAAAAAGAAGTTTTCTCCTTCGGAGGAAATCATGCCACCAAGCATTGGTTGGAAGCAGTTCTTTTTCGGTTCGTGGGTCCGGGTCACAATCTCCATTATGTTGATTGTGGTGCTGGTCGCTACATTCTCTTTCTTCGCAATGCTGCTCATTTTCGCGATATTCGTTTTCAAGCTGGTCGCGGCTTCGCTGCTGAACTTCATGAGAGGAGGCAGCCGGTGTCGCTGCAAATAAAAAAGGCCCCCCGACTTTACGTCGCGGGGGCCTGTTGTTTTTATGGATTAAACTAATCCAACTTTATTTCTTACTTCTTTTATTGTTGTTTTTGCAACCTTTTCGGCAGTGGTAGCGCCTTTTTTCAAAATCGTTTTTAATTTTTTATCGTCTTTCAAGAGTGTGGTGCGCTTTTTTCTAAAATCTGCAAAGTAGGCGCTGATTGCTTCGGCTAGTGCTTGTTTTAAATCTCCATAACGGATGATTTTATTTTTTTCATCTCCAACAAATTTTGAATGTATTTTTTCATCTCCAAATTCTTTGAGAAGGCTAAGCAAATTTTGCACGCCCGGAGCACCAACTCCGCCTTCGGTCGCTGTAACCGCCTTTTTAATTTTTTCAGTGATTACTTCCGGTTCGTCACATAGGTCAATCACGTGTCCGTGGCCAAGGCTTTTGCTCATTTTTTTGGTTGGTTCGAGCAGACTCATTACTTTTGGTATGTGAGTAAGTAATGGTTTGACGATATTAAAGGTAGCGCCGTAACGGTTATTGAACCAACGAGCAATGTCATTGGTGAGTTCAAGGTGCTGAATTTGGTCCTGACCAATTGGCACGAGCGCGCCTTTGTATAAAAGAATATCCGCGGCCTGAAGAATTGGGTAGGTAAGAAGACCGGCGTTAATATTATTATGCTGGCGTTCAGACTTGTCTTTATATTGTGTCATCCTTTCCAGCTCGTTAACATTGGTGACGTTGCTAAGAATCCAGCTAAGCTCGGTGTGTTCTTTTACATCGGACTGAATAAAAAAAGTAGTTTTTTTCGGGTCAATACCTACGGCGATAAGTTCGGCAGCGGTAGCCAGAATTTGTTTGCGACGCTCGTCGGAGGTTTGGAGGCCGGTGAGAGCGTGCAGGTCAGCAATAAAAATATACATGTCATATTTACCGGAGTTTTGTAAACCAACCCAGTTTTTTATCGCGCCAAGGTAGTTACCGATGTGTAAGTTGCCGGTTGGTTGAATACCGGAAACGATGATGGGTTTTGACATATTTTAGTAGTGATATTTTCTATTTCCCGCTATCATCATAGCACGGTAAATCTGCTCAAGCAATATTACCCGGGTCATTTGATGGGTAAAGGTAAGGGGCGAAAGCGATAAAGTTGCATTAACTTTATTTATGACTTCCGGATCAAGTCCAAGCGGTCCGCCGATGATAAAGGTGATAGAGCGGCTTTCGGTCCATTTGATAATTTGTTTTGAAAAATCTGGTGAAGAAAATTGTTTACCTTTTTCCTCCAAAGCAACGAAAAAAGTTTCGCCGGTTTTTTCCATCGCGGCCAGAATTTTTTCCGCTTCTTTTTTCTTGGTGACGTCGGAAGGATCTTTGTCGGTAAAGGATTCTTCCTTTAGCTCGACAATATTTATTTTTGCAAAAGCTGAAAGCCGTTTTAAATATTCGGCCTCGGCCTCGCGCCAGTGATTTTCCTTGAGTTTTCCAAGTAAGATTATATTAATGCGAATCATATTATTTTGTGGGGGCGGGCCGAAGCCCGCCCCCTTAGTTTTTTCCTCCAATGATTTACTTTGGTACAGGCGTCGCGCCTAGTGTTCGGCATCAACGTCTGCCAGTATCTGCCGCACTGCGGTGCTGTCAGAGCGCACCTGGATTTCGGAAAACCCGGTGGTCTGGTAGTACTCGCGAAGTTGATCGACGGTGTCGGGGAAGATTACCCTGAGCTCATCACAGGCGGCAAGCAGCGCCCTCGGTTCAATGAGGAAGTACTGTGGCACCGGCGAAAATTGCCGGGTAAAGAGGTCACCCTGCTCGACGCTGGGTGAAATTACTTTTGCCGGTACTGTGGCACCGACCAACTGTTCGATAACATCTTCGTCATCCGCAAGCGGCCCCGTTACAAACGGAGTCACTTCTTGGATTCGAAGCCAGATCTCAGTAGGCATGTTTTCCTCCAGTTATAGACTAACGAGGTCAGATGTAAAAGTCAATTAAATTATTTGATTAAAATTAGTTGCGCCGCCCCGACAGAATCGTCGGGGCGGCGCGGTAGTTCAGGGGTCGTAGCGGCCGCGGGCCGCGGTGCGGTTGCCCATGCGGTGGCGACGGACGACTTCCGGCTTGCGCCGGTGGTGGCCGATCTGCGACCGGTGATGGGGTGGAATGAAGGGTTCGAGCGCTTCGGGTGGCTTGCGGAACTCGATGTGGCTGAGGCCAAAAATGCCGCCGAGGTAGCGGGGAATGATCAATGTCATTCGAGGTGGCTCCAGAATAACGAGTGGTAAATCTTGAAGCATGATGGCTTCATGAAGCTGTTTCAGGTTCTCCTGTAGAAAGTTGTCATTTACGATAAGCACCTTGATTCCGCTTCTGCGGAGCGTCGCCACAATGTGTTCTCTTTTCAGGTCATGCACCCCCTCCAAATAGTCGGTTTGAACTTGTTCAACTCTAGCACAAAAAACTGCGCTGGTCAACGTTTTAAGGCCAATTTTGGCCGAATTTTGGCTAAAAATGACGTTGACAAAAACGCATTTTTGTGCTATAATATAGATGCTTTATTTATCATATTATTATTAATATGAGCGCGCACGGACACGGCGGAGAACACAGTGAAAACCAGGGTCACGAAAAGGAAAAACCAGTAAAAAAAGAGAAAAGTATTGATGAAATACTAAATGATAAGGAATTTAACGATTCTTTTTTAGTATTTAATGAAAAAGCAGGCGATGAAATTGTGGCAGCGATTGATGTGGGAGTAAAGGAGCATGAGGCCACTCTAAAAAAATGGTATAAAATTTTTGAAAATCGTGAATTGGTAAAAAAAGAATTTAAAAAGCTTTTTGAAACGGAAATCAAGGCCAGATTTGAAAGAATTGGCAAAGATATACCTAAAGAGGTGTTTGATGCTTTGAATTGTAAAATTGATGAAATGGTGCTTGAGGATGATGGAGAACAAAAACTCAATGATATAATTGAAGAGTGGCAAGCGATGAAATGGAAAGAAGAGTATATAAAAATGGCCGAAGAAGAATTGGAACAAGTATATCGGGAAACACCCGGTGGCAAAGAAGGGCTCGAGGAAGAAGGTAAATATCTGACATCATTTGGTAAAGCTGACATAAAAAAAAGGGAGGCGAAAGCGAAATCAAAAGTTGGTTTTTTCAAAAGAATTATCGGTGTAAAATCGGCCGGTGAAGAAGAGGCGGAAAGTGATTATGTCGCTGCAATGAAAGACCTTCGATACCGTTATGGTTATAAATTAAAGGATATTGAAAAAAGGTATGAAGAAGTCCATAAGTTTGTTGAAGTAGAGGATACTGTAAAAGCCAGAAGAATTCTTTTGCACACAGACTCACTTGAAGTTATGCGCCTGCATGGAGTTATGCAAGCTGTCGAGGAGGTTGTGCAGGAATATCTGGTCAAAGAAGTAAAAGACGGATCTAGTTACGAAGGGGAAGAAGTTGGTTTTGACCGTGGAGTCGCTAAAGAAAGTTTGGCGGAAATTTCCGTCGGTGTGGAAGAGGTTCGCAGAACGAAAAATTTGACCGTGGAAGAGAAATTGGTTTTAGCCGGTATTGCTTCAAGAATCGGTAAATTAGCGACACGATTTGATAAGAACAAAGCTGAACATTTGACCATAGAAGAACTGGGTGAATTTGAAAAATTAGCCAAAAGTACAGCTGGTTTAGATGGGAAAATAAAAGGTATATCTGGAGTTGTAGTGGAACAACCGGTTGTGGCGATGCCAAAAAAGACGGAAGAGGTACGTAATACTTGGGAGGAAGCAATTAAGGAAATAAAGGAATTCCAAGCTGTACTTGAGAGTTCGGGTTCGGTAATTAAAAATGCTGAATTTAAGGATAAGCAAAAAATAATTGCTGATTTTATAAAAAATTTACGAAAAAACAAAGACAGCTCTGGAAAACAAGTGTTAAGTGATGAAGAGAAAGAAATAATAGAATTTATTAATTCCAAAAGAAAATTAGTCAAAGACGGGATGCTGACTGACAAGGATGTGTCGACCGCCGCGGCTATGATTGTCGGGTTGGAAATTGATAAAGGTGTAATAACTAAAGAAGAAACAGTTGAGGAAAAAGATGCAGACGTAAAAACTCCCGAAAAAACATCTAAAGTCGCAGTATTAAGCGAAGCGGTTTCTAAAATGTTCGAAACAAGTTCACAAATGATTGTTGAAATTGAAAAAGAAAAGAAAAAAATTACTGAGTTCGAACAAAAAGGCGCAAAACGTAAGGATGCGGTAAAAGTATTAAAAATTCTTGAAGAATTTGGTGGTGCCGATCGCAGGCCGATTTTGGGAGTTGATAATAAAGTAAATCCAATCTATGGTATTGATTACTTGGCTTTAGTAGAAAATGCCGGGGGTCTAAGCGAAGAACAGGCAAAAGCGGAAATCAGAAAGGAAATCGGTCAGCTGGTAAAAAATGAGGTTATAAATCTTGTTGACGGACAAGAAGGTCGGCCGGTTCAGTTCGCGGTTTTTAAGAAAAAAATAGTGAAAATTTTGGAAAAGAAAGGAAAATTACCGATAGAGACAAATGAATATATAATTAAGGTTTTAAGAGATCTCGCTAACGATAAAGATAAAAAATTGAAACAGAAAAAAGTTTGGCTTACCCAGTTGATAGCAGAGTTTAAAACTGGGTTAAAATAAAATAATTTATGCAAAAATTTCCCGAGGAAAAACTTGAAAAATTAATCACCGAAAAAAAATGGGATCAGGTTACAGTTGAATTAAAAAATTGGCTTACCAGTGAAACCGAACCTGAAGTCGAGGCAGAAAAGTTATTACTTGCAGCCAAAGTCTATGCCCGAGTGCGGAATGCCCTGGGTGATGCGTATTTAAAAGAATTAAAAGAGCTGACGGAAATATTGAAAAGAATTGGCCAGAAAAGCCGGGCAGTGGACGATATCGAAAAAACTCAAAAAATACAAAATAAAATTAAAGATCTTTAGAATTTTTATGTCAGAAAATAGCAGGCGTTCGCCGGAACAGTCGAGAGAAAAAAATTTAGAGATTGTTAAGTCAAAGATTGACCGGATTGCAAAGGAGATAGTGAGAACTTGGGGGGAAGACAAGGGTTGGGCGACAACGCTGCTGGAAGAAATTGACGCTGGTGATAGTAAATATGCGTTGAAAGAGCTGGGGCAAGAACAAAAAACTGCTCGGGAAAAATTTTATAACTTAAAAAATGCGTTGGAGGAATTATTAAATCAATATCACGCTGCGGTTCAAGGTACGGAAGTTGAAACTGAATTCCCGTATGCTGCTATTAGCTCGGAAGACAAAAAAGTATATATTAAATATTTTAGAAAAATGTTTGAACAGCAAGGCATTGAAATAAAATAAATTATTTTTTAATAATTTAAAATATATGGGAGAATTTGGGCACAATAGTTATGAAGACAGGCTTCTTCATGGCCTCGATGGAAAATCTAGTAGTGAAAAAATTGCGAAGGCAAGGCGTAAGCCAAAAGCAGAAGCGGGACCAAAACCGGTTGGCGCCGAGGTGATTGAAAAAGGTGTACGAGGTTGGATAAATCCGCATGGAAAAAAAGAAACCTTAGCAAATGCTAAGCGCTTATTTGATTCAGCTGCCGAACCGATTACGGTTGAAGAAATAGTAAAATCTGACCCCGATTCTGCCACAGCTAAAGAGTTAGAAAAGTTGTTTGTAGCGGAAGACGTAAATAAGCCAATCGAACCTCCGGCACCAACTAAGCGAAGATTTATTATGAAACCGGACGGGTCTCAAGAGCAAATTCAATAATTTTAAATAATTTACCTTTAATAAAAAAATATGCAAAGAAATCTGGGTCAAGGAGAGGGTGGCGGAAATTTAGTAAATGATTTAAATAAATGGACTCCGCTTGAGAGAGATTTAGAAGCTCAGGATAACGAAGAAAGTTTAAAAGGCGGAGGAATTGAGGTTGGAGATACAATTAAATTAGAAAAAAAGCATGGTGTAGTGGTTGATGCAAAAAAATTACCTGGAGAAGTAAAAAAAGGCGCGACTGAAGCAGTGTCAAAAAATATTTCACCGCTTGATGTTATTTTAGCTAAAGAAGCAGATCAGGAAGAATATGTGTCCGGGGAAACAAACCCGAAAGAAGTCGCCAGTGTGCAAACACAGGTCGCGGACGAAAGAGCTGCTCGTCGCGCTGTTGAAAAAGCCGCTGGTTGGACAGCTAAAGCTGAGCTAATCGAAGAAAGTGAAGAAGCGCAAGTTTCAAAAGTGCCCAGTACGGAAGGAATGAGAAAATCCGTTTGGCAGAATCTTAAGGGATTAGTTATTCCTCGTTTTGTTCAACCATATAGACCAGCAGCAGAGGAAGGCAGGAGAACAATTCAGACCCCAAAGCGAAAAACTGAACCGTATAGAAGGTCAATAAAGAAAGATGGAGAGTAAAGTGATAAAGAATATAAAACCCGCCGACAAGGCGGGTTTTTATTTTGTTATTTGCGAGTGATGAAATTAAATCCAATTATTTTTCAGTTCTAAAAATTTATCTTCTTTTATCGCGCATCTCGTTTCTTGCATTAGTTTTAGCATGAAGCGCAGGTTGTGGATGCTAGCTAAGCGCAGGGCGAGAATTTCATCAGCTGCAAAAAGATGGTGTAAATAACTTCGTGAATAATTTTTACAAGTAGAACAATCACACCAAGCATCGATTGGTTTCTGGTCGGTTGCAAAAGCGGCGTTTTTTATATTGAGTCGGTGTTTATTTTCTTTATTAAAAGTAAACAGCATACCGTGGCGAGCGAGGCGGGTCGGAGCAACGCAATCAAACATATCAATGCCATGTTCGACTGCGATCAGCAGGTCGGTGGGGTTTAGGCCAAGGCCCATGGTATAGCGGGGTTTGTCTTTTGGTAGAAACGGTACTACCCAATCAATAATTTTAACGGTTGCTTCCATATTATAGCCGACCGATTCGCCGCCGATGGCAATGCCGTCAAAATCAAGTGAGGCGATATATTTTGCGGATTCTTTTCTTAAATTTTCATGGCCGGCACCTTGAATAATGCCAAATAAAAATTGTCGGTAGCCATGATAAGAAGTATTGGTTTGGTGCGCTTCAAGACTGCGTTTGGCCCAGCGGTGCGTACGTTCCATTGCTTCTTTGGTATATTCGTAGCTCGCGTCATCGGGAGTGCATTCATCAAAAGCCATAATGATGTCGGCGCCCAGTTTATGTTCAATATCAATGGCAATTTCGGGAGTAAAAGTGTGAAGCGAGCCATCGCGATGACTGCGAAAGGCAACTCCGTCTTCGGTAATTTTAACAAGCGAACCTTGGTTTGCCGAATTAAGTTTCTTTTCTTTTTGAAGTCCTAAACTGAAAACTTGAAAGCCGCCGCTATCGGTAAGAATGGGGCCGGGCCAGTTCATGAATTTATGTAGGCCTCCGGCCGCCGCGACAATATCTTCGCCGGGCTGAAGGTGGAGGTGATAGGTGTTGCCAAGAATTATTCCACTCCCGATATTTTTAATGTCGGCGCTGTCGAGAGTTTTTACTGTCGCTTGGGTGCCGACCGGCATAAAAGCTGGAGTTTCAACTTCGCCATGATCGGTTGTTAAAATACCCGCGCGAGCGGAAGAGTTTTTATTTTGGTGAATTTCCTTGAAAATAGACATATTTATTAAGCCACTCTAGCAGGTTTTTGATATAAAAACAAGGTATGATAGAATGAAGTTTCTATATGATTGATTTTGAAAAAGAATTGAACGCCGAACAGCTAGATGTCGTATTTCATGGTGACGGGCCGTGTTTGGTTTTGGCCGGGGCGGGGAGCGGCAAGACTCGGGCGATTACTTACCGGGTAGCCTACCTCATGGAAAAAGGTGTTAATCCGGAAAATATTTTACTTGTTACTTTTACCAATAAAGCGGCCGGGGAAATGAAAGAACGGGTAAAACAAATTACTGGACAAACTAGCTTTTTACCTTGGTCAGGAACTTTTCATCATATTAGTTATAGAATTTTGAAACAATACGCGGCACTGCTCGGCTATGGAAATAATTTTACTGTGCTTGATAGTGACGACAGTGAATCGCTGATTAAAATTTGTATAAAAGAATTCCGGCCCGATGACACCAAGCGCTTTCCATCGGCCAGCGCGGTCGCTTCGGTAATCAGTTTTTCCCGCAATGCCGAACGGCCTCTTACCGAAGTGGTAGAAGAGCGCTATCCGCAATGGTTAATGTTTTTGAATGAGCTTCACCAAATCGCGACCGCTTATGAAAAAAGAAAAAAGGAATCCAATGCAATGGATTTTGACGATTTGCTTATCAATTTTTCTATTCTTTTAAATCAACCCGGAGTCGGTGAAAAATTTTCTTCACAATTTCAATATATTTTGGTGGATGAGTACCAGGATACAAATAAAATTCAAGCGTCAATAATTAGAAAGCTTTCGGTAAAACACAAGAACCTTTTGGTGGTCGGCGATGACGCGCAAAGTATTTATTCATTCCGCGCCGCGACGATTGAAAATATTTTGCAATTTGAAAAAGATTATCCAGGCGCGAAAATTTATAAAATAGAAACCAATTATCGCTCCAGCGAAGAAATATTATTGGTCGCTAATTCGGTGATTGAAAATAATCGTGAACAGTATAAAAAAGAATTAAAAACTTCTCGGCGCGGAGAAAAACCAGGGTTATATCCTCAGATTGATCAGCAATCGGAGGGGCAGTTTGTGGCCGAACAAATTGAAAAGTTATTAAAAGAGGGGGTGCCGCCAAAAGAAATTGCCGTACTGTTCCGCGCCGCTTACCATTCGCAGATGCTTGAAGTTGAACTGGTCAGCCGAGGAATCGATTATGATTATCGCGGTGGGACTAGGTTTTTTGAACGCAGTCATATCAAAGATATACTCGCGTATCTTAGAATATTAAATAATCTTTCCGATACGGCGGCCTGGCTTCGGGTACTCATGCATGAACAGGGTGTTGGCCCTGCGGCAGCGCAAAAAGTCATTGAAGCAGTGCGGGTACTCCATAAACCGGAAGAGGTTGAGCCTACCGGCAAAGGAGTTCTTTCCGGAAAGGCGCTCGCCGGTTTTGAAAACTTTATTTTGATTTGGAACAAACTTAGTTCTAGTGTTATGGCGCCGAGCGAACTCATTGACGCGCTCGTTAATTCTGCTTACAAAGATTATTTGGATACTGAGTTTGTGGACAGTAAAGAAAGATTGCAGGATATAAAACAACTGGCGCTGTTCGCAGAAAATTATGAAGATCTTTCTGAATTTTTAGCAAACACAACTTTGCAGGAATCATTTGCGCTGCCGAAGCCTGGTGAAAAAAAAGTTGAAAAAATTGTGCTGACGACCGTGCATCAGGCCAAGGGTCTCGAGTGGACAGCCGTGTTTATTATTAATTTATCAAACGGCGCATTTCCAAGTGAGCGGTCGGCGCGAGAGCCAAAGGGACTTGAAGAAGAGCGACGGCTTTTTTACGTGGCAGTGACCCGTGCCAAAAAACATTTGTACCTTACTTACCCCATGGCCGGAGGAGCATTTGGGGATTTTCTTTCTGGCCCCAGCCGGTTTCTCGACGAAATCGGTACGGAATTATTAGATGATCATTCTTTACTTTCCACGGATGTGACGGTTTTAAATGATGATTCTGCCGGTATTACCTATGTTCCGGAGAGTCGTCCGAAAAAAATTCGGCCCGGAAGTTTCTTGGTGGATGTTGAGGATTTATAATAAAAACCGCCATTTTTGGCGGTTTATTGAGGATTTTAGATAGAAAGTGGGGGACCTTCTACCAGTTTTGGATGAAGCCAAAGGCCTCACAGCGGCGGGCGGTAGATACCGCGAGGAAGCCCACAGGCATTCAAGCTGTTCCGGGAGATCCCCCACCAGTACTTAATCATATTTAGGAATTTTGTCAACCCCCTATTCATGAATGGGGCGATTTCTAACTTTTTTTCCTTAAGTCTTGACAATAAACAGGGTTTTTGGTAAACTGCTCCCCAGAACGTCGAATAAAAAAACTCGTGGCTGAGCAATAATTCGTTCAGTTTTTTTTTCAAAAAAATATTATAATTTAATAAAATTTTTTATTCATCTTTAGTAGCTATGCCTACCTTAAATCAGTTAATTCGAAAACCAAGAAAGCCAAATATCCGGAAAACAAAAACTCCGGCGCTTCAGTATTCGGTAGATAATTTACATCGCCGAGTAACCACTTTTGCCAAAGGCAGTGGTTTCAAGCGCGGTGTTTGTACCAAAGTTTATACAACCACTCCAAAAAAACCAAACTCCGCTTTGCGTAAAGTTGCGAAAGTTCGTCTTAGCAACGGTATGGAAGTAATCGCCTATATTCCTGGTGTTGGACACAATCTCCAAGAGCACTCTATCGTGCTTATTCGCGGTGGTCGTGTAAAAGATTTGCCAGGTGTCCGCTATCACATCGTTCGCGGTATTTATGATACACAAGGAGTGAGCACCCGTCGTCGCGGTCGCTCGTTATACGGCAGTAAACGGCCGAAGGAAGCTAAGAAATAATAACCTACAAATTTATGCGTGGAAAAAAAGCAAAAATTCGCGTTATCGCTCCGGATGCTAAATACGGCAGCCCCTTGATCGGCAAGTTTATCAACCAAGTGATGCAATGCGGTAAAAAAACTGTCGCTGAGACGATTGTTTATAAATCTTTAGAATCAATTGCCGAGTCTTCAAAAAAAGACGCTGTTAAAGTGTTTGAAGAAGCGCTCCGCAATGTTCAACCTCAATTAGAAATTCGTACCAGACGCGTCGGTGGTGCAAACTACCAAGTGCCAATGCCAGTACGCGGTGAAAGGCAAAATGCCCTAGCTTTCCGCTGGATTATTGGTGCCGCTCGCGCTAAAAAAGGCGAGGCAATGGCCGAAAAGTTGGCCACAGTATTACTCGAAGCCAGCCAAGGACTTGGCGACGCTGTAAAAAAGCGTGACGATGTACACCGCATGGCCGAAGCCAACAAAGCCTTCGCCCACTTTGCGAGATTCTCTAAATAAATAATTTTTTATTGTATGCCTAGAGAATATTCTTTAGACAAAACACGCAACATTGGTATCATGGCGCACATTGACGCCGGTAAGACTACCGTCTCCGAACGCGTGCTTTTTTATACCGGTAAGAAACACAAGATTGGTGAAGTGCACGAAGGTGAAGCTACCATGGACTGGATGGAACAAGAAAAAGAACGCGGTATCACTATTACTTCCGCCGCTACCACTTGTTTCTGGCACGGTCACCGCATTAACCTTATTGATACTCCAGGACACGTAGACTTTACCGTAGAAGTAGAGCGCAGTTTGCGCGTGCTCGACGGCGCGGTCGCTGTGTTTGACGCTTCACAAGGTGTCGAACCACAATCCGAAACAGTTTGGCACCAGGCCGACAAGTATAATGTGCCTCGCATAGCGTTTGTAAATAAAATGGACAAACTCGGCGCAGATTTCTACATGAGTTTAAATTCAATTTTGGAAAGACTTTCACCAAACGCTATTGCCATTCAATTGCCAATCGGTGCGGAAGGAACTTTTTCTGGTATCGTAGATATTATTGAAGAAAAAGCTTTCAAGTTTGAAGGTAACAAAGGTGAAAATATTGTGGAGATTCCGATTCCGGAAAACATGATTGAACAGGTAAAAGAATATCGAGCCAAAATGGTTGAAAAAGTTGCTGAAGCCGACGATGAAATGATGCAAAAATTCCTCGACGCCAAACCATTTACTGTAGATGAAATTCGCAAAGGTATTCGTCATATGGTGCTCAAAGCTACTATTTATCCGGTGCTTTGTGGCTCAGCTTTGAGCAATATTGGTGTTCAGCTCATGCTCGACGCGGTTATTCATTACCTGCCGGCTCCAACGGATGTACCGTCTATCAAAGGTATTAATCCAGATACTGATGCCGAAGAAACTCGTCAAGTTTCTGACTCTGAGCCATTCTGCGGTCTTGCTTTCAAAATTGCCACTGATCCGTTTGTTGGTAAATTAGTTTTCTTCCGCGTTTATTCCGGTTCTGTTCAGGCCGGTAGTTATGTTTATAACTCCACCAAAGGCACCCGCGAACGACTAGGTCGTATCGTGCGTATGCATGCGAACCAACGTGAAGATGTGCAGGAAGTTTTCTCCGGAGAAATTGCCGCCGCAATCGGTCTTAAAGATGTCGTGACCGGTGATACAATTTGTTTTGAAGACAAACCAATTGTGCTTTACCGTCCAACTTTTGCCGAGCCGGTTATTTCCATGGCGATTGAACCAAAAACTAAAGCCGATCAGGAACGCATTGGTATGGCTATGCAAAAACTTGCCGAAGAAGATCCGACTTTCCGTATTCATACCGACGAAGAAACTCTT
Organism: Patescibacteria group bacterium; assembly: GCA_041661385.1. Lineage (GTDB taxonomy): Bacteria > Patescibacteriota > Patescibacteriia > Magasanikbacterales > GWA2-37-8 > JAKANM01. The sequence goes on from JBAZUP010000005.1 coordinate 16,994, forward strand.
CAAACTATTATTTCCGGTATGGGTGAACTTCACCTCGATATTATCGTCGATCGCATGAAGCGTGAATTTAAAGTTGACGCGAATGTCGGTGCGCCGCAAGTTGCTTACAAAGAAACTATTCGCACTTCCGCCGAGGCTGAAGGTAAATATATCAAGCAGTCTGGTGGTAAGGGTCAATACGGACATTGTTATATCCGGGTTGAACCGGCAGACCGAAACGATGAAGAGGCGGTAAAAGCCGCCGCCAAAAATGGATTCGAATTTGTCGATGAAGTTAAGGGCGGTGTCATTCCTCGCGAATTTATTCCGGCGATTGAAAAGGGTATCAAAGAAGGTATCAGCCGCGGTATCCAAGCCGGATATCCAATCGTTGATGTTAAAGTAACGGTTTTCGATGGTTCTTATCACGAAGTTGACTCTTCTGAAGTAGCCTTTAAAATGGCTGGTTCAATGGCTTTTCAAGCCGCCTGTAAAAAGGCTAACCCGGTGATTATGGAACCAATCATGAAAATTGAAGTAGTTACTCCAGAAAGTTTCATGGGTGATGTAATCGGAGATTTGAACGCCAAACGCGGACAGATTCTTGATATGACCAACCGTGGCGCAATGAAAGTTGTGCGCGCAATGGTGCCGCTCGCTTCAATGTTTGGCTATGTGACTAACCTGCGCTCCATGAGTCAGGGTCGGGCATCATCGAGCATGGAATTCGATCACTATGCCGACGTGCCGCGCAACGTTGCTGAACAGATAATTTCCGGAAAACAAAAATAATATGTCATGCTGAATTTATTTCAGCATCTAGATCCTGAAACAAGTTCAGGATGACAATTAGTAAATATTTTTCAAAAAACAACCCGCTAAAAACGGGTTGTTTTAGTTTAAAATGGGGTGGGCTTATCCACATAGGAGAAAGGCTCATTTTTTGTTATAATAGAGCCACGGATTTGGTAATCCAAAAAGGGAATAACTTATGGTGAAGATCTCCCGTCGTAAAGTGAGGAAATTTTTTTATAATCTACCTCAGTTTTTTGTTTCTGTATTTTCAAAATCAAGTCTTTTAACCGAAGAAAAGCGAGCTTCTTCCAGTGCCTACCTTCTTCCGGTTGAAGCGCAAAAAGAGCAGGTTAAAATAATAAATAAAAACGTTACAATAAATAAAACCGTCACACTACGTGCTTTCACTTCGCGTCGTCTAAAATTCACAAAATATTTCTTAAAAAAATTAACTAGGTTTACTCGTTCGTTTAGAATTGTGAATTGGAAAAAAACATTACGACCAGTCCTGGCCGGAGTTTTGGTTATAGTATTGTTAGTTCAGATTTTTTCTCCAAATGGAAATAGTGTACTAGGAGCGACCTACACTTTCACCCAAACCAGTTGGGCGGGCGGGGCAAATGTTGCCGCGACAGCAGTACACCCAACTAATGATAGTAGCTATACGGTATATAATTCCAAAGATGCCAATTTACAAGTTGTAAATAGCGGATTAGATTTACAACTTACCACTTCGACTTTTTATACAACTTCAACCAGTGATACAGATTTTAATGGCACTGCGGCGGGTGGTCCAGCCGCCAGTTTTTCGCAGACCAATGTTTCTGGTTCTGGAGACAGTGCCGCGATTCAACTAGGTTTATCTTCTCCCAATGGACCGATGATGGTAAGCGGGGATAATGGATATTCTATGGGTTTAAAATCCGACGGCACGGTCTGGGGTTGGGGTGCAAATAGCAGTGGTCAGATGGGAATTAATTCTGCAGTTGCCGGAACTAGCACTCCGCGTCAGGTTCATGGCCCAAATGATGTCGGGTATTTAACAGGAATAATTTCTATTACTAGTAATGCTAGTCATACCTTTGCCCTAAAATCCGACGGCACGGTCTGGGGGTGGGGAAGTAATAGTTTGCCTAATGGCGCAAAGGGTGCGCTTGGTAATCTCCCATTAGGCTCGTCAATATATTCTCTGATACCAGTGCAAGTTTCAAACCTCACGGGTATTATCGCAGTATCCGCCGGTTCGCAGAATGCTCTTGCCCTAAAATCCGACGGCACAGTTTGGGCGTGGGGTTTAAATTATAACGGAGAAATTGGTGACAATACTGTAACACTGCGAAATTCGCCAGTCCAGGTTCTAGATAGTAGTGGAACTGGATTTCTGACAGGTATTATCGCCATATCTGCTGGTCTGGCTAGTTCTTATGCCCTAAAATCCGACGGCACAGTTTGGGCGTGGGGTTCGCAAGGAGTTGGACAACTCGGAATTGGCATTGAAACGGTTGTAAATGGCTGCGATGATGGAGATGGGCCTTATACTTGTGACATACTTGCAGATCACCATCTTCCAGTTCAAGTAAAGGGTCTAAACGGAACCGGTTATCTTACTGGTATTGGCGCAATTTTTAGTGGTAACGGTTCAGTTTTTGCAATTAAATCCGACGGCACAGTTTGGGCGTGGGGTTCAAATGCAAACGGTCAACTGGGAATGAATGATGTAATAGCAAAAACTACACCAAACCAAGTGCTAGGCACTGGTGGTGTAGGTTACTTATCGAATGTTAGTACGAGCTCTATCAATTCAATTCACAGTATTGCTCTTAAATCCGATGATACGGTCTGGGCGTGGGGGAATAATTTCTATGGTCAACTTGGAATCAATAATACTACACAATATAACACTCCTATCCAAGTTCTTGGCGTTGGTGGCACGGGCAATCTTACCGGTGTTAGTTCAATATCCGCCGGCTTATCCCACTCTCTTGCATCTAAGCCAGACGGCACGGTTTGGGCATGGGGGCGTAATGAGTCTTTCCAGTTAGGTGATAAAACGGCTACTAATCGTTCGACTCCAGTTCAGGTCATGCAAACAGATAGCACGCCATTTTCTTTATTGGGGGCGCAAGTATTTTATTTAAGCGGCACATATACTTCCGGCGCAATTGACCTCACCACTGGCGTAGATAATTGGCAGAATTTAACTTGGGCAGAAACGGGTGGGCAAACCATAACCATGAAGGTTCGCTCAGCCGACAATGCCGCCATGACCGGCGCCACGGCTTTTGCTAGTTGTACAAATATTGCGAACGGCGGTTCAATTACGGCTGGTGGTTGTGTTTCTCCTCATCATCGCTATGTTCAATATCAAGCGTCACTTTCAACTTCTGATAACTCCGTAACTCCTTCGCTGGACAGTGTTACTTTTGGATATTATAAATACAACACTTCCGCAATCCTCACCTCGGTACCGTTTGATAGCGGTGATTCTTCTAGTGTAATGGGTTCGGTAAATTGGGATGAAGATCCGACTTTGCCGGCTGGTACTACGGTCAGCACTTCGGTTCGTACCGCAAACAATATTTCGATGACCGGCGCATCGGCTTGGTATGATTATTCAAGCGCCACCGCCGGCTGTACAAAATCTACCGTGTCAGTCAGCTGTCCCAATTCAGTTTTAGCGTCCGCCTTAAAAAGCGGCGGCGACGATCGGTATTTCCAATACAAAGTAGCTTTAACTTCAAACGGTACCTACACGCCGACTTATAGTGAGAGTCGAATACAGTTTGTAATTAATGCTGCGCCAGTGGTCCGGGTGCTTTCGGCTTCACAAAATAATGATGGCACCGTCACGATTAGCTACGAAGTGAGCGACAGTGATACAAGTGATGTAAATGGTGTTAACCCAAATCAGTTTCAACCTAGTTTTCAATATTGCGCCTCCGGAAATCAAAGTAGTTGTTCTTCGATTGTTGCGTTTCCTGCGAGTGATTTAACTTTGAAGGCAGATTCGTCTGTGACTTCAACCTATACCGCAACTTGGACACCAAACAATGATAATGTTACGGCAAATATTTATGATGGAACAGCGCTCATAAAAGTTATTGCTGATGACAACGAAGGAGCCAATCGACAAGGCTCAGAATTTTCTGCGCCATTTGTTCTAGATACCAAACCGCCCGCTTCGCCCCTTCTCAAAGTGGATGCTTCAGTTACTCCAGCGGTTGTTACCGTCGGCGCTACCGATGATTTGGCAATTCAATATCGTGTTTCGCAAAACAGCAGTTTTTCCGGAGCGGTTTGGCAGAATCTCACCACGGCAACTACTTCAGCGACGCTTTCTCTAACAGGGAATCCAGCAACGGTTTATGCGGAGTTTATGGATGCGGTAAGCAACACCTCGACTGTTTACCAAAGAACGACACCCGAGACGCCAACTTCAACCATGATTCAAGATGTTTCAAATATTATTTCCACGCCTGCCGAATACCAATTGTTTACCGCCTGGAAAATTGTGGCTTCGCCAAATAATGATTTTGCTTTTTATAGAATTTATCGTTCCACAGACGGTATAAATTGGTCGCTATTAAATTCTTTGAATGATCGATCGGTAAACTATTATATGGATCGGTTGTTAACTCAAAATCAGCAGTATTATTATCGCATTGTCACCGAAGATACCAATGGCAATTCCTCTTTTCCATCTGAAATTGTTGGCGGCAAACCAAATGCTTCGGTGGATCCGGGTGAGGGCGGCGGCGGCTTGACACCGGCTCCGACTATTTCTGGTATCACGACATCGACCGTGACGGCTTCATCAATTGATATTACTTGGGATACCGATATTCTTTCCAACTCAACCATTCAGTACTCCGCGAATGTTGGTCAGTTTTCGAATAATGTCACAGTCGCAAGTATGGTGATTAATTCGTCAACACCGATTGGCGGGCACCGAGTAATTATCGCCGGCCTCGTTCCAAATACAACTTATTATTTTCAAGTTAGATCTGCGAATGTAGATAATGTAGCGACTACTGATAATAATGGCGGCTCGGGTTATGTTTTCTCTACCACCCCAGGACCTACTATTACTGCCGGTCCAACTCCAGTTGCTTTAAATACTTCCGCGACAGTTGTTTGGCAAACAAACATGTCTGCGAATTCGACTATTTTTTATAGTACCAGTGCCGATTGTTCACTGCCGGACAATGTTTCTGATTTATCAAATTATACGACTACTCATTCGCTGACAATTAGTAATCTAACTCCGGGAACTGCCTATTGTTTTTATGTCCGTTCAATAGATAATACTGGCAATGTTGTTTATGATCAGCGCGTATTTAATGGTGTTGCTTTGTATTATAGTTTTAATACCACGAATGATATTACGGCTCCCGTCATCAACAACGCCATCGCCGCCGTAAACACCACCACTGCCGCAATCAGCTGGTCGACAAATGAACTCGCAAACTCACAAATTAATTACGGCCTCACTGTCGGTTATGGTAGTTCAACAACACTCGACGCCACTCTCACCACTCAGCACTCCGTTAATCTTCAGAATCTTACTCCCAACCAAACTT
>JBAZUP010000006.1:0-3297 GCA_041661385.1 Patescibacteria group bacterium
GGCGAGTTTGGAATTGATTTTGGGAAATGTGTTACCACCCGACGCGTATCAGTTGCAGTATCCTTTTGATGATAACGATAAAGTGGACGCGGTCATAAAAACAAAAGACGGCATGATTCCGATTGACGCGAAATTCTCGCTCGATAATTATAACAGAATAATCAACGAAACGAATCCCGCCAAAAAAGCGGAGATTGAAAAAGATTTTATTGTCGACTTGAAAAAACGAATCGACGAAACCGCAAAATATATTCGCCCGACCGAAGGTACTTTACCTTTTGCGATGATGTATATTCCCGCCGAAGGTATTTATTACGATTTACTCGTCAACGAAGTCGGTGCAATAAAATCTAACACCCGAAGTCTGATTGATTACGCCTACAAAGACAAACACGTCATCATTGTTTCGCCCACAACATTTTCCGCTTATTTAAGCTCGGTCTTGTATGGTTTTCGCGCCTTCAAAATAGAAGAGAGCGCCAGAGACATTTCCAAGCGCGTGGAGGAACTCGGAAAACACCTGAAAGCCTACGATGAATATTACAAAAAACTCGGAAATTCCCTCGGTACGGTTGTCGGACATTATAACAGCGGTTCAAAAGAACTCCACAAAATCGACAAAGACGTCATAAAAATAACAGGGAACGGAACGGGGGTTGAACCGTTGACATTGGATAAACCAAGCAGTGAAGATTAGACAACACGATGAAATTTTGCTAAAGTAATGACGGTTCGTTCATTTTAATGATGGAGGTATTTTGTGGTAAACAAAATAGAAAAGAAATTAAAAAATAAACAGGCACATATTGGTAAACTTATTAAAGAAAGAAATGTTTTACTGCGTGAATTAAGATTACAATGCAAGCATTTGTTTGTCGCTGAATGTGAGTATGAAGAACACCATTACATCGATTCGTTTTCACCTCGTCGCATTTGTGTCGATTGCGGAGCCGAAGAAGAAGGTTGGGGTTGCGGTTACCAAGTTTTAGGTACATCACGTGGTGAAGAACGAGTGGAAGTAAGAATGTTGAGAAATCGTGAAGATTTTTATAAGTATCGTAAACAAGGTCCTCTATATTTAGTAGGACAAAGTCACCCGAATTTCAAAGAACACGGACCAAAAACTTACGAACAATTAACGGAAATAAAAGAAGAGTAAAAAAACAAATCACTTGGGGGTTAAACCCCCAAGTGATTTTTAATCATTACCTTATCATCATTAGAAATGTAGCAAGATATAAAATTGCGTTTTCAAGCGATGCGCCTGATTCTTCTAGAATAAGAAGAATGTTTTTTTCTTTTTGATAAAGTTCTTTATATTGTTCTCGTTTTATTACGAGTTTTGATAATATTTTCTCAACAAATATCATTGAAAATACAGGACCGAGAAGCGCCATGAACCAACCGACAAGCATCCATACCGTTGGTGACTCGTGGGGCATAAGATACTGCTTTACCAGCGGATAAAAAGAAGCAATATCAATCAAAATTGCACCGAGAAAAAGAATTCGCGGGTTCCACTTATTTTGTATTTGCGCCATCGTGACAACACTACAGCTAATCCATAAAGAGCTATAATTTCTTGCGATCCGATATTAAAAGTCCAGCCATCTAAAAATACAAACGCCATACCAAGCATGAGGATATTTCCAATACACCAACCAAGTGGCAAACGCCAACCGTTAAAACCTTGAATTTTCGCTGCATAAAACATCATTGCGGTAATAATGGCAAATAAACTGTATGTTGCAATATTTATTTCAACGGGATGTTTCCATCCGCCGATAAGGAGCGGTACATAAGCTCCGATGCTAATAAAAAATACTAACCATATCCAGAATTTATCTTGTTTTTCCATATAAATTAGGTTATTTATTTTTTAAGGTGTGGTAAAATGCCTTTTAATAAAATTTCTTCCCGAACCTGATTTTAAGTATTTTTCAAATTCAAATGCTTTATATTTGTCGCTGATTGCGATATAAAAATTTAATTTTATCGGCAAACGATTTGCTGTTGCTGGAACATGACCTTTTGTATGTCTTTCGATTCGCTCTTTTAAATTATCTGTACAACCAACATAAAAACCATCTTTACATTTTAAACTGTAGATATAGTACATTGGTTTGTTTTTTGATCGGGCCTTGCCGTGTCGTAGCCGTGCCTGAGAATTTTACATAATCACAATGGGTTGTTCTTGTGGCGGGCTTTGCCGCGCCGTAGCCGTGCCTACGAACTTTGAGTAATCACGAATGGTGGTTTATTGTGACGAATCCCGCCTCCGCCCCGAACGGGCTATGGCGCGGCAAAGGCGGGAGCTATAGGAATCGAACCCATGATAGTGGTTTTGGAGACCACTGTTATACCATTTAACTAAGCTCCCAAAATTTGGATAATGTTATTGTAGCATATATCGCGTGAGAAATCAAAAATTGACAAAATTAAAATTGTGATATAGAGTAACTTCAGTACTATTGTATTTTTACATTTATTTTTACTGGAGATTCATTATGAAATTTTTTCCACTTTGGAAGAAAAAAACGTTTCCTCGAGGGATTCATCCGAAGGAAAACAAAGATACTGGAGAGAAAGAAACGCGAAGAATTCCTTTTCCACCGGAAGTAACGTTGCTTTTTGGAAAAAATTCGGTTCCGTGCGTGAATGTTGGCGATGAAGTTTTTCGCGGGCAAAAAATTGCGGAAGCGAACGGGTATATGTCTGTTCCGGTTCATGCAAGCGTCACCGGCAAGGTGAAAACGATTGGTTTTTCTCTTGATGCTGATGGATTTTTGTCACATTCAATTACCATAACGACGTCACCGACTTCGGTGCAAAGCGTTGTGTCGGGCGGTGAGCAAAATATTGATGCAATGTCTCGGGAAGAATTATGGAAAGCGATTCAAGCGACCGGAATGGTTGGCTTGGGCGGTGCCGGTTTTCCGACACACGTGAAAGCAAATCCTCCGGCGGAATATTCGATTCATACCATTATCGCTAATGGTTGCGAATGTGAACCATTTTTAACAACCGACCATCGCGTGATGCTTGAGTCGATTTCGGAACTTTTGATTGGTATTACCATTGTTATGAAAACGACCGGAGCGGAAAAAGCGGTTATTGCCCTTGAGAGCAATACTCCCGATGTTTTGCGCGCGATTCGTCGGGTGCTTCCCAAAGACGGTTCGATTGCTGTTGTTGCCCTCGAGAAAAAATATCCGCAAGGGTTTGAAAAAATGCTCACTTTGGCGGCGTTGGGAATTGAAATTCCCGCGCGTCAAATTCCCGCTTCCGTCGGGGTCG
>JBAZUP010000007.1:0-3011 GCA_041661385.1 Patescibacteria group bacterium
GGTGTCGGGAGTAAAACGGAATTAAATTATGAAAGCACTTTTGAAATGATGATAAAAAGTTTTAAGTTAAGTTTGTAAAGTTTTTAAGGATGCGGAAATGATTAAGATTGAAATAAATCAGCGAGTCGGCAAAAAAAATAATGAAAAATGGCTGAATAAAATTATTGCACGGACACTGGGAACGGTTGGAATAAAAAATGCGGAAGTTTCGATTGCTGTCGTGGGCGGAGAAGATATAAAAAAATTAAACCGCGCCTACCGGGGAAAAGATTGTGTGACAGATGTTTTAAGTTTTGTATATCAAGCCCCCGATAAAAAAAGAAAAACGTCGTTGATTGGAGAAATAATTATTTGCTACCCGCAGGCGGCAAAACAGGCGGGGGAGCGAGGGCATCGCGTGTTGGAAGAGATAAAAATGTTATTAATCCACGGGGCGCTGCATTTGGCGGGGTATGATCACGAGAAGAATTTGAAAGAGGCTAAAGTAATGGAAGATTTACAAAATAAAATGGTTAAATTGTTAAATGGTTAAATTGTTGTCAATTTAACGGTGTAGCAATGTAACAGTGCGACAATGTTTAGCTTGAGTCGTTTAATCAAAAGTTTCCGTTACGCCGGCAGGGGATTGTTCAGGGTTTTGAAGGAAGAACAGAGTTTTCGCATTCAAGTAGCGATGGGGTTTTTAGTTTTAATTTTAGCTTTATTTTTCAATGTTAAAGTTTGGGAAGCGGTAGCTCTTTTGCTTGTCATTATGATGGTTTTAGTGTTAGAGTTAATAAACAGCGTTTTTGAAAGAGTAGTGGATGTCTTAAAACCAAGAATGCATCCTTATGTTGAGACGGTCAAGGATATTATGGCCGCGGTAGTTTTGCTTTCTTCGCTTGGAGCGATCTTAATTGGGGTTTTGATTTTAGGGCCGTATTTGTTGGATTTTTTGAATGGTTTATTGGGCTAAATTTTAAAAAATTTGACAAAATAAAATCAGGTAATTTAATTTTGTTGCAAAAAGTTTTTAGATTATTTATAATATAAGACTTACCGGACAGAGATTATATAAGGTTAATTTATGAGAAGTGAAATAATCACCGGCTTAGACCTCGGCTCAACTGCCGCGCGAGTAGTCGTGGGACAGCGAGATGAGGCAGGAGCACCAAAAATTTTGGCTGCGATAGAAGTCCCGTCAGAAGGAATGTCTCGTGGTACGGTTATGAGCGTTGAAAATGCTACCTCGAGTATTGCGGCGGCTTTTGAAGCGGCTGAAAGAGTCACGGGGGTGCCCGTTGATAGGGTTTGGGTTGGCATTTCCGGTGATCATATTATTTTTCAAAAAAGCAAAGGGGTTGTCGCCGTGGCAAAACCTAACGGGGAAATTGATGATGGCGATGTGGAGAGATCAATTGAAGCTTCGCGCGCCGTGGCCACTCCTCCCAACTTTGAAATTTTACATGTCATCCCGCGGACTTTTTCTATTGACAGCCAAGTTAATATTCGCGATCCGCTGGGTATGAGCGGAGTAAGACTTGAAGTGGAAACGCAGATTATTCAAGGATTGAGTTCGCATATAAAAAATTTAACAAAGTGTATTTACCGAACTGGCGTTGATATTGAAGACGTTGTCTTTTCTATTCTCGCCGCATCCGAGGCGGTTACAAGTCCGCGCCAGAAAGAACTGGGTGTGGCCGTAGCCAATATCGGGCGTACGTCTACCGAACTCGCGGTTTTTGAGGGTGGCGATGTTATGCACACGGCCTTTTTGCCGATTGGTGGCGATCATATTACGTCGGACGTCGCGATCGGTCTTCGTACGTCGCTTGATGCCGCGGAAAAAATAAAATTGGAACACGGTACAGCTCTACCAAAAGACATCAGTAAAAAGGATGAGATTAATCTTGGTGATTATGAGCCGGGGGAAAGCACTTTAATTTCTAAAAAATATATCGCGGAAATTATTGAAGCCAGAGTTGAAGAAATTTTTGAAAAAATTGACGATGAATTGAAAAAAATCGGACGCAGCGGCCTACTGCCCTCGGGAGTAGTGCTTATTGGTTCAACGGCTAAGCTTCAAGGAATCCTAGATGTTGCGAAAAGAAAATTGCGTTTGCCGGTTTCTTTAGGATATCCTCAAAATGTTACCAGCGTGGTTGACAAAGTTAATGATGTATCGTTTGTGCCGGCCCTGGGGCTGGTTCTTTGGGGAAATGCGGTATATGATGAAAGAAGTAACGGCTTCACTTCTCGTTTCAAAAGTATTGATAAGGTTACAAGCCAAGTTAAAAAATGGTTTAAATCTTTGATGCCATAATAGATTTCAGATTATAGATTGTAGATTTAAAGTAAAAGATGAAACGTTCGAAATCTATAATCTATAATCTATAATCCAATTTTATGCCAGAAATAAAACCAGAAATTGAAACTTTTGCCAAGATTAAAGTTGTTGGTGTCGGTGGATCGGGTGGGTCGGCGGTGAATCGTATGGTTAAGGCGAAAATAAGAGGTGTTGAGTTTATCGCCGCCAATACAGATGTTCAAGCACTTCATTATTCAGAGGCGCCCATAAGATTGCATATTGGCAAAACTATTACGCGCGGTTTGGGGGCAGGCATGGATCCGGAAGTTGGCCGGCGCGCTGCCGAAGAAAGTCAAAATGAAATCAGAGACGCCCTAAAAGGCGCGGACATGGTTTTCGTGACCTGCGGTTTAGGCGGAGGCACGGGATCGGGCGCGGCGCCGATTGTTGCCCAGCTTGCGCGCGACCAGGGAGCTTTAACCGTGGGAGTTGTGACTAAGCCTTTTTCTTTTGAAGGAGCGCAGCGACGGACCATTGCCGATCGGGCGCTTGAAGAACTTGAAGATAAGGTTGATACCTTAATTACTATTCCCAACGACAGACTTTTACAAATTATTGATAAAAAAACGTCTCTTTTGGACGCGTTCATGACTTGTGATGAAGTTTTGAAAAATGGTGTTCAGGGAATTTCCGAACTTATTACAATTCCTGGTTTGATTAATGT
>JBAZUP010000008.1:0-2739 GCA_041661385.1 Patescibacteria group bacterium
CTTATCAGCGGCAATATCAAACCAAAAACAATCAGCGCCATGCCAACCATTTTTATCCGCGTCTCTTGTTTTAAACGTGGATTTTCTTGCTCCATTTTTTACGGTTTTGCGAAAGTGAAATACTTAATTTATTATATCTTGTTTGAGCTCAAACGAGCAATAATGTTTTGCACAATTATACGGCTACAGCCAGCCAATCTGACTCAAAAATTAAGAAAAGCTCAATTTCACCTCGCTCAACCAAATTTTTCACTTTCGCAGCAAAATAAACTGCCTCGGAGCAGAACCCCGAGGTATTCTGACGAGTAAATAACAAAAAAACCGCCTCGGCGGCTTCTGCATTTGAGCGGGATAATGTCCCGCGTTAGAACCTCTTCCCAGGAACAACCGGACCCTGCTTTGTTTGAAATAGCATCAGCTTGGCAGTAATTTTCAACACTTCTCAAGTTCTTTTATGCGCTTTTAGATGCTTCTAAACCGACAAAACGTTTAGTCGGCCAGAACCTCGCCCTTTCTCTCCGGAAATTTATAAAAACTCATTAAATTGTTACCCCGCAGAAACTATCTTGGTAGAAACCCATTTAAAATAATGTTGATGTTATAAAATTAATGTGTTTTAATTGATGCAGCATACATGCAGTATATTATGAAAAATGCAAATATGGAAAAGCTTGATTTCGCCATTGATTTGGCGCGTCGAATGGGCAAAGTTGCCTTGGAAACCGCCCGTACAGTTATTATCAAAAAAGAAAGTGGAGGTAATTTTGCCACTGCCGCTGATTTGGATAGCGAAAGAATCGCGATTGAAACAATCTCCGCGAAATATCCCGGCCACAAGATCTTGTCTGAGGAAACCTTAGATAAAATCAAGGAACCCGAAAAAGAACCTCATCTGTGGATTGTTGATCCAATAGACGGAACTACAAACTTCGCGCACAAGGTACCCCTGTTTGCGATTGCTATCGCTTATATGGAAAAGGGGGAAGTGGTTTGTGGCGCGGTGTTTGATCCCTCAAGGAATGAACTTTTTTGCGGTTCGCTAGGACAGGGCGCGTTTCTTAACGGTGAAAGGATTTTTGTTAGCGGCCAAAAGGAACTTTTTGGCGCGTTGATAAACACCGGCTGTCCATATGAGCCAGAAAATTTTGATCGGGTCAATCCGTTAAACAAAATATTCCACCAAAACGGCGCTCGAGTTATAAACATTAGTTCGGCGGTTCTCGAAACCGTATATGTTGCCAGCGGCCGCTTTGATGCCTATATCGAATATGGGCCAAAGCCATGGGACATCGCGTCTGGAAAAATCATCGTTGAAGAAGCTGGCGGCGCATTAATTTACTTGGGGGGTAAATCAATATTTAATGCCCGAGGATTTCTTTTGGGGTCTAAAGACTTAACTTCCAAGATTAGCAAGCTTCTACCTGTCGTTAACCGATGAAAATTGGTCAGCGGCAGTATTTTTGATTTAAAAAACTAATTTCTTACATATAAAAAAACGCGGCAGTATAGCGCAATCTCGAACCAAGGAATAATTAAGAACCAAGAATCAAAAAAATTGATAAATCTTGGCTCTATTCCATAAAAAAATGTCGCGGCATTATATCGAGTGTGGCCGCATTCTTTAGCGCATACTGCATACTGTCCATCTTGCCCTAATATATTTTGCTTTAATCAAAACCCGCAAAGCAGTGGCACGTTTGCGGATATTTATTAAAAAATACTATTTGGCCAAACACTCAGCCTTAGTTCTATATTCTGTCCACCCGTTATCATTAGGTCCGTAACAAGTCGCTCGATACCAGCAACAAGTACCAGTTTGGGGATTTTTTAGATATCCGGGCTGCTCAACGCAGGCCATGGGCACGTTTGGCCATTGGATAACAGGGCAATCGGTTGGGTTTTGAGGCTCGCCCTTACAACAGCAGATTGTTTTCTTTTTTGCGTAAATGTCGCCTGTAAACTGGCAATCTTTTAATTTCATGCCGTCATAATAATCTTGGGAAAAAGGAAATTCCTGCCGATTAGCACATTCCGATATTGTGTTATCGCTGTTTTCTATCCAGTTACCGCAATAACCGGCATTATAACCAATAACAGTACAAGCTTGATTACAAGTTGTAATATAACTGTATGTCTGGGCAACTGGCCGCGGGTCTTCTTCTTTAATTTGGGATGCATCAATCGCGCCCTGCGGAGTATTATATTGAATCTGGCCATTATCGGGCACGGGCAACGGCTCAGGCATTTCTGGAGTCTGCGGTACGGATTTATCCTTAATGTTGTTTATCTGATTTTCGGCCGCGCCTTGCGGGCCTCCATTGTTTACAGGGATCTCCTGATCGGTTTCTACTGTGCCGATTTTATTTTTTATGTTTCCTTGGTTAAATTCTTTGTTTTGAATATTTGACAAATAATACCATCCGATAGCGGCTACCGCAACAATTGCTGTAACAATAATTATAAAAACTACTGATTTGCTCATAATTTTATTATATTTTTGTTTGATATATCATCATAACATTACATTTGTTTTTCACAAAAAATCTCAGCCTTCCTTGGACAGTTCAATAATCAAATACAACAAAACGGCATCGAATGCCGTTCTGTTTGTTTGAGCTGTTTTTATGCAAAAGTTCGGACGCATTTTCTTGATGGGATGGTTCGGCGTTCCGCCCCGCCTGAATCGCGCCCCGCTTGCTAGCGGGTCACGAAAACCCCGCCCCGCATCGCCCTTTTATC